>JANQJL010000097.1 GCA_028281675.1 Simkaniaceae bacterium
CTAAAGGACGGGGAATCGTTTTGGGGAGGGGCTTCGTACCCCTCCCAAAATGGCGTTAAACTACCCGGCCCTAAAGGGCCAGGTTTTCTTTATCTTGATGAAGGATCTTTTTCCAGTTTCGAAAGCAATTTCCAAACACTGCCTAGTCAGAATCCTCTGCTGTATCCAGTGCTAATTTCATCTCAGGTGCCTGAATCTCGCGAGGGATACGGTCGACCCCTTCTAAAGTTTCTAGTTCTAAAGAACGTGCAGCCGCTCCCATTTCCTTAAACTTTCTTGCAGAGACTAAAACGCGCGATTCAAGAGAACCAACAGCCTTATTGTAGGCATCAACAGAGCTTGCAAGACTCCGCCCCACTTTGCTCCAATGCTCACCCATGTCGGTGATCCTTTTATAGAGTTCATGCCCCAATTTGCTCACCTCTTCAGCATGAAGAGAAAGTTTTTCCTGTTTCCATCCATAGGCAATCGCCCTGAGAAGACCAATAAGTGTTGTCGGTGTAGCAATGATCACCCCTTGCTCAACCCCTATCTCTATTAAGGAGGGATCAAACTCCAAGGCAGAACTAAAAAAGTTATCGGAAGGGATAAATAAAACAACAAATTCCGGTGTCGGCTGAAAGCTTTGCCAGTAAGCTTTTCTCCCAAGAGCCATCACATGTTGCCGCACCTGCCGGGCATGATGTTTCATCTTCTTTTCTTTGATATCTTGGACATCGGATTGAATCGCTTCAAGGTAAGCATCACATGGCGTTTTCGCATCAACAATGACCTGCTTGTCACCTGGAAGGCGGACAATCACATCAGGACGGATCTGCCCTGAATCCGCTGTCTCCTGCTCATAAAAATCACAGTGATTGACCATTCCTGCAAGCTCAACAACACGTTTGAGCTGCATCTCTCCCCACCGCCCCCTTACAATCGGCTTTCGAAGAGCTTTCACTAAAGTTGAGGTCTCCTTCCGAAGCTCTTTTTCAGCATCGGTCATCATCTTAAGCTGCGCTTTTAATGACTCTTGCTCCCCTTTCCGCTCTTTTTCAATCTCGTGCATCCCTTTATCGAGTTTGCTAAGAGACTCTTTTACCGGCTTCAAAACATGCTCGATCGATTCTTGCCGCCTATCCAAATCCCCTTTTGCCTTCTCCTGAAACTTTCCAAGAGTCTCCTTGGCCAGTTGCAAAAAAGAGGTATTGCTCTTCTCTAGCGCTTCAATCGAAAGAGCCTTAAATGCCTGAGACAATTTCTCCTGTGTCACATCAAGGAGGGCTAACTTCTCTTCCATCGAGCGCTTCTGCTCAACTTCTCGAGCTTTCAAATAAATGTTTTCTTCCCGGACCTTCTGCCATTTCACATAAAAGAAAATGGCAAGAATTGCAGGAAATAGAGCCGTTAAGTATTCCATGTCCCTATTAAAAACGATTCTTTGTTTAAACCCAAGTTCCATCACCACTGAGACTCTATTCTCTCATTGCGCGCAAGGAGAGAATCTAATCACTTCTCTTTTATTGTTCATTTTTCTATTAATTAAAGAAAAAGTAAAATCAACAGGAAAAGCAGATCGAGAAGAAACCTAGCTCCCACTTTTGGTGCACTATAGGAATTGGTTTAGGCATTTTAATTGGAACCACAGACTGGTCGATTGTTCAAAATGCGCTTCCCGCGATTCAAAAAAGTTTGGGGGCAACTGTTGGAGAGCTTCAATGGATTATGAATTCCTTTGGTCTTTTCATGACTACTTTTCTTGTTGCCATGGGAAAGCTTGGGGATATCTATGGACGGCGCCGCATTTTTACCCTGGGACTATTGATTTTTGCTTTATCCTCTTTGGGTGCAGCTCTGTCTCCCACCGCTTTTTGGTTAATTATAGCGCGAGCTTTTCAAGGGATTGGACTTGGCATGCTCCTGCCCACATCTCAAGCTCTCCTTGCACATGCATTCCCTGAGAATCAACATGGGAAAGCGATGGGCATTTGGTCTACCCTTGCTGGAATTGGCCTTATTCTAGGCCTTGTATTAGGGGGAATCATAGTTTCCTTTCTTCATTGGAGTTGGATTTTTTACATCAACATCCCCGTTACAATTGTGAGCTTTATTCTGGTGAAAACCTTTGCTGTTGAATCCAAAAATGAAGAAAACCCTCCTCACCTCGATATCAAAGGACTCATCATCTTTATCTTGGGTTTAGGATCCTTTATTTTTGCTGTCATCCAAGCTCCAGATTGGGGGTGGACTCATCCTGCTATTTTACCCTGTTTCGGAGCAGCTATCATCCTTTTGATTATCTTTTATTTTGTCGAAAAACGGACTGAACTTCCCCTCATCGAGTTCTCTTTTTTCAAAAACCGGCGGTTTACTGCAGGGTCTCTTGCTATTTTTTCTGGGTGTTTTATGTTCTGGGCAACTTTTTTCCTCATGCCTCTCTACTTGCAAAACTACAGAAACGAAGCCCCTTGGATGTCTGGATTGGTCCTCCTTGCTGCTGGGGTCCCCTTCGCAATCTTTTCTCGCTTTGCCGGATCAGCAGGAGATCACATTGACAAACGAAAGCTCATTCCAGGTGGCCTCTTACTTGTCTTCATTTCGATGGTCTCATTCATTTTAATCGGTGCTTCTGTCTCCATCATTGTAATTTGTATTATCCTAATGATATTTGGAACTGGGCAAGCGATCCTTTGGGCTCCAGGAACTTCTTTGGGAATCTCTGCATTGCCACGGAGTCAGTCTGGTTTAGCATCAGGAGCTATCACAACAGTTCAAGAGACAGGGGGGTCTATTGGGATCGCTCTTGCTGGAACCATTTTTCGGGTGGCAGAGAAACACCGCTACAATGACTTAGCCAAGTCTCAACAGCTCAATATTTCTCCTGAAACCATTAACAAAGTGCAATCTCTTTTATCCTATCCTAAGAGGCTAAATGAATTTCTCAGTCAGCAAACCCCTGCAATCGACCAGAAGTTCATTGAAATCTTTAAAGACTCTTTCCTCCACGGGTTCCACTTTGGGATGATTCTGACTGCTATCTTATCATTTACCGCTATGTTGACAATTTTCTTTCTCCTAAAAAAAGATAAGTAATCTTTTTGAGCTGACCATTAATCTTTATCGTCTTCGATTTCAAAGTCTACGAGGGTTTTAGATTTCTTACCAGCGATCAAGCGGATGATGGTGAGGATACACCCAATAAGGATATATCCCAGAGAACAAACAAGAAGGACAAGGGGTAGATAGTAGAAAATACCGTAAAGGATGAAGATGGCGAGAAGAACGGTAAAGAAGATGAGATGGAAAGAGGGAATGCGGAAATGGAGGGTCTTTAGACTGGGGAATTTCCATTTGCTGATCATCAGATAGCCAAGGAGGATCATAAAGCAAGTGAGGGTAATGGCTCGCACAGTATAAGACATGGGGATCCAATCTTTAGCAAAAACCGAATGAAGAAAGAGGTTAACCGAAATTGCTCCTGCTGCAGAAGCGGGAATGGGGAGTCCTGTAAAATTCTTTTTGTAGGATTGAACGGCACTTTTATCTATTTTGACTTCATGAGCTTTCACATTAAAACGGACTAAACGAAGAACCCCGCTAATGGTATAAAGCATTGCTCCAACCACAGCAAAAAAGGAAAGGCCTGTTGCTGGCTCAAGGGATAGACTTTTTAAAAAAAGGACGGAGGGGGCCACACCAAAAGAAACAGCATCAGCGAGTGAATCAAACATCGAACCAAACTCACTCTCAGCCCGAATCGCTCGAGCAACAGCTCCATCTAAAAGATCGGCAAAGGCTGCTAAAAGAAGGAGAAGTGCAGAGGAATAAAGGAGTTCATAGGTTCCAGTTCCAGGTTCTGTCATGTTTACTTTGAAAATTACAAAGAGTCCACACGAAAGTCCAAAAGCAGTAATAATATTTGGTAGAAGATAAAATTGCTTCATGCACCTGACTTTACCATAAACAAAACTTTTTCGATAGGTTCTTGAGCTCGACTTTGTACATTTTTTGACTGCACCTCCCCAGTGGTTCCAATGAATCAGAATGATTTTTAATTTTCAGAAACGGCCATTTGACCATTCCACTCAAATTAAAAACATCTTGCTCCGGAAGTCAAAAAACGTACAAAGTTCTAACAAAAAAAATTCCTTAATCACTTGGCCTTCTTGGGGCTGAAAATTTTCTGAAATTTTTTTTGCTTTTTGACACACTTTTTTGTAGACTTAAGAATTCCAACTACAATATATGGTGGGTAGAGTGGGGAATTGAATACTAGATGTAGTAGAAAGTGTTAATTTACAGAAAATCTAAGTTATTAAGAATTTAGCTTATAAATGAGGTATTAATATGGCAAAATCAGAGTCTAAAGCGTCTAATAATTCTAAAGAAATGCTCAGCTCTGTTAAAAAAGAAATTTTGAATGGGAACGTCGCAGCGGGTGAAAATACTTTCACTGTGATGAAACGGAATGGAACAATTGTCCCTTTCCGAAAAGAGCGGATCTTTAAAGCAATTGAGGCGGCTTTTCGCGATACTAAAAAATTGGATAAAGAAACTCCCCTAGCTGAAGAGTTTATAAAGATTTCTGATGATGTAACGAATCAGGTGGTGGAACAACTTTTTAACTTAGCATCAAAAAATATTTCGCTAACGGTAGAAGGGATCCAAGATTTAGTTGAAGTGACTCTGATGAAAAATGGTCATCACGATGTGGCCCGCGACTATATTATCTATAGAGATCATCACAAAGAGATGAGAGGAGATGATCCTCGTAATTTTAAAATTATCCGAAAAGATAGTGAACCCCCCGTCCGTTTCAACCCGATCAAGATCGCTGCATCGATTGAAAAGATCTTCCGACGGATTAATCAAGTGGAGGGGAAAACTCCTGATGAAATCATCTCTATTGTAAATACCTTGTCGCAACAAGTTGTTGGGGATGCTATTTGTCTTGCTAAAACGGAAGAGCTTCATGTTCATCATATCCAAAACTTAGTCGAAGAAGCTCTCATGCGCGCCGGCTATTTCCAAGCGGCTAAAAGTTACATCCTTTACCGCGCAGAAAAAGGAGAGCAAATTGTAGCTCTTCCTCAGGTAGCTAAAAAGAAACGTCGCAAAGCAAAAGATGGCGAGCGAAAGTTCGATGTGGAAAATGCAAAGGGGGAAAAGAAAACTGTCACGGAAACAGAACTTTTAGACCGTCTTGACCATGCTTGCCGTGGCTTTGAAAAAATCGTTTCCCCCGATGTCCTTTTAGAAAGCGCTCTAACCAATTTCTACGAAGGGATTAAGGAAGAAGAAATTGACCAAGCACTCATCATGGCAGCAAAGGCAAAGATTGAAAAAGATAATAGTTATGCAAGGATCTCTGCTCGCCTCCTTCTCGATGTCTTATATAGAGAAGTACTTGGAGCAGATAGCTTAGATCAGGATATTTCGAAAAAGCATCAAGTCTACTTTAAAAAGTACATCGCTCATGGGATAAAGCTTAAGCAAATCTCCCCTGAACTTGCTAAGTTTGACTTAGACGCCCTTGGAAAGGCGATGAAACTCGAGAGGGATGATAAGTTTCAATACTTAGGTCTTCAAACCCTTTATGACCGCTACTTTATTCACGAAGAGGGACGCCGCTTAGAAACACCACAGATTTTTTGGATGCGCGTTGCCATGGGGCTTGCGATTCAAGAAGAAGAAAAGACTAAACACACTCTTGAGTTTTATGAGGTCCTCTCTAAACATAGCTATCTCTCAGCAACACCCACCCTCTTTAATTCTGGAGCAACCCATTCACAACTTAGCTCTTGCTACCTTTCAACTGTGATGGATGATCTCGAACACATCTTCAAAATCATCTCTGATGATGCCCAACTCTCTAAATGGGCAGGAGGACTTGGAAACGACTGGTCAAATGTCCGTGGTACCGGCGCTAAAATTAAAGGGACTAATGGACAAAGCCAAGGGATTATCCCCTTCCTTAAAGTGGCGAATGATACCGCTGTTGCTGTCAACCAAGGGGGGAAACGAAAAGGAGCGATGTGTGCCTACTTAGAAACATGGCATATCGATATCGAAGACTTCATTGAGCTTCGGAAAAATACAGGGGATGAGCGCCGCCGGACTCATGATATGAACACAGCTAACTGGATCCCCGATCTTTTCATGAAGCGGGTTAAAGAAAATGGCTCGTGGACCCTCTTTAGTCCCAATGAAGTCCCTGATCTTCATGATCTTTATGGGAAGGCGTTTGAGAAACGCTATGTCGAGTATGAAAAGATGGCTGATCAGGGGAAAATCACCCTATGGAAGCGGGTAGAAGCCATGGGACTCTGGCGAAAAATGCTTAGCATGCTCTTTGAAACAGGGCACCCTTGGATCACCTTTAAAGACCCATCGAACATCCGTTCTCCCCAAGATCATGTGGGTGTTGTCCACAGCTCAAATCTCTGCACCGAAATCCTTTTGAACACTTCAAAAGAAGAGACAGCGGTTTGTAACCTTGGCTCAATCAACCTTGCCGAACATGTCACAGAAAAAGGACTGGATGAAAAAAAACTCTCGAAAACCATTCATACCGCTATTCGGATGCTTGACAACGTCATCGATGTTAACTTCTATCCAATCCCTGAAACAAAAAATGCAAACATGGCACACCGCGCCATTGGGATCGGACTTATGGGTTTCCAAGATGCCCTCAATATTTTAGGGATTAGCTATGCAAGTCATGAAGCGGTTGAGTTTGCTGATAAGAGTATGGAGATGATCTCATATTATGCCCTCCTCTATTCGAGTGAACTGGCTAAAGAACGGAACCCTTACCCTAGCTATAAAGGGTCTAAGTGGGAAAGGGGCCTTCTCCCTATTGACACCATCGACTTTTTAGAAAAAGAGCGGGGTGAAAAGGTTGAAATGGATCGCTCGACTTCAATGAACTGGGATAAGGTACGTGAATCGATCCGTAAACATGGGATGCGCAATAGTAACGTAATGGCGATTGCTCCAACAGCAACGATTGCAAATATTGCTGGGGTTACTCCATCGATTGAGCCCAACTATAAAAATCTCTATGTTAAATCAAATCTTTCTGGAGAATTCACCTTTAGCAACCCTTACCTTGTTGAGAAGCTTAAAGAGCTCAAAATTTGGGATGATCAAATGATCGACGACCTCAAATACTTTGATGGTTCCGTCCTTGAAATCGATCGGATTCCTGAAGAGATCAAAAAGCAGTATCTCACCTGTTTTGAAATTGACTCTGAATGGATCATTGAGTGTGGTGCTAGAAGGCAAAAGTGGATCGACCAGTCGCAGTCGCTCAATCTTTATCTCGCAGAGCCAAGTGGTAAAAAGCTGCACAACATGTATCTCTTTGCTTGGAGTAAAGGGATCAAAACCACTTACTACTGCCGCACCCTTGGTGCGACGCAAATCGAGAAGTCCACTCTCGATATTAATAAACGTTCCCTCCAGCCCCGCTGGATGAAAAACGAATCCCCTTCCGCAAGGGTGAAGATTGATCGTAACAAAGAACCCTCAGTCCCTGTCTGCAACCTCGAAGAGGGTTGCGAGAGCTGCCAATAATAAGGAGAATTAATATGGAAAAGAGAGCGAAAGCCTCAGAAAAAAGACTGATTAACTGCACTACAGTCGATGTCAACCAACTCATGCCTCTTAAATATAAGTGGGCATGGGAACATTACCTCAACGGTTGTGCAAACCATTGGATGCCCACAGAGGTTCCGATGTCTAAGGATATTGAGATCTGGAAGTCAAAAGGACTTTCCGAGCCAGAGCGCCTTGTCATTATGAGAAACCTCGGCTTCTTTAGCACTGCTGAAAGTCTCGTTGCCAACAACATTACCTTGGCGATTTATAAATATGTCACTAACCCCGAGTGCCGTCAGTACCTTCTCCGGCAAGCCTTTGAAGAAGCGATCCATACTCATACCTTTCACTATATCGTTGAGTCACTCAACCTTGAAGAAGGGGAAATCTTTAACATGTATAATGAGATCGCCTCAATCCATGATAAAGACAAGTTTGAGATGAAACTTACCGAAGACGTCCTTGCCGACAACTTCACCACACAGACACAAGACGGAGCTCAAAAGTTCCTTGAAAATATGATTGGTTTCTACATCATTATGGAAGGGATTTTCTTCTATAGTGGGTTTGCAATGATCCTCTCTCTTCACCGCCAAAACAAGATGACTGGAATTGGGGAACAGTTCCAGTACATCCTCCGCGATGAAACAGTCCACCTTAACTTTGGAATCGACCTGATTAACGGAATAAAAGAAGAAAACCCCGATCTTTGGTCTCCCTCCTTCCAAAAGTACACTATTGAAAAGGTTCGAGAAGCGGTGGAACTGGAGATTCAATACGCCCAAGATTGCCTCCCCAAGGGAATCCTTGGCCTCACAGCTCCCATGTTCCGTGAGTATGCCCAATACATCGCTGATCGCCGCCTTGAGCGTATTGGCCTCAAAACCCAATACAGTTCTAAAAACCCCTTCCCCTGGATGAGTGAAACCATCGATCTCGGAAAGGAGAAAAACTTCTTCGAAACGCGGGTCACTGAGTACCAGTCGTCAGCAAGCCTGACCTGGTGAACCCCGCCCTAAAGGACGGGGAATCGTTTTGGGGAGGGGCTTCATACCCCTCCCAAAATGGCGTTAAACTACCCGGCCCTAAAGGGCCAGGTTTTCTTTATCTTGATAAAAACCTCAGAGACTTTTCACCCAAAAATGCTAAAACCCATTGAAAGTATCATAGAGCAAGGTGACAAAGCTTGCCTCCTCTATCAAGGAAAAAAACGCCCCTATTTAGAACATATCCAAATTCTTCCCTATGAAGACTATTTAGGATCTTTCCCTTAATTTTTAAATGGATTAACATGCCCCTATGAATTTAGATCCAAAATGTCAGGTTGGGGACACCCACAAAGAATTTACCTATACAAAAGTCTTTCCGATTGAAGAGTTGCAGATGATTCTTTATGAGCTCACCCACGGCCCAACAGGGGCTCGGGTGATGCACTTAGAAGCTGATGACCCTGAAAATTTATTTTGTCTATCGCTGCAGACGTTGCCGAGTGACTCAACAGGGGTCGCCCACATCTTGGAACATACCGTTTTGTGTGGTTCGAAAAAATTTCCTGTGAAAGATCCTTTTTTCTCTATGGCGCGCAGAAGCTTGAATACTTTTATGAATGCAATGACAGGGGCCGACTTCACCTGTTACCCTGCAGCATCGCAGGTTGAAAAGGACTTCTACAATTTGTTTGAGGTCTATTTAGACGCAGTCTTTTATCCGGAGCTGAAAGAGCTTAGCTTTTTACAAGAAGGGCACCGTTTCGAGTTTGATCCCGACTTGATGTACAAGGGTGTTGTCTATAATGAAATGAAAGGGAGCCTCTCGAACCCTGAGACTCGCTTATGGCATGAAATCACAAAATATTTAACCCCTGACTTGACCTATGCCTTTAATTCAGGTGGAGATCCCTTTGAGATCCCCAATCTAACCTATCAAGGATTAAAGGATTTTCATGCGACTTATTACCACCCCAGTCGGTGCATCTTTTTCTTTTATGGCAACTTCCCCCTAGAAAAGCATCTCGATTTTATCTCTAAAAATGCCCTTAAAGGGGCGGAAAAACTCCCTCCCCTTGAAAAAATCCCCAAGCAAAAACGGTTTAAAAAGCCAGTTGTTAAACAAGGGTGTTACCCTGCTAAAGAGGGACAAGATTTTGTCGCTTTTTCCTGGCTTACCACCTCTGTAGAAAATCAAGAAGATGCCTTAGCCCTAGCAGTTATCGATTCGATATTGATGGAGACCGATGCCTCCCCACTGAAGCATGCTCTTTTAAAGTCTAAGCTTTGTACCCAGGCCGATGGATATCTCGATACGGAGATGTCTGAAATCCCCTATATCATTATCTGCCGTGGCTGCAAGGAAAACAGTATTGATGCGATCAAAGCGTTAATGCTAAAAACCCTTGAAGAAATCTGCGATAAAGGGATCGATGAAAAGCAAGTCGAAGCGGCAATTCATCAGCTAGAGTTTTCAAGACTCGAAATTACTGGTGATCATGGCCCCTTTGGACTGACCCTCTTTTTCCGCTCTGTTCTTTCGATGCAGCATGGATGCCCTCCTGAAAATTCCCTCTCGATTTATACCCAGTTTAAAAAATTGCAAACGCTGGTGAAAGAGCCGGGATATCTCCCTGGACTCATTAAAAAATACCTCCTTGATAATCCCCACTTCCTTACCTACATTTTCTCTCCTGATTCAACCCTTGAAAAGAAAGAAGAGGAAGAGGAAAAAAAACGTCTCAAGGAGATTGAAAAATCTCTGTCGAAAGAGGAAAAAGAGGCGATTAAAAAGGAAACAATTGCCCTTGAAAAGTTCCAGGAAAAAACCGAGAGTCAGTCGATTGAATGCCTCCCGAAAATCGGCTTGACAGATGTTCCTAAAGAAGCTCAGGATTTTCGCTTATCACATGAACAAGCTGATCAGCTCACCGTTTTCCATCATGACTGTTTCACCAACCATATCGTCTATGCAAAGGTCCTCTTCGACCTCCCAAAAATGAGCCGTGAGGATATCCCCTATTTGCAACTTTTCACTTCAATCCTTTCAGAGCTCGGCGCGGGAAAAAGAGATTACCGAGAAAATCTTGGGTTTATCAATGCTTATCTCGGCGATTTTAGTGCTTCTTTAAATCTTTATCCCCAAGTCAGTGACCCCAATCTCCTTAAACCTGCTTTTGGCCTTAAAGGAAAAGCCCTTAACCGAAACTTGGACAAACTTTTTAAACTCTTTATCGATGTCTGCCGTGGCGTTGATCTAACCGATCATGCCCGGATCAAAGAGCTCATCTTACAAATCCACACCTCTCTCGAGAATAGAATCAATCGCAGCGCCATGTCCTATGCCGTTCAAAAATCGGTATCCCCTTACACTCAAGGTGCTTACGTTGGAGAACTCTTAAACGGCCTCCCCTATTTCCAATTTATTCGAAAGCTCATAAGTGAGATTGACACAAAACTTCCTGAGATCATAGAAAAATTAAAAGCTCTAAATACTGCTCTTTTTCATTTGACCTCTCCCCATCTAATCTTAAGTTGCGATAGCAATCAGTACCACACTTTAGTGAAGGAGAAGTTTTACTTTTTAAATGAGCTTCCAACAAAACCCTTTATTCCTTGGGAGGATTTAACCCTTCCCCCTTCTGTCCCCTCAGAGGCTCGGATCATTTCTTCCCCTGTTGCCTTCTCATCCTATGGTCTTTCAACAGCAACGCTCCATGACCACGACGCTCCAGCACTCAGCATTTCAACAGACCTTATGGAAAACACATTCCTCCATAAAAAAGTGCGGGAACAAGGGGGCGCTTATGGAACAGGAGCTAACTACAGTCCAATTTCTGGAAACTACTACTTCTACTCTCACCGCGATCCCCACATTGCAGAAACCTACCAGGCCTTTGAAGAGGGGATCAAAAGGCTTGCGGAAGGGAAATTTACCGACCGGGAATTAACAGAAGCAAAGCTTGGAATTATTCAAGATCTGGATAACCCTGTCTCTCCTGAATCAAGGGCTGCCGTAGGGTATGCCCACTTCCGTGAAGGACATACCAAAGAAATTCGACAAGATTTTCGTGACCACCTTATTAACACCTCCAAAGAAGAAGTGAAAAAAGCTACGGAAAAACATCTCAAAGGAAGCCAAGGGATAAAAATCACATTTGCAGGAGAAAATTTAATCCAAAATGAAAACCCAGATCTTAACGTTTCTACTATTTAACCTTTCTCTTTTTAGCAGTCCTTTCATCCTCCCTGCAAAAAAAGCCTTTGCTGCCACGGTCCGTATCCATACAGATGAAAAAAAACAGGCCGGCTTTTTCATCTCCTCCGATGGAGAAATCCTTACCCTCTATCACCCCCTGAAAGATTTGGAAAACATTATTGTGGAGCACCATAACCATTACTATCCCGCAACGCTCCTCTCAGGGACTCCTGAAACCGATATCGCCCTCCTCCAAATTCCAGGGGATCACTTTCCCTATCTAGAAATAGCCTCTTCTCGCGATATCTTCCCTGGCGAGTGGGCCCTCATTGCTGGCTTTCCCATGCGATGGCTTTCCGTCCGCCGCACAATGATCAGCTCCCTAAACAAAGAGTTTCTCATTATCGACTGCCCCTTGAATCCAGGTGAATTTGGCGGTCCCCTTCTTAACCTAGATGGCGGTGTCATCGGTGTCAACTGCGGCAATTCAAAAGATGATTTAGGTCTCTCTATTCCTCTTGAACCATAAACCATCACCTTATGGTTTATGGTTTGCAATTAGGGTATAATTGATGAAATAAAAAAAACCTGCAGTAAAATGCCCTTTTCGATAAACTGAGAATCTACGCATAAGGAGAAATTATGAAGTGTCTTTTTACTGGAATGATCTTATTTATAGCAGCATTATCGACTCATGGAGTAGCGAAAGAGGTAGCCTCAAAACAAGAAGCCCTTGCCTATGGAAAACAATATCCTAGCTATAAAGAAACTCCAGGAAAAGCTTTTTCAAAACCCTTTATTGACCTCGCTAAGAGTTGCACCCCAGCCGTTGTCTTTATCCGCGCCGAAGGGAGCATGGAGCGAGGCTACGATCCTAATAGCATGTTTAACGATGAGTTCTTTTTTCACTTTTTTGGAGGGCCTCGGCAACGCTCCTCTCAACCACAGGTCAGCCAGGGTTCCGGTTTCATCATCTCCAAAGAAGGACACATCATGACCAACCTCCACGTGGTACGTGGAGCAAAAAAACTCACGGTTTTCCTCCAAGATGGATCGAATCGGCAGGTGGCAGCAACTTATGTTGGGGGAGACTCTCACACCGATATTGCTGTCATCAAGCTGGATGATTCCTATGGCAATAATTACCCCTATTTAGAGCTTGGCGACTCCAACAACCTTGAAGTGGGAGAGTGGGTTGTTGCGATTGGAAACCCCTTCTCACTCGAAGCGAGTGTTTCTGCAGGAATCATTAGCGCTAAAGGACGGCAAGGACTTCAAATCACCGACTATGAAGACTTTATCCAAACCGACGCTGCCATTAACCCTGGCAACTCGGGTGGCCCCCTTATTGACCTTGATAAAAAAGTTGTAGGGATGAACACCGCGATTGTTTCTCAATCGGGCGGGTATATGGGAATTGGCTTTGCCATCCCCAGCAACATCCTCCAAAATATCAAGAATCAACTTGTAGAAAATGGTGTTGTCACTCGAGGCTTCCTCGGCGTTTCCCTCCAACCAATCGATCCAGACCTCGCTGAAGCCTTTGGCACAAGTACTACCCATGGCGCTCTAATCGCTGACGTTGTTGAAGGTTCACCAGCAGAAAAATCAGGGCTTAAGCAGGGAGATATTGTCACAAAAATGAACGGCAATCCCATTAAGAACCCAGGTCAGCTCCGCAATGATGTTGTCCTCCTTCCTCCTGGAACAAAGGTCGAGCTCACCATCAATCGAAACGGAAAGCTCATGAATATCCCTGTGACCCTTGGGGAATATGGCGCCAATACCCTCACCTCCAGTACTACCGTTTCCCGCCATCTTGGCTTCTCCGTTGATAATCTCACCAATGAGAATATCCAACGGTTTAAGTTCAATCAAGAGGATAAAGGGGTTGTTGTTGTGTCCCTGGAGCCAAACTCTCCTGCCGATAAAGCTGGAATCAAGCCAGGCTTCCTTATCATGGCGGTGAACCACCAAAAGGTGACGGCTGTGACCGAGTTCAATGATGCCCTTCAAAATGTGAAGTCCGGGCAAAGAGTTCTCCTCCTCGTCCGTCAGGGGCAAGTGATGAAGTTCTACACCCTCAAAGCGGAATAAGAACCTGAATTTTAGATTTATTTCACTCACGAGCTGAGCAAAACTAAACCCAAAGCTCAGGTTAAAGGGGGCGGGCATGCCACGCTCCCTCTTATTTTATCCTAAATTACTTAATACAAACAGCTAACGACTTAACCGGCATCTTATGTCGCTGATTACAAGATGTTTAAATATTTATTTGAATATAATTCAAATATTAGTTATAATTAAAGAATATATTTAATAGTTTTTAATAAAAAAAAGGATATAAAAATGGTGAGTGTAACAAGAGGAGCTGTAGGTTCAGCAGCTTCTACAGCAGAACTTCATAGAGACGATCCATCAGAAAAAAGTACAAAAAAAACCAATAGCATTGCAACTAAGTTCTTTAAAGGGCTTGTTCTTGCGATCCCATTTGTTTTTTGTGCTGTTGGAGCAGTCGTAGGGACAATATTTGGAACACCTCTAATAGGTGGTCTTTCAGGTGTTGGTGGCTTTATAGTTGGAGCGAGGGTTGCCGGCAAAATCTGGGATAGCGTATGGCCGAATGAAAAAAAGTCTGAGCCAGAAGATCCTGATAAGGCATACCAGGAAGGGCCGGCTTCTTCCGGATAAAAAATCCTTAAGATTGCAAGAATTTTATAAAGGAGGGGTTTTCGCGGATAGGATCGAAGACCTCTTTCGAGAGGATCTTTTCGAGGTTGTCAATCCCCCCTTTATGAGCAGCTTTCAGCCAACCAATTGCAGGCTCAACCTTAGAA
>JANQJL010000085.1 GCA_028281675.1 Simkaniaceae bacterium
GAGACCTACAAGTCATTTGCTAAATCAGAAGGATTTTCATTGGATAATCCGGAAACATTCCTTATCCAACACGTGCATGCGTCAAAGACTGAATCTATCTTTTCTAGAGACATCCTATGTGCTAATGAGGCTGGCTCGACATACGATTCATAATTAAGGCTTTTTCTTCTTTATCTCATCCTTTAACTTTTTAATTGACCAAAAAGGTTCTTCAATAAAGAATGCAACACCAAAGAATAGTATCGTTGCCCATAATCCCGATAGTAATGGAGCAGAAAAGTTATCCATTTCAGCGTATAATGTCACACCACACCCCACTAACCAAGAAGTACAGCTGATTAACTTCTCCATCCGCCTTGGTCTGTGCCTTACGATAATCCGAACTAAAAAAATAAGTACGAGAGCCATTCCTAGGTTAGCTATGAAATCGTCTGCAGTATAGTTAAAGTTGTTGACTGGCTCGTAAATCTCTGGAAAAACCTTAGTTAAAACATACAGCCCAGTCGCAATTACACCTATAATAAAAAATTTAGGAAGTTTTTTGAGTCTAGGAATAACCAACTCCCAGCTTGGGTAAGCAAAATAAAGGTTAACTAAATTGCTACAAATCAAAAGAATAAGAACAAAGCCAGTATTTAAGATCTTCAGTACTAAGGAACCATAAAATGAGCCTGTTGGAAATTTGAAAAGGAACCCTTTTAAAACTTCAGGGCTCATCCAAATGCTAAGTACTTGAAAAATAACAATAATAATTGTTATGAGGGTTAAAGAAATATAACAATCATATTTTGTGCGGGCATGTTGAAAAAATGTTGGCAAATTAACCATTCCAGAAAATAAGACTGATATATATGCGACTACGCATGGCCATGAAAGCTCAAGTTCATCTGGAAAACAAATATTTCCAGAAAAGAATGCGCTATAAAAGTAGTAACAGATTAGTACTGGGAAAAAAAATGTATTTAGTTTTTTGATTAAATGAATGACTTTACCAAGAGCAATGAATGCGATAACCACTCCTAATAACGCACCACATGAGCTAGTTGCAAATGTGCCCATACATTGATTATCACAAAGCGTATTGTTAATAGTGCTAGTTGTTCCTTGGATCTGATAGGCGAACCAAATGGGAAAGCCAGCCATTGAAATTAGAGCTGCAAACCTAGCACCCAATTTTCCAATGTAGTCTTCGGCATTTTCTATGGCATTTCTTCTGTTTACAATAGCCATAGAAACAATAGAAATTCCAACAACCCAGAGAAGGAAAGCGCTAATTAAAATAGCTGGGATTGCTGCGTTAATTCCATATTGATTTGTGATAATCTGACTTGTGATAATTCCAGGAAGTCCCCAGGAGGCTGTTTGAATACACGTTAAATGCCAGAAATTTTGATTGCAATCTTGAACCTGTTCTTTTACCCTAATCGAAACATCCTCTGTATTCTAAGAATTTACCATTATCAACAATTGCTCACTCTAGATACTCAATTATCCCTTTTCTAACGCCCAACTTACAACTTCTTTTGATTCACGTCTAGAGGATTTGCGTTTTTACCTATGTTAGAAAAACAACCAGGTGGAGGAAGCATTCCGGTCGTCAGTTCTCCTCTAGCAGCTTTTCCTTCAGCAGAATACATAATGGGAACTCAAAGAGTCCTGGACTCAGAGTAACTTCTCCGTTTTTCCCTATAAATCGCTGGCTAGGCCGCCCCTAACTTGAGTCAAAAGAAAAATTGGATTGGTGATGAATTGGTAGATCCTCAATTATGATTGAATAAATTTTGTGAATTTGACTCGTTTCTAAAAGCACTTAGCCAAGAAGTTCAAAGCGAGTCAAAGTTAAAAATTCAGCGAGAAAAGGGATCAATATCTATCAAAAAATATTTCCACTTTGGCATCCAGCTTAATAATAATAGCTATTTTTTCTGTAACCGAGGTCGTTTTCGCTTTGCTGAGTAATAATAATGAGGGTTATAATCCTGATTAAGTCTATACAGAATTTTTTATTCTTGTCCCATACCAGACCTGTTGCTCTAATTTCTTTAGCGTGCTATTATTATCCACCATAAATAATAGAATTTTTCTTATGACAGCTTTTAGCGGTTCTAGCAAAAATGGAGTTTCTTTTGCCGCCCCCTCCAAGCCTGAACCTTCTCAAAAGAAAAATTGGATTGGTTCAAAGAATACTTGGAATCGTTTTCTTAAGTCACAGAATCATGCTGATCTTTTCCTTAAACTTGTTATGAGGACCTTAGAGTCTCTGTTTTCAGCTGATTATTGTGCATTTGATGCTCATACAACCTCTAATTGTTGCCATGGCATTGCACTAATAACGCTCGAAATAATTGAACAACTTAAGCACCCCAACTACTCCAACCAACTAATGCTTCTACGGAAGAAAATTCAATGCTTATCAGACTCTAAAAAAATCCCTTCGTGTAGTGATTTAGTAAAGCTAATACCCCAAGGATTGTTAGATCTCTGTTCCTTGTATACGCTCACGTTTACAAAAGAAATTCACCCAGATCGAGGGAGGCTAACAAAGCCTTCAAATTTACAAAAAATTTCGCCAGTTAGTGTAAACTTTTGCAACAGATTGATTCATGCCTTACAGAAATTATTGTCTAATGTCGCAGTAGGTGCTTTTAAAGATTTCCTCGGAGTTGCAGTAAGAGGAGGTATCAAAACATGCGGTATTCCAGTAAATTACTGGGGCCAATATGTATCTGAGCAATATATCAGGATTGATAAAAATGGGATTAATTACTCTTCATGCCTTTATTCAATGCAAATCGCTTTAGCGTATCTGATTTCCAAAAGAGGGAAAATTGGGATTGTTAATGACAATGTAATGGAAGGTTCAAACGAAAAAAAAAGGATTGTCCATTTTTTAATAGGGGACCAAAAGGGAAGTTTTAAACTTCTTACTAAGAGCGATTATATTGATAGAAATCATGATCCTGTTGTTGTTTTTGGTGGCTGTTCGATAACTTCAGATCAGCGACTTACATACATGCATAGAATGACTCCTTGGATTTATAATTTTCCTAGTTTGGTTCTTGCCTGTGACATTCATTATCCTCAATTTCCAGAGAATAGGGGGGATCCGGAGTTTGATTCAACTCCAATAGTGCCAGAAGAAGAGGTTTTAAAAAATGCTATTTTCCAACATTCGAATATTGGAGGAGCTTCTTATAAAGACCCATCATTGTTTTGCTTAACTCACATTTATATTGCTAGTGCTTCGCATTTATTTCAGGTGAAGAATGAAACAAACACTGAAGCGCTTCCTGATTATTTTATTCCACATGAAGCTATCCAAGAAAAAAATTAAAGTTTATTCAAAACATCACTTTTTATGTCAAAGCATGTTTTCACACCTATTTTGTGAAAAAAAGAGATTCTAGAGGACATTGAAATTTAAGATATTCCGAGGATTTCCAATTCTTTCTAACGGATTTTTTTGTAATCGAATGCTTTCAATACGTCCTTGGCTAAGTTTATTATTCTTTCCCATTCAGGCGTGTCTATGAATTCTTCAGGAAAATCATTGTTATCTGCAAAAATTCTGAATTCATCGTGAAACTTTTTTAGAAGTCGATACTGGTTTTGTGAAAATCCATAATCTTGATAGTTTTGTAAGATAGGTTCGCCATCGTCAAAAAAATCATTCGCTGCCTCATCAAAATCATGGCATTCAGGACCAGCTCCTTCTATCCATATCCTTCTTTGATATTCTTTATTAGAAATGCGATAAAGATTTTGTAAAAATCCTTCAACCACTTGCTTTCTATTAATTTCCATTTACGTGGCTCCTGTAAACAAATTCTTCTATCGGTATATGAGCTTCAGGAGCATCTCGTAAAGCCACACTTCCTGGTTTACTAAAGCTTTCCTATTTTCTCTATTCGGCTTTGTTCTCTTTTAGAGTTTTTTGGAAATTTATACGCAAGCTCTTATTTGTTTGGCAGTAAAGAGCTTAAGTCATTATATATGTTTCTTGCAAAGGCTCTGATTTTATGCCAATTTGGATCATGAGCGATTTCAGCATTTGATTTTGGTACCCAAATACCATTTCTTTCTTTTTTATCTTTGTAATTGACTATCATATCATAAAGTTTTTTCAATCCATTATGTTGTGAAACAGAAAGCTCTTTCCAGTCGATAATCAATTCGCATGGAGAGATAAATGCTTCACAAATATCAATGAAATCTAAATGATAGTTGCTATAGTCCCCATTAATCCAAGCATTATTTTGACTTTCTTCATCCGTAAGAATAAGTAGTATATTTAGAAATCCCTTAAAGAAATCTCTAGACTCTTTTGCTGTTGCATATCTTTTGTTATTCATATGGAACCCATTCAGATATCCTGGAAAAATCATATTCATCGATAGGAATATGCGCTTCAATGCTTTTTAATGATACTTCATTCCCCTTTTTATCATAATATTTTCCTTTGACATTATGAATTACATAGGTGGTGTGGTGGCCTGGCTGTGGGCTATTGGGGTTGGCTGGCATTACCCTAACCTCTGCTTGGGTTGTCATGCCTCCGGTTTTTCTGGGAGTTTTCAATGAATATTTGATCCCTCCATTTTTGCTAGAAGGTTTGACTTCCCAGTCTTGAGGAATATTTTGGGGACGTGGAGGTGGGTTATATCCTTGTTACTTCATCGGCCCACTTTACATTAACTAAATGCTCGCGATGTCTTGGATCTAACGTGCTCTATTCTTGAAAAAGCAATTTCATAATCCTCAGCACTGATATATACAACCATCCCTTCATAGTTAAGGTTGCTCGAAAGTTCAATTCTAATATTACTGCTTATATTGGGCCTCAACAAATCCTATGAAACTACCACCTCTATTGAAATGGGTTCCTTCTGTTATTATTGGACAATCTATTTTTTGCTTTTTCTAAAGCATTCACTGCATCATTATATGAAATTTTCCAGCATATATTTTCAGGGTGATTATAAAATTCAATATCAAAACACCCTAGTTTTTCTTGAGAAACCTCAGCCCAGCATTTACCTTTATACCATATTTCTGCTACTTCATGTTCTCTGTCTGGCAAGGTGGCTGTAATTATCTTAAAATCATTCATAAACATTTGCCCTATGGCTCAATAAAACATATAAATTCTTCGCTTATACTAAACCTTGCTCCACCATTTTCTGGTATAGTAACCTCTATTACCTCACCAAATCTTGGCCGAACTTCATGAGTTATTATTTTTTCAGGATGATTTAGAATTTCTTCTAAAACTTTTTCTCCTTGGTTATTTATTTGTTCTATAGAACCGCTTGGTCTTGGAAAAATGGAGTTTTCTCTATAGGACTTTTTCGTTAAGCTTCTGCCCGCCTTACTATAGCCACCTTTATCAGGAGCTTTTCCTGCTTCTAATAGTTTATCTATACTAACAGATAAAGAGTTATCGTTTAATGTTATTGTATTTTTAAGCTCTTTTTGGATGAACTCTATGTGTTGAGGATTGGTTTTAGCGAGAGTTTGGAGGAGGGTTGCTCGTTCTGGATGATTTTCAGGAAGACTTTTAAGGTTAGTTAGATGTTTTTCTGCATTTGTAGCTTCGGTTTTGGAGATGTTTTTGAGGCCATTTATAGGTTCAACTAAAATGTTTTTTTGTTTGGCTTGTTCAATAGCTTTGGTTTCTAATTCTTCTGAGATAGAAATATATTTTGTTTCACCAGTCTGTAGGTTGGTTGTTCTATAGACTGTGACGGGTTTTTCAACAGCTGGAGGGATGACAGGGCCGATTTGTGAACCTACAACAGCGGCTCCACCAACTACTACGCCAGCAGGCCCTCCTTTTTTAAGAGCTGGAAGATTCTTTGCAGCTGATCCAATTAGGCTTCCTGGTGGAAGCTTTCCTTTGATATCTATGATGGCGTCTGAGTCTGATGCGAGATTGATACCTAGTTTATTATAGACTTGAGCGATTTCTTCTTTTCCTTGCTGGGTATAAGGGTAAGCTAGGTTAGTGCCAAAAGCTTTGTCTATGTTCTCATGAGCATGGACAAAGGCTTCATGAACGGAATCTTCATGAGTGTTAATGAGAGCACCTGCCAGCCCACCACTATAGCTTATTGTTTTAGTAATATCTGTTGCAAGCTCTGTAACTCCATGAAAAAAGTTAGCTCCTTTGGTTTTTGCTTTTTCAGATGCTTTGTCCCAAAAGATGGGATGCTCATCGGGGAGAATATTTAGAGGTTCTGAAGGGAGTTCTTCTGAGAGGGTTTCTTTGATGACATTTGATTGTTCTCGGAGAGTTTCTGCTAGGGCTTGCTTTTCAACTACTGATAAAATAGGAGTAGAGGGTTCGCTAATCGGGATAGAGCTAAGTGGTAAAGATTCATGCAAGGGGATAGGTTCTTCTTGCTCATTTTGAAGCTGAACTTCACCTGGCTTGTTTACACGTGGCTTATCGGCTGCGGCAGCTGCCGCAGCAGCACTAGCGACAGCTGGTGGGGTTGCAGCCCCTCCTGTTGCTATAATGATTGCAGTTGTAGCTACTACAACGACAGATGCGATGATAATGGTTTTCTTATGTTTTCGGACGAACCGTTTGGTTTTGTGCCACTTTTTGGACATCCAACTTTTGCATAAGAGAACTTCGGGTTGGGATTGAGAGTAAGTGAGAATGGCTGGTGTGATGTTGTGTTTTTGCTCATTTAGAGAGGAAAAAAAACAGGAGCTTTCGCTTTCAAATTCTGTATCATCACCCGAAAAGAGCATTGCGATATCATTTTCAAGTTCGTCTCGGGCTTGGGTATCCCATTCGGGAATTCCTTGACGGGCAAGGAAGGTGATGAAGTTCATGACTTCATCAATGGCCCATCTGGAGTTATTGTCCCAGGCTTCACCGTATTGAATAGTGTCAATGAAGGACATGATGTTGTCGTAGGTGAGGTTTTCATATGAAAGGAGATCCCAAGCGGAGAGTTTGGGTTTTTCAAGAGGGGGCTGTGAGAAAGAATGAAGAGGAGTATGGAAAAAGAAGGCGGGAAGACAAAAGAGGAATAAAAGTTTGGCAAGTTTCAATTTGCTTCTCCAAGCTTGAGGAAAAATAAACTTTTACTTGATGTGGAAAAAACATGCAAATGATTCCTATTGGAAATCAGTAAGAATATCCAGGGTCGCCTTGACAAAGTCTTTGTCTTGATAGAAGTAAATGACTTGGATCCGCTCTTGGGTATATTGGAGTCGGGTGGTGTCGGAACTGCCGTGGTTGTGGGTTCTCAAATGAAACCTATCATTCCGAAGTCTATTGAGAAGCCCGTTTCTGTTTACCGCTCCTTCAATGAGGCAACAGGAGAAACAAACTATGTGGGAATTACCAATAGTGTACCCAGGAGATTTAGAGAGCATTTAAGAGATAAAAACATTAGAATAGAGCCTATTGCTGGGCTTGAAAATTTACCCAAGAACGATGCTAGATTTGTCGAGCAAGCTTTAATAGAACTCCATGAATTAGGAAAAAATGGGGGGACCTTGATAAATAGGATCAATAGCATTGGAGAAAAAAATCCTATAAAAGCTGAGGCTGTGAGAAAAGGATTAGAGATCCTCAAGGCAATTGAATATGATGGGATGGAGAATATTATAGAATGACGGGCAAAAAACTTTTTCGAAAGAAAATAGGGGATGTCTTTGAGGTTAAAACTTCGAAAGGCCTAGCATATTTTCAATATACGCACGAACATAAAAACCCTCCCAGTTGGGGAAGCCTTGTTCGCGTCTTACAGGGCTTTTATAACTCAAGGCCTTCTAGTAATGAACTTGAAAAGCTTGTAGAACTTCCCCATAGATTTCAAACTTTTTGCTTTTTGCAACATGGAATAAAAGAGGGTGAGGTTATGCTGATTGGTAATTTCCCAATACCGAGCTTTGTTAAGAAATTTCCTATTTTCAAAAATACAAATACTGATCCTAAAAAACCTTCTATTGAGAAAGTCTGGTGGCTTTGGGATGGAGAAAAATCTTGGAAAGTTGGCAAATTATCTTTAGAAGATCAGAAGAAATATCCTTTCCATGGAGCTTGTGATATCCCTGCTTTGATAATGAATATAGAAACTGGGAAAAGTTTAGGACGCGAACTTTGCTAATATCTTAATATTGAAAGAAAAGGCTTATGAGATATTAAATCGAAAAAATGGATTTTGGAACTGCTTAATGTCGGCTCAATACGCCGATGCTATTAAGAGAGGAGGAGAAATTCTCATTGAAATAGGGTATAGCGAAGAAAAATGAGCAAAAGATTTTTTAAACAGCTTAAGGCCAAAAAGCCACCAAAAGCGATTAGAAGAATGAGGAAAAAATTAGGCGATGTGATTGAAATCCCTACTTCAAAGGGCTTGTCCTATGTCCAATACACCCATGAGAATAAAGCTTCTCCAGTTTTAGGAAGCCTTATTCGTGTTCTTGAAGGGTTCTCCAAAACAAGGCCTTCTAATGAAGAACTTTCGCATCTTATCAAAAAACCACATCGATTCCAAACTTTTTGTCCAGTGCATCACTCTGTAAATCTAGGTTTTTTTGAGTTAGTTGGAAATTTTCCCGTTCCTGATTTTGCTAAAAAGTTTCCAACCTTTAAGTCAAGCAACACCAGCCACAAAATCGATCCAGAGAAAAAAAAATGGTGGCTGTGGGATGGTGAGAAGTCTTGGAAGGTTGGAGAGTTGTCTGTAGAAGAACAAAAAAAATATCCATTTAAAGGAGGGTTTAATGATACAGGCCTTGTAACTGCTATTGAAAACGGCGAATGGGGCGGGAGAAAGCTTTGCTAAAGGGCTGATACAGAAAGAAAAGGCTTATGAGATATTAAATCGGAAAAGTGGATTTTAGAACTGCTCAAGGTCGGCTTCAAGTCTATCTAAAAAGATATCTATAAAATAGTTTTTATATTTTTTCATCATCAAACATAATCATTTTTCAAAGTTTTTAGGATAACCTATTTTTGGTCTAAAATCTATCAATGCTTGTTTGCCGAGTTTCAGGGCTTCATCGTATGAAAATACCCAACATTTCTTCCTTGGGTAATTATAAAACTCAATAACATACTTGCCTGCTATTTCTTCCGAAATTTCCACCCAAAGCCGACATTGAGCAGTTCCAAAATCTATTTTTTCGATTTAATATCTCATAAGCCTTTTCTTTCATTATCAAGACATTAGCATAGTTCGTCAGCAAAGCTTTTCCCACTTTCAATATCTTTGATTAGTGCAGTTATGTCACACAGTCGATGTATAGGATACTTCTTCTGCTCCTCCAAAGAAAGCTTTCCAACCTTCCACTCTTTCTCTCCATTCCATAGCCACCAAACCTTTTCTTTTGGATCTGTTTTAGGCATGTTATTACTCCCTTTGAAGATTGGGAATTTTTGAGCAAATTCTGGTATTGGAAAATTGCCAACTAAGCAAACCTCACCATTCCTTATCGCTGACTGAAGTAAACAAAAAGTTTGAAACCTATGTTGCTGATTAATAAGATCAAAAAATTGGTCATGATTCGGTCTTGTTTTATAAAAACCCTGTAGGATTCGTATAAGACTACCCCAGTTTGGAGGTTTTGTATACTCATGTGTATACTGTAAATATACCAGACCTTTTGAAGTCTTTACTTCGAAGACATCCCCTATTCGCTTCCTTTTGGTCATTCTACCCCCTCATAACCATTCTCTTTTAATGTTTTTGCTCCGCGTATTAATGCTTCAGCATATTTAGGATTTGTGTAATGCCCCCCATTAAGCAAACGAAAAAACTGAGAGTATTTTTTATAATGGGCTGCGCTGTCAGAGACAGCTTCGCCTTGTTGATTGCTGTTGAGGGGGATATTCATGCCACCTCTTGCTTAAAGTTGCCTTCTACCCACTCAGGTGTTTTATATCCTAGCGATGAGTGTAGATATGTCGCATTGTAGCTTTTTACCCAGTCATTGAGTGCATCTTCGACTTGCTTGACTCCTTTCCACTCTTTTAGCCAGAAGAGCTCTTCTTTCATCGTTCTGATGGCTCTTTCTGTCTCGGCATTTCCTTTGGGATTGTTGTAGCTGGTAAAGATCTGCTCGATGCCAAGGTGATTGCAGCTCTTCATAAACTTATGTGAGCTAGGTTGACAACCGTTGTCTGAGACGAGCTTGAGCTTTTTTCCTTTTACTCCTTCTGGGTATTGCTTCTGTAGGCCTTCTTCTAGAGCTGCTAACCAATCTTCTGTTTTCGAGGCTAGCCCTACTTGTTTGCCTACAACTTTTTTGCTGTACCAGTCCAAGACTATGAAAATGTAGACCCAACCGATTTCTGTTTTGATTTTGGTCATGTCTGTGCCCCAGATCTCTCCAGGTTTTGAGGCTTTCGGTTTAGACTTTAAGGGCGTTCTTTTTGCTCGCAGCTTTGTTTCCTTCGTTACCAGCAAGTTGTTTTGTTTCATGAGATTATAAACACGTTTTTTGTTTACAATGACTTGGTCTACATAGACTAAATAAGCCCAGATCCTTCGGTATCCCCAGAAGGGGTGTCTTTCTTGAGCTCTTCTATTTTCTTTAAAATCGGCTTGTTTCTCTCGACGACAGCACGAGATGTTTTTCTCTTCATAGCAACTCTTCTTCGGTTTTTTTAACTCGAGAGTAAGCCCTCCTATAAGAGCTTTAAGCTTCTGATTTTCTGCTTTTAACCTTTCTTCCCGAGAGCTAGCTTTCTTTGCCTCAAATGGCTTGTCCAGATTGGAAAGAAACTGTTCTCTCCATTGGTAGTACTGCGCTTGGGTAATCTGATAATCATTGCAGATTTCGGCTACTTTTCTTCCCTTGATCCCTTCAAGGACTGCTCGGGCTTTGGTTTTTCCTTCCCATTTCCTTGGCTTCATAAACTTGGCTCCTTGTTTTCATACCAGTTTACTCTACGTTTTCTTTTCTTGCCTTAATGGGAAGCAGTATACGATGGAAGGGCTTGAAAAATATCTTTCAAGTAGAAACTGAAATCTATCAAGATGGAGAGGTTAAAACTGAAAAGAGATGTTACATTACAAGCTTAGACTGGGAGGCCAGTCACTTGTTGAAATTATCGAGAGATCATTGGCGTATTGAAAACCAACTGCATCGAACATTAGATATTCATTTTCAAGAAGATGCTTGCCAAGAACATGATTGGAATGCAGCAGCAAACCTATCATTATTGCGAAAATTGGGGCTCTCATTACTCAAACAAATAGAGCCAACAAGCAAGATGATTATCAAAAAAAAGAAAGTTGCTTATTCACCGAGCTTTCGAAGAAAATGTCTTTTAGGAGAATTTTGATGCGTCAGTTCTGGCGAACTGCACTGGTTTCATATTTTCCCATCTATCAACTCTCCCCCTACTATCTCCGCTTATCAATTCGCCCTTTCCAAAAAATAAGAATTTATAATAAAGAAGTTCTTCTTCTTCCCTTCCAAGCTCTTGTACGAACTCACCTTCTTCGCTAAAAATTTTAATTCTGCTTACCCTTTTGAGATTAGGGCCAAGAGATGTGATCCCTGCAGCAATATAATTTTTATCATTGATCGTTCCTGTTGCTATGCAGCTACAAGAGTCAGTCTCGACACCCTCTGTTCTTCCTATCGAAAAAAGATGCTTATGTTTGAGGGTGTCTACCGCTATAATAGGGTTTCTTTCGTCTGCACCCTCATCATGTTCATATGTCCCACAAACAACGATTTTTCTCGTTTCCCAAGAAAAAGAGGCTATAGCATTATTTACATTAGCCTCATATTTGGTGTGATAATCGTGAAATCTCCAGTCCGTCTTAAACCCTGTTGGATCCCACACCTTCACAAATCCATCCTCATAGAGACTAGCGCCTCTTCCATCATCAAGCAACTTGATAAAGTGCAATGGACGATATGTAGCATTCTCTAATCTATAAATTATTGAAGGGGCGATATTTTTAGTAGTTTCGAGAGCTTTTCTGATATCCCACAACTCAAGACTTCCACTGTCATTGTTCTTCGAAATAGCGATAATCCCTTTTTTTACTTCTAAAATATCCAGTATGTCAGCGAACCTTACTTCCAGAGACGTTCGATCGTTTATACTATCACTACCAGGTCTATCCAACTCCGTTAAATCCCAAATAAATACTCTTTTGCCTGAGAATCCCATTAAGAACTTAGCTCCCTTTGAGATTTCAGACGTTCTGAACAAAGACCGAAACATCTCGCACTTCAACGGATCTTTTGCACTACTTAGACTCCCAACTTTTTGAAGCCGCGCCAGTGAAAAAACCTCACCACAAATGTTATGAACACCTGAAGCCGGTGGTTTTACAACGTAACTGCTGAATATTGCCAAGCAATTCTTACCATAGTCTCCCTCCTCACCCAAAGGCGGGTAGACCTATCTTGAATCACATTGGTTACCTTAACTGTTCTCCTATTGGTTGAAGCAGTAACCACTTCAGTTATTTTTCCATCTTCACGTGTAACGGGTAACATTGAGGATATTCCATCACTGATATAGCCACTGCTGCCGGGAGCAGGGGGATGGGCTGTGTGAGACTTACGAGTGCTGGGATCAAAAGCAAACGAGGGTTGAGCAGCGGGGATGGCTTGAGACATTGGTTCCTCCTAAAAAATACATCTTGGCTTAAATAAATTCCTTGAAATTGTACCCATAAATCGAATTTTAAGGTCAAGAAAAATCAGAGCTAGCGCATAAAAAAATAAATTTACCAGTCACAGGTTAAAAATCCCATTCTAAATTCTGCAGTTCCTAACATAGCTTTGATTTTTGATTTTAAAGTCTTTTGTGGATTTAGCTGATCAACTGTATCTGCCATAGTAGTTTATCCAACCCTTTAGTTTTGGGTTGTACCTCCTCGCAATGTCTTTCAGATTTAAGTCCGTGACGGTTACGCAAATTATATTTTCTTGGCCCCTATCCCCTAGAACCTCGAAAAACGGCAAGATTTGAATTTCTTAGCTTTTTTTACATAAATACGCACGCTATCTAGATAAAAACAACTGTAAAGAGACTTTCTATCTGTTCTGAAAGGTATTCCAGTTAACCCAAGCTGTAATTGCTATTGCAACACAAGCAAAAACATAACAACAAAAATTATTCCCTCCAAGACCATTAATTTTATCTACTGCTTGGCCTTGGTAGCCTGGTTGGAACGAATGCTCACCACCGTTCGAATATCTTACATCATAATTTCCACTGCCTCCCCAACCGTAAATCCACTTTCCTGCATCTTGTACCCAGTCTCCAGAACTGGCTGGATACAGAGCTAAAGAAGGTATTTACGGTGACAGAGACACCCGCAAGCTCATAACACACTCGTTATTAAAGAAGTGTGGTAAACAATAATTTTATTTTTAAAACGTCTCATAACTTTCGTTATGTTCTATAAGTAGCTTAATATAAAATGTATAAAGCTGCACATACATGCTGAGAAAATTTGATCTTGCTTTTTCATAAGGCTTTTTATTCTTATGAAGACCGCGCTTCCACGCAAGGCTTCAAAACTTTATGAAATAAGCATTTTATAAATAAAGACTTAAGTTGTTTTTTTTGGCCCTTAGCGTACGTTTTGATACGGGTGGGCTTCAACCCCCCCTTTAGACCCCATTAACAAACGAAACCGCTACAAAATGCACGAATTAGCCCGATGGTCCAAGACGCCTCAGAAAGAGTCAGCTATTTAGGATAAAACCTTGCATATATGGGCTTTTTAAAAAGCAAATTTAACTGGTTGTTGCTGACTCTGACTCCACATCCCCTCGACAGGAAATATCTATCAGAGCGGATCGAATTGCCTTTATTACACTATCATTCGTCAAATAGGTATGAGAACTGTGGCAGCCTAAACCAAGACACTTACCAGATATTTGATAGTAACTCCTGCGAGGTTTTTCAAAATGATATTTTCTCGCTAATAGAGCAGGAAAATCCATTCTATGTACGAATTCACAAACGTTATCAGCATTTTGAATAGAATGTACTCCACCTATAGAAATAACATAGACACGGTCTATGTAATTTCTAAGGCTTTCCAACACGTTGTCCATTATACTTGCGCCTTGGCTATGGCCAATAATTATCACTGAATTTTGAAACGTTTTCAGATATTCTACAATTTTGCTTGCTGGACTAAATGCCGAATCTCTTTTATCTCCCTCCAAATCCCCTCTTACCACCTGTTGCGCAAGGGTAGGTAAATTGGGTGTTGTATTGTTGTGAAGCACTTCAACCTTAAAGGATTTGTTTAGCCCCGAATATATGTTTTTAATTAATGGAATTATCTCTTCCTCAATCTTGTCAATTTCAGGGTTAAAGATCCCATTTATGTAAAATATCATGTAATTTATATCACAAAGGTGGGGCTTTTGGGGAGCAAAACAAACCATCTCTGACATCACATTACCTAAGTTAGGGTTAAAAATCGGTATAAGACTAGTGTCTGACCGCATTATTCTTCAATAAAATTTTTAATGATTGTATAGGTGTCTTTGCGAATCAACGGAGAGGAACTATGACCAAGCATGTAGTCAAACTGAGCAAAGAGGAAGAAAACAGATTAAGAAAGGGGCTTAAAAGAGGTAAACATCTGATTAGAAACTATCTTCGTATGCAAATTCTGCTCTTAAGTCATGAGGATGAGAGAAGAGCAATGATTGCGACGCAGCTGAAATGCTTTTATTTTCACGTCTAAAATGTTGTGCGAAAATACTGTTGTGAAGGACTCGAACAAGCAATAACTGATAGAAAACGGAAAGGAAGGCCGACAAAATTACAGGGGAAGCAGAAGGCTCATCTAATTGCACTTGCTTGTAGTAACCTACCAGAGGAGAGGAGATGTTGGACAATGCAGCTTCTCGCCCAAAAATGTATTGAGCTGAATCTGATTGACTTCATTTCGGATGACACAGTAAGCCGAGTCTTAAAAAAACGAGATCAAGCCTTGGCAAACAAAGAGTTGGTGCATCCCGGAAATAAGCGCAGAGTATGTTTGTCGAATGGAAGATCTTTTGGACTTGTACGAGGAGCCATATGATGCTAAAAAACCAGTTGTTTTGATGAGAAACCCTACCAGCTAATCAAGGGCCGCGATAACGGGTATGCCATTCAGTCATGAGGTTTTGGTCCCAAGCACCAAACTTTTTGGTTCCATTGATAGGCATACCCCATATTCAGTCAGTGCCAAGATCTTAATTCTTTAGTAAGATGATGATCTTTTCCAAGTTTTGCTTCTCTAATTTTTAGAGCCTCCTGAAAGTATTCTTTTGCTAAAGATGGGTCTTTTAGATGACTATGGCATTTGGCTAAGCCAAATAGCGAATACGCTGTATCTGGATGATTTTTAGACAGTTTCTCTTGTCTAATTTTTAGAGCTTTTTCAAAAAGTTCCAACGCACCTTTAATTTCATTCTGATATAGCAGGCAGTCTGCTTTGCCATCTAGAGTACGAGCTATTTCGGGGTGTTCAGGAGAAAAGCTTCTTTTATGGACTTCAAGCGATGCCTCAAAAGATTTGAGAGCTTCATTTGGGCTTTGATTGGAAAGACATCGCCCTATTCCATTTAGTGCATGTGTTCTAAGAGAATGATTAAACTCATCCCAGATCTTAAGAGCGGCTTGATGGTTTTCTAACGCTTTATCAATGTTTCCCATTGCAAAAAGGCAATGCCCCATATTAGTGAGCATAGGAGCTCGTTCAAGAGGGGTTACCTTCAATTGCATTGCTTCAAAATGAGCTTCACTATACTTGTCTATTGCTTCTTTTAGATCCCCAAGCTTATAATAAGCAATCCCCATGCTGTTTAAGGCTTGGTGCCTTTTTATTTTGCTAGTATCTTTTATGTTATCGAGCTTATGTAAGACTTGCTGGTGAGTGTCAAGAGATTGTTTATATTCACCTAAAAGGAAAAAAAGAACCCCTGTGTAATGCAATGCCTCAAGATTTTTGTTTACATCATAGGACTGTTTGCAAAAATCTAACGCTTGTTGGTAATCTCCATGCTTACGATAAAGCAGCCCTAATTTCAGCATATATCGTGCAGACTTAGAAGGATTTGTTTTTTGATATACTGATATCCCTTTCTCATATATCATTGCAGTAGTGTTTAGGTTTACAGATAAGTAATCTTCAAAATCTTCAGCAATTTCAGATAATTTTTCGAGAATCTCATCTTCTTTCTTTTCGTTTCTAATCCACTCATACATAATTTCTTGGTATAAATCATGAATTGAAAGCGTTTGTTGGTGTCCCACTTCTTGTATGATAAGGTTGGAAAGGGAGTGTAAAAGACGATTTAGAGCCAAGCTGTTTCCAGCAAGCTTTTCCAATAGTTCCCTTGGAATTCCTTTAGAAGGAAGAAATGCAAAATAATATAAAAAGTTAAAAGATGCTACGTGCTCTTTTTTGGTGAGCAATAAGTTGATTTTCATAGAAATTAAAACGTCTTCAAGATCTTCATCAATAGCTTTGCGAGTCATATCTTCAAAAGATAGTGGCTTTAATAGATCTGATTTATGTTGATCAAAAAATTGCGGATAATCTTCCATGGGAAATGTTGGGCAAGATTGTAAATACCACCCTGCTTTATTTAAAACAGCCGGTAATCTACCAAATCGATCAATAAGCGCTTTTCGCGCTTGCTCGGAGGAATTTGGTACATAATACATAAGTATCTTATGAGCTTCATCTTCAGTTAAATAAAACTCAGAATCTAATGATAAATTAAGGCATTGACTTCGTCTTCTGGTTTTTTTAGCGGTCACTAAAATATCAGTTCCTATAGGAAAGCATTCAAAAAATCTTTCCTGTAGCCCCATATCATCTATTCCATCAAAAATAATTAAAGATTTTTCATTATTATTCTCAAATGATTGATGAACTTTAGAAACAATTTCGTTTAACTTTTCTTTTTTTATAGATTTGTTATTAAATAATTGAAGATCAATAGCAAATGACTTATAGGCCGATTCCCACCCCTTAGCCCTCACAAACCAAACATGATAATATTCTTTTTGGTATTTTAAAGAATACATCTTTGCAAGCTCACTTTTACCCCTTGCAGAGTCCCCTGTAATACAAAATATTTTTTGACGATCGTTAGAGGTGTTAAAATACTTATATATTTTGTCTAAAGGCTTTTCTCTATTAACAACTCCTGGGTCTGTTCCTGGTATTATAATTACTCTTCTGACGCCTTTTGCATTGAGTTTCTTGTTTTCTTTTTCTATAGGGAGAGAAGGGACAGTGATTTGGATAATAACATGCTCTCCACTAATATTAAAATCTCTTCCAATGGTGACTTTGTCATTGAACTTGTTAAGTATTGCTTGAGAAACGCTTATGCGATGCTCAAGGGCTTTTTCTGGGGTTTCTGACCGTTCTCCGCTGAGAAGCTGGATCGTCTTTCCCTCTTTAAGAAGGTAGCGCTTTTGTTTGATTTCTTCTTCAAAATTGTCTAAGTCTCCTCGATACGTGCATCCTTTTTTATCTCTTTCAAATAGAATTGCTGCTTTTGCTTTTTTTATTTTTTCTACGCTTCTATCTTCTAGATAATAAATCTTGAATTTACTATCTTCTTTCCCATAAGAAGGAGGTGTAATCCTTATAAAGCCGTTTGCTGTTAACATTTTGCTATCCGCTCACTGAAACTCATCTTGGTCAGTTTAATGTAAGTGGAGATTAATAAGGGCCTTGTTTCATCTTACAAAGACTTTTCTATCCATTTCCAATAATATTATTTCGACCAGCGCCTATAAAATTTCCAGACCCTCCTGAGATCCGATTTCCTTCGCCTCCTGCAATGGTATTATTAGCTGGGCCCCTCTATATTAATATTTACTATACCGGCGTTCTCACCAATCTTCAGATCCCCTTTAATGTCTACCTTTCTCCATTTTTAAAGGTTCATTTTGTTTCTATCATACCTTCTTCATGGGCGAAAAACCAATATTCAGATCTCCGTCTACAGTTGTTTTTCCTTTAACAATAACCCGGGTTAGAGATTCAATACGTGTACTTATATTTATTTTTCCTTGACTCGCCTGTTGATGCTGAGCATGCTGTGTTCTTGCTTCTTGAGCAAGCTGAATCGCATAATCCACAGGCATGTGTGTAATATTTAAATCTTTTTTAACAAAGAGCTCTTCATACTCTGTCACAATTTTAGGATTGAAGATAAACTCACTCAAAGGCAGGGCTGTCACGCCAGCACTTGTTCTCCCCAGCTTCTGTTTTGCAGCTTTAAAAAGAAGTGGGCTATCAGGAAGGAGCGTTAAGCATGGGTATTTTGAGGTTCTAAAAGGTGGAATTGCTTTGAGTTCAGGATTGTGGCTTTCTAGTTGCCCTTTAAGAGTTTGTACTTTTTGCGTATTTTCAGTGTCGTCTTTTTTTTGGATAATATTTTCAAGCGTTGTCAAAATAAACACTCTGACATCTTTTGACTGCTTGTCCTCAAGAAAAATCCTTTCCAAAAGTTCAATCGCTTTATGGCGAACAGTTTTGATTGGGTGGTCCATTACAAGGTCAGATAGCTGCCCTACAAAGCCAAAAGCAAATTCCTTGTTCTCTTGTAAACTCACCTCATCTTTATCTTTACCGATAACCTTTTTGAGATTGTGAGCAATTACCTCATTAAACGCGTGGCTCATCTGGTCATACTGAATTGCTACCTGATAGACGCTTTCCAATGTGTCTTCTGTCACATCAGGATTAATAAGAGCTTCTTCTGTATGCTCTAGCATATCATACCAAGGTCTAGGAATGTCCTTGATTCCAAAAGCCTTTTTTCCATGCTTATAGGCTGCCTGAAGATCGGGGATAATACTCTCATCGGGGAGCGTTCCTTGTGTTAAAAGTCCCACAAAAGCCTTTGCGGGGGCTCCCGCAAGCTTTCGTGCTGCATATAAACCATGACCTGTTTTTCGGATAAATGTAACGGCTTTATGCTCGCTAGAAGGAACCCGTACTAGGTGCTGGAGAGGCCAGATGGATTCAAATTCCAGTAGGTAATTTTTCTCTTTCGAAAGTGAATAAACTCTTTTGATGTACTCTTCGTTGTAGTAAAACTGCTTAAGCCTTTTATAAAAGTTATCCTTTGTTCCTTTTGCAAGTCCTTTAAGTTCAGAATTTAGCGTGGCTCTTGAAATGGAAATCAAAGGTGCCATTAAGGGTTCTATCTCGGAATTGACAGTGCGCCCCGTATGAAGCAAACTGTCGAGCTTATTAGTAAGCTTTTCGAAAATCGTCAAGAGTCTAAGTTGATTGGTATTAAGAAATTCAGGAGGAAGATTATCAATTAAGTATTTCAGCCCATACCCATAATCTACATTTTGAAAGCCATCAGCTTCAAACAACTGCATCATCGCATCTAAAGCAGCTGTTCGAATGGCATCGTTATCACAAGTGGCAAAAAGGGTGATTGTTTTAATCTCTTCAACGCTTTGAATGGGGCGGTTTTTTTGAAAAATCACCAGCATGATATTGAAAAGAGGGAATAAACCTTTTCGTTTTTCTTCGTCAGAGTTGTTATAAAGCTTAATTAAATCTTCCCCTGTTTTGATGTTATGTTCCTTTAACAAGTCAAGAGCGCTCGTAGAAAGCTCTTGAGCTTCTTTCCCAGAAATTCCATACTGATCAAGAACCCTATCTGCTTCTTCTTTAGATAGGAGTTGAAGCGTATCTCCTTCTCTTAGGAGGTAAGAATGGGTTTTTGCTTTTTCATAAAATTGGCTTATCTTTCCATTATTATATGTCCTGTCTTTCTCACTTATTGCTTTCACGATAGCTTCCTTAGCAACTTTAAGCGTCTCTTCCTTAGTATCTGGAAGACGATACAACCGAATTTTCTCAGCTTTGTCGTTAACAATGTTTAAAGACTCTTTAATAAATCCTCCTTCTTTCAAAATGTGAGAACGACTAGTGGGTCCTGATGCTGCTGCCATGGGTTGCTCCCTGTTTAAGTTTACAACAAGCTGTTTAGAATTTTAAAGGAATCATAAAGAGACGAGAAATTTTTTGGTAAGCATTATTTTTACGAAGCTGGAGATATTGTCAAAAGTTGTGTCTGAGGTCAAAAACATACCCTTGGAACCTTGTGTCAACTAAGCTGCTTTTTCTACTTCTTCTCCATCCTTGAATTTAACCCTACTGCTAGGACCTTCCCTATTTCTCGACTTCCTCTTAATCTTCTCCATTTTGATTCTGCTGACAATGATAGCTTGAATACCATGGATAGTGTCGCTGTTCTTGAGCCACAGCCTTTCGTCCTTTTTGTTCGATGTCTTATGGTTGCAAATGTTGATTCTATTGGATTGGTTGTTCTTATGTGTTGCCAATGCTCGGCTGGATAGCTGTAGAAGGTAAAGGGGTTTGGAGTCCAACTAAGAGCTAGTGGTATTCACGTAGCACAGTATTTCACAGAACTTCCTCCTCAAGGAATTTTGGAAAGAAAACTAAGGGAAGTGATTATTAAAGCTAGGGAAAAATATGAGCAGAGATGGTTGATGAGTCAGTCTCAGGCTGATTCTATTGATTCTATACCCTCGAACCTCGAAAAACGGCAAGATTAATTAAAAACGAAAATTTAGTGGTTTACTTTCGCTTTGTAGCTAGCACAGCCAGTAAATAAAAGTGCTAACCCAGAAACCAAAAAGAATTTCTTCATTTCAATCCTTGTTTATATTATGTAAGCTCTACTCGCTACAAGGGACAAGCGAAATCAACTCTATATAAAATACCGATTACCAACTTCCGATTATTATGGCTAGAAAAATAAACGCTGTTTTATCATGAAAGGCGCGAAGAGATCACTTTTCAGGTGTTTTTTGACCTTCAATATAGTGTTTAATGGCTGAAATAGAAGATCCACCACAACTTCCTGCAAAATAGCTGGGTGACCAAAAATGCTTTCCCCATAGAGCTTTTTGAATTGATGGATATCCTTTTTTCCGAATGAGCCGAGAAGAAACCCCTTTAAGAGAGTTGACTAACCTGGAAAGTGCAAGGGTTGGAGGATAATGAATTAACAAATGTACATGGTCATACTCGCCGTCAAATTCTACAAGTGTTGCTTGAAAAGTTTCGCAAATATTTTGAAAAATCTCTCTTAAATCTTTCAATACTACCTTGGTAAATATTTTGCGTCGATATTTCGTTACAAAGACCAAATGAGCATGGATGAGAAAAACACAAGATCTCCCTCTTCTTAAATTTCTATTTGACATTGACATAGACCAAATGGTAAACTATGGACATGATTATTCGAAAGGCTTTTTTCTATCGACTCAAACCAAAGAAGGCGCAATACGGGCAGTTAGCAAACTTTTCAGGCGCCTGTCGCTATATCTACAATAAAGGTCTAGAAGAGAGAAAAAAAG
>JANQJL010000086.1 GCA_028281675.1 Simkaniaceae bacterium
CTTCTGCATACTATGTCGGGACAGCTGGTACAGTATCCTCGGAAACGGTTATTCGGTATATCACAGAATGCCAGGGTAAATAGCACGCTTTCATCTCAATCCCCTAAACGGGATGAGAATTCCCGCGTGTCACTTTAAAGTAAAGATAAATCGTCATTGGGGTTTTAAGAGGCGAAGCCCATTAAAGACAACTAGAAGAGAGGCTCCTGTATCGGCGGCGATTGCCATCCACAGCGAGGCAATCCCTACAATGGCGAGGAGGAGGAAGATCGCTTTAAGCCCTAGAGCAAAGGTGATATTTTGCTTGATGGTGCTGAGTGTTCGTCTGGAATGGCGAATCAACCAAGGGACTTTTGATAAATCATCAGCCATTAAAGCAATATCTGCCGTTTCAATCGCTGCATCTGTTCCCATTGCTCCCATCGCAATTCCAAAATTTGCCGCTGCCATTGCTGGAGCATCATTCACTCCATCACCAATCATCGCAACCAGTTTCCACTTATCCTTTAAATGCTCAACAGCCTCCACTTTATCTTCAGGGAGTAGTTCACTTTGAACTTCATCCACCCCGGTTAGTTTAGCAATAGCCTCTGCTGCAGGTTTATTATCACCGGTGAGCATTACGATTTGTTCAACACCAGCATTTTTTATCTCCTGAATAATTTTATTGATGTTTTCCCTAGGTTGATCCGCAACACTCATCAAGCCACAAACATGTTTATCATTTCCAATAGCAATAATCGAATGACCCGCATCTTCTAAATCGAGAGCCATTTGATGAATTTCAGGAGTTTCTTGCTTCATCTCATGCATGAAACGGTGACTTCCAATCCAATAGCGGGTACTCTGGTAGGTTCCTTCTGCCCCTTTCCCTTTAGTGATTTGAAAATTCTCGGCTCGCTCTCCCTTGATCCCTTTTTCTGCTGCATATTTAAGGATGGCGCGCGCTAAAGGATGCTCACTAGGAGCTTCAAGTGCTGCTGCCCGTTGGAGCAGTTCCTCTTCTGTATGTCCATTAAGAGGGACAATTTTTTGAACTTCAGGCTTTCCAAAGGTAAGTGTTCCTGTTTTATCAAGGGCTAAAGCACGGAGCTTTCCAGGCATCTCTAAAAACATTCCCCCTTTAATCAAAACGCCAGCTCGCGCTGCCGCCGTAAGTCCTGAAACGATACTTACCGGCGTAGAAATCACAAGAGCGCAAGGGCAAGCAATCACTAAGATCACCAAAGCCCGATAAAACCAAGTAGCCCACTCCCCATCAAACAGTAGAGGAGGGATAAGGACGACAAGGATCGCAATGCAAATCATAATAGGGGTATAAATTTTGGAAAACTTCTCCACCCATTGTTGCGATGGGGCTCGCCTTGACTGCGCCTCTTCGACCAAGTGAATGATCCGTGCAAGGGCTGTATCATTTGCATCTTTTGTAACTGTGCATTCGATCGCTCCCTCTTCATTAATCGTCCCCGCATAGACTTCATCACCCACTTCCTTCAAAACCGGAATCGATTCTCCTGTAATCGGCGCTTGGTTAATCGATGTCGCCCCCTTATCGACAACTCCATCTAGAGGGATCCTTTCCCCAGGCCGAACCAAAATCCGCGCTCCAATTTCCACCTCTTCTACCTCTTTGTCTCCCACATCAATGACATGGGCCATTGTTGGAGTTAAATCCATCAGTGCTGCAACGGCCCGACGAGCTCTTCCAACGCTCCAATGTTCTAGTAATAGGGCGACAGAAAATAGAAAAGCAACCGTTGCCCCCTCAAACCATTGATCAATGATAATGGCTCCCACAATCGCAATGATCATAAGGAGGTTCATGTCGGGTTGGATTCGCTTCACCGCCATCAATGCTTTGGGAACAACGAAATAAGCTCCAAAAAGCATCGTCAAAAAATAAAAGTAATTGGCACTAGAACTTTCATTCACATGAAAGAAAATTGCTACAAGCAAAAAAAGACCACTTAAAATGGTGGTGACAAGGCGACCATGTTTTTTCCAAAACCCTACTTTTTCCAACTTTTCCCTTTCACTCCAAGGAAAGGCTTCCATCCCCCCTTCCTTCACCCACTGAATAATCTCTTTTTGACCAACCTCATCATCGCAAGTGACAACCATCTTAGCGTTCAAAACATCAAATTCTAAGTCGGTAATCCCGTCCCGTTTTGAAAGAGCTTTTTTTAATATGGAGATTTCTTCAGCGCAGTCTAGACCAATAACTTTAAAGATATGTTTCATATTTTTACTTTAAATTCTTATCGACTATAATTCCAACCATGAAAAATGCCCTATTTAAACTCCTCTTAGCTTTAGGACCTAAAAAGAAACATCCGCGAAGAGAACATCCCCGTATTTTAATTGTTTCAACAACAGGTCTTGGAGACTCTCTATGGGGAACCCCCGCTGCCCGTGCCCTTCGGAAAAAATATCCTAAGGGGCACATCACCCTACTCACAAGTCCTATTGGAGAAGCCCTTTTCCGCAACAATCCCAACCTCGACGAGATCTTTATCGTTAAAAATCCCACCCTCTTTTCATCCTTAAAACTCCTTCCTACTCTTCGCAAAAGGAAATTCGATACCGCTTATATTTTTCATCTTTCACAACGACCGATCCTCCCCATCGTTTCCCTTGCTGGCCCCTCAAAAATTGTAGGAACAGTAGGGATTAATAAGGGGCTCGATCACCTGCTCACCGATCCGATTAAGCTCACTCACATTCATGAAATTGAGCGACGCCTAAAGATTAGTGGCTGCGAAAACAGCCCTGCACAAATGGAGCTCTTTTTAACGGAAGAAGAAAATCATGCTTGTTTTAGCTACCTTCCAAGTCATTCTCTTCTTATTGGGATGCACCCTGGAGCAAAAGATAAATTTAAACAATGGAACCCAAAGCATTTCATTGAGCTGGGACGGAAGCTTACTAGGGAAAAAGGGGCAACCCTCATTATTACAGGTGACAAATCCGAGGCTCCTCTTGCGAGCGAAATTGCGGCCCATATTCCCGGAGCAGTGTCGGTTGCAGGAAAGCTTCCTGTCCGGATCACTGCTGCTCTGATCGAAAAACTCGATCTCTTTATTACCAATGATACAGGACCCATGCATATTGCTTTTGCGATGGGTACCCCGACTGTAGCCTTTTTTTCCCCGACCGATCCTACCCTATGCGGCCCCTACAAAATCTCCCATGGAGAAGTGATCCAAAAACCCCGCAGCTGCACACCCTGCATCCGAAAAAAATGCCTCTCTCCCTTCTGTATGGAACAAATCTCCCCTTCCGCGGCCTATGAGGTGATCGATGCGCACCTGCCATCTTGAAGGAGAAAGTCTTCTCGGTCGCCTCCAAATCTTAGAACGTGAAATCTCCCATGTTCGAAAAACAAAAATACCCACGACATTTACGAATCTTATCTTTCCCGAAGAGGTTTCGATTATTCGGCAAGCAAAACGGGAACACCATCCTGTTTCTGCGGAGTTTTCGGGAAAAGCTTTTATCAACCTCGATGATGAAGATCTTTTTTCTGCTCTTCAGAACGGAACCATCGATTCTCTTATCGAAGATACTCCTCTTTTAAAACCCTTTATACAAGAAACAATCGAGATATTTAAACCCAAATGACGACCTACCTTCGCATTCACGGGTTAAATGAGATTTCTTATCTTTTGACGCGCAAAGGGTTTCTCCCTTTGCAAGGAAAAAGATAAAAAAGATCGTTAAGTCTCTATTCGTTAAAGCGAAGGTATAGCTGAAGTAGTTTAAAATAGTGATAATTGGACAGAAGATTTTCATTGAAAATGAAGCGCGGAGAACGAAGCTGGCTTCGTGCAAGCCAGGGAGAT
>JANQJL010000088.1 GCA_028281675.1 Simkaniaceae bacterium
AACACTATATTGAAGGTCAAAAAACACCTGAAAAGTGATCTCTTCGCGCCTTTCATCTCGGCTCTGAAGGGCCGAGTTTTTTGGCGCGGTTATGATAAAGAACTAAAAAAAGGGACAGAAAGCGCCCTTTTAAAAATGCTAAAAGGAGCAAAGTAATGCACTATCACTTTAAGATTCATAAAGAAGGTCGTGGATACTGGGCTGAGTGCGTCGAACTCAAAGGCTGTATTACAGAAAGTGATACAAAAAAAGAATTAGAAAAAAATATGTTCGAGGCTTTGAATTTGTATCTTGAAGAACCTGCTGATTCTACATATTTAGCCCCGCTCCCTGATAAAAAATTGGATCGATCACATTCCCTTGTTTGTATTGGAGTAGATCCCGAGATTGCTTTCGGGTTTATGGTACGCTATTACCGAATCAAAAAGAAAATGACTCAAAAGCAAGCAGCAAAAAAATTGGGGATGGCAAATATCTACAGTTACCAACGGTTAGAAAAAAGATGCAATGCGACCCTCTCAATGATTTCAAAAATCAAAAAACTCTTTCCCGAATTGTCTGTCGACTTTGCTCTTGCTTAAGTCAAATAGGGAGGTTATTTATGAGCCCTAAGCATTCACAAGCTCCTGAGTGAATGAGTGAATCGCTTCGATGATTTTTGATGGGGGAAGGGTTTCTAAACAATCACTTTTGCCAGAACCGCCGCAGCCAGGCTGGTAACAGGGGCGACAACTGAGTGGCATGTTGATAACGCGTGCATTGGGATTCCGCCAAGGACCCCAGTTTTGATCACAGGTTGGACCAAAAAGGGCGATGACCGGCTTTTTTAGGGCGCTGGCTAGGTGAAGAGGAACCGAATCAACGGTTATAAGGAGACGGCTCTTTGCAATGACCGCCCCGAGCTCTTTAAGGGAAATTTTTCCCGAGAGATCGATAACACCAGGAGCCTCATTTGCGATTTGAGCATTCATCTCTTTTTCAATAGGGTCAGAGCTTGCAGTGAGGATAACTTGCTCTCCCCTTTCTTGAAGATAACGGATTGCCGCTACAATCGTTTGAACAGGGAGCGTTTTAAACATCCACCGAGAAACAGGATGGAAGAGGATATAGTTTTCAGGAAGAAGCTCATCAATGCCATCCGATACCCTTGCTGGAATATGGAAAGTGAGATCTCTTTCTTCCGGAATGGGGAATATCCCTAAACACCTAAGGGCATCGAGCTGTTTTTCGACTGTGTGGCGGGGACGTGGGGTATGTTTGATGATGTGGGTATAACAGTTTTTCTTACCCCTCATTCCATCCCCTTGTGGATCAAACCCTACAGCATAGTGAGCACGGGATACCTTAGCAGCAATCGCTCCCCGATCCCCCTCTGTCAGATTAATGACGAGATCATACCGCTTCTTTCGAATTTTCCTAAGGAGCTTCATCTCAAGGATATACCGTCTGAAAAAAGGGAGTTTTTTCCACCCCTTATCGTAGAGTAAAAAATCAGAAATTCCAGGATGCCCTTCAAGCATGGGAAGGGTTTCTGCGTAGATATAAGCGTCGATTTCTAAATGGGGGAAACGTTCACTTAACGTAGAAAAAACAGGGCTAGATAAAAGGACATCTCCATGGTGGCGAAGTTTCGCAACAAGGACCCTTCTTATCTTAAAAAAATCAATGACCATTCAGGTAGTTCCACAGGTGGTATTCAAAAGTTTTTAATGGACGCTCCTGAAGATCATACCCAATTCCATCCCGTTCTAGCAAGAGAATTGCCATCCGATCTTTCACATTTCCCTCTATAGCTTCCTCATAAGTATCCTCAGAGACAAAATTTCCAAGCTTTAATACCCAAAGTCCATAGTACGATAGGATGGCTAGTGCTCCATTATAAATAAAACGGGCGGTAAACACCATTTTTTTAAAGCTTCCCCAACTCTGTTCATCAAAAGCTGGTTGCCGGATCCCTTCTAAAGCTTTATTTTTAACAGTTTCCCATTTTTGCAATGTAAGATTTCTGAGTGCATCATAATCCAGTTTTCTTTGAACGTTCTCAGAGCTCAATTGATTATGCTGATATTTTTCATGTAATTTTCTACATTTAGTACTAAATTGTGACCAGTTCATACCGTACCAGTCATCGCCTTGCTGTTCTAGTGAAATATCCTTGAGAACTTGTGCTAATTCAGGGGGGATAAGAGCCAATTGTCTAGTATTAAACTCGCAATTTATTAATCCAGCAAAATCTGCCTTTGGTGATTGTTTTGCTTTTTCCCACATCTCCATATAACGACCAAGATCTAAAATGACATTTCTAGGTGTATAGGTCTCTCCAATAATGCCATCCCGATTCGGACAAGATAAGGGACTAACCTCTCCCCCTCTCTGAAACCATTGAAGGACGTTGTCTAACATTTGCCTTCTTATGTCAGATTCAAGGTGGCTTTTGCGGAACACACACCCACAACGATCAATAACAACACGTTGATCATCAGGAATTTGTTCCATTGTCTCACAGGAAATGCCTCCTTCGTGTTGACACCTAAAATCATCATAAAGTTTAGTCGTAGTCACTTCCATAAGAAAACCTCCTCAACGATTCGTTGGCAGGAAATTTAAAGAGATTTCTTGAAATTGTCAAGTTGTTTTCTAAATAGGAATAGGTTACACTTCTCCGATATACAAGGAGAAAAAAATGACAAAAGAACAAACCTTATCAATTATTAAACCAGACGCTGTGGAAAAAAATCACATTGGGGATATTCTCTCCCGCTTTGAAAAAGGAGGACTCAAAGTCATTGCGACAAAGATGAAACACTTAAGTCGCGAGGAAGCGGAAGGGTTTTATTGTGTCCATAAAGAGCGCCCTTTCTTTAAAGACCTCGTAGATTTTATGATTTCAGGACCTGTTGTCATCTCTGTTCTTGAAGGAGACAATGCAGTTCGTAAGAATCGCGACCTGATGGGAGCTACTAATCCTAAGGAAGCTGCTTCTGGAACAATTCGTGCAGATTTTGCTGAATCGATCGATGCCAATGCTGTCCATGGCTCTGATAGCGTGGAGAACGCAAAGATTGAAGTCTCTTATTTCTTTAAGGAAAGTGAGCTCTTTTCCTAACGAGCCAATTGCAAAATTAAAAAGGGAAAAGGAGTATCCTATATTGCTCGTTCCCTGAATACCTCTAGATATACGATATACAGAGAAAAAAGATCGCTAAACATTTAATTATAAACAAATTAAGGATTGCAGTTGACTGATATATCAGTCAGTTGTTATAATAAAGGGTAGAAAATGGAGATTAGAAAGTCTAAGGAGTTTGATTCTTGGTTTTCTGGATTATCTGTAGATTATAAAAAAGCCATTTATAGCCGATTCTATAGGATCGAGGAAGATTACCACTTTGGAGACGTTAAGAGTCTCAAACAGGGGCTTTATGAGCTTAGATGGAGAAATGGAATAAGAGTATATTTCTACAGATCGGGTAAGGAGTCAATTTTTATTCTGTTAGGAGGTTTGAAAAATGCCCAAGAAAAAGACATCAAAAAAGCAAGGCTTTTGCTTCGAAGACATGCCGATTCTCGGATTAAATAAGAAGCATAAAGGAACAAAAGTTCGTGCCTCAAGTGCTTTTAAAAAGAAAAAGGAGGTCGCATTAGCTCTATTCCTATGTTTAGAGAAAAATGATCCTGAATCTTTTGTTGAAATTTTGGACGCATACTTGAGTGTTAATAAGACTGAGATATCGAAAAAAACCAGACTCGCGCGATCTACTGTCCAGGGAGTTTTTTCGAAAAAAGGGAACCCTACTATTCGAACCATTGCCCATGTTGTTCACGAAGCCGTTGCCTAAGCTTGTCTACTCCAAAATGCGGAGGTTGACGACCTTTTCTACAAGCCATGAAATCTTCGATTCTTCATCCTCTTTGTGAATCCCCAAAAAAAGGAGAAGTCCCGGACCGATGGCACCAATAACTTGGCCTCGGGCTGTCACTTTTGCTTCTTTAACACGTTGTATAAGGGCTCGCATATAAAACCATAACCAGTCAATCTTTTGCATAAAGGAACTTAAGAGGAGGAAATGCGCCTCTCTAATCCATCCAACTCCTCTTTGATCCCTTCAGGAAGACGATCACCAAATAGGGTAAAGTATTCGCGAAGGCCCTTGACTTCTTTTTTCCAGGCAGCTGGATCCACTTCGAATAGCTTTTTTGGAGCATCGAACGTTTTCGGAAAAGTTCCCACAAAACTTTCACTCCCCTCTCCACTTCCTTCACACCTTTCAAAGATCCACTTCAAGACCCGCATATTTTCTCCAAAACCAGGCCAGAGAAATTTTCCATCATCCCCTTTTCGAAACCAGTTGACATGATAGATTTTGGGTGCTTTATCCCCTAAAAGTTTTCCCATCTCGAGCCAATGTCCAAAGTAGTCTCCCATGTGATAACCACAAAAAGGGAGCATCGCAAAGGGATCATGGCGCAGTTTCCCAACTTTCCCCGCTGCTGCCGCTGTCATTTCAGAGGAAAGAGCGGCCCCAAGAAAAGTTCCATGTTGCCAAGAGAAACTTTCGATCACAAGAGGGACAACACTTTCACGCCTTCCTCCAAAAATAATTCCTGAAATAGGGACACCATTAACATCTTCATGTGCTGGATCAGTGACTGGACACTGTTTGAGTGGGGCAGTAAAACGAGCATTGGGATGAGAGGCTTTTTCCTCTGAATCGGGAGTCCAATCTCTCCCTCTCCAATCAATTAAATGCTTTGGAGGGACCTCTGTCATCCCTTCCCACCAAACATCTCCATCATCGGTCAGTGCGACATTGGTAAAAATCGTATTTGTTTTAATCGATTCCATTGCATTGGGGTTCGATTGATAAGAAGTTCCTGGTGCCACACCAAAAAAACCATTTTCTGGATTGATTGCATACAGTCTTCCATCAGAGCCGATTTTCATCCATGCAATATCATCGCCAACACATTCAACCTTCCACCCCGGAAGGGTAGACTTTAGCATGGCAAGATTGGTTTTTCCGCAGGCACTTGGAAAAGCTCCTGTAAAATAGAGTTTTTTTCCCTCTGGGTTTGTAATCCCCACAATGAGCATATGTTCCGCCATCCATTTTTCATCGCGCCCCTTAACAGAAGCAATTCGGAGAGCTAAACACTTTTTCCCAAGAAGGGCATTGCCCCCATAACCACTTCCAAACGACCAAATTTCTCGCGATTCAGGGAAATGAACGATATATTTATTATCAGGTTGGCAAGGCCAAAATGAATCTTCCATCCCTTCTTCTAAAGGGACCCCTACAGAGTGTAAACAAGGGACAAATTCTCCATCATCTCCCAGAACTTCGAGAGCTTTTTTACCCATTCGGGTCATGATATAGGTATTTGCGACTACATAAGGGCTATCGGTGATTTGGATTCCAATCTCTGAAAGCGGTGAACCAAAAGGGCCCATGCTAAAGGGGATGACATACATCCTCCGCCCCTTCATACATCCTCTAAAAAGCTCCAAGAGCTTTTTCTTAATCTTCAGAGGATCTTCCCAATTATTTGTCGGCCCTGCATCTTCTTTTTTTTGAGAGCAAATAAAAGTCCGATCTTCAACCCTTGCTACATCTTTTTCGTCGGAGCGGCACCAATAAGAGCCAGGCCGTTTAGCAAGTTTTACGAAAACGCCCCGATCGATAAGCTCTTGACAGACAGCATCATGTTCCTCTTTAGAACCATCACAGTATTGAATAGAATTAGGCTCACAAAGAGCCTCAACCGCATCAATCCAGGATTTAAGTTTGGTATGGTTGATCTCCATACTCTCCTAATAGACGATTAGAGAATTATACTGCTGCTTTTTTGAAAGTTTCTAAGTACTCTAGAGCCTTACCCGTTCCCATACAGACAGCTAGAAGAGGGTTTGTTGCAACAACGACGGGAAGTCCAGACTCTTTAATCAGTGCCTTATCTAGCCCCTTGATAAGGGCCCCACCTCCAGCTAAGATCATTCCACTTTCCACTAGGTCCGCTGCAAGTTCAGGGGGACATCGCTCAAGGGTTTCCTTCGTACAACCAATGATTTGCTGAATTGGTTCAGAGAGACACTCACGGATTTCTACAGAGTTGATCCGTTTGGTAATAGGAAGGCCTGCCACTTGGTCGCGACCACGCACCTCCATTTCAAGCTCATGATCGCCGAGAGGATAAGCTGATCCAATCGTCATTTTGATCTCTTCTGCTGTCCGAGGACCAATCATGAGATTATAGGTACGGCGCATATAGTTGATGATACACTCATCAAATTCGTCCCCAGCGATTCGAATCGAACGGGATTCCACTATTCCACCGAGTGAGATAATAGCGATTTCAGTAGTACCACCACCAACATCGATGATCATATTTGCAGAAGGCTCATGAACAGGAAGGTCAACACCAATGGCTGCCGCCATCGGCTCCTCGATCAAGATCACTTCTTGTGCGCCAGCTCGTAGAGCAGAGTCTTCAACCGCCCGTTTTTCCACTCCAGTAATCCCCGAAGGAACAGCAATTAAAATCTTAGGTCTGAAAAGGCTTCTTGATGGGGTCACCCGAGAAATCAGAGCTTTAAGCATCCCTTCAGCAATTTCAAAATCGGCAATGACACCATCTTTCATTGGACGGACTGCATGAATTTTACGAGGCGTTTTGCCAAGCATCGCCTTGGCTTTATGTCCAACAGCAAGGACATCATTTGTCATAGAATCAACTGCAACAACCGATGGTTCTGCAAGGACAATCCCTTTACCACGGACGTAAACAAGGGTATTTGCAGTTCCTAAGTCAATTCCAATATCACTTGCAAAAATACCGGTCAGTTGACCAATTTTGTTAATAAATCCCTGCTTAAAATTCTTGAGGAGACTTCCCTTTCCTGCGGCCTTAACTTTCATTTTCAATCCTTTTCAAGTACGAAATACAATACAATGATTTACCGCCATAATGAACGATTGGAAATAATTGATCAAGTCTCAGATTCCCATACTTTTTTCTTAAGGAAAAAATGACCAATCTCGTACCATCATTCTACTGACACAAATTATAGATAAAAATGAAGCTTTTTCTCCTTACTGATGGATCTACACTTCAGCTTCTTAAAAGAGGAGATATTCCTGATTTTTTCGGAGAAAAATTTGAGTGAACATGCTTAGCTAGAGTTTTCCAATATATAGAGCTAACCTCAGATGTTGTGCTCTCTACTGGGCTAATTCCCTACACAACCATCTGTTACCTAAGTTCAGGCCAACCGTTAATCCTAGTAACAAGCCTAATTGATACAGAAAAGTACACGGATGATGAGATCATCAAACTATATCAGATGCGTTGGCGATGTGAGGAGAGCTATAAATTCCAAGTTGCTGGGCTACCCGGCAAACCCCAGGTTTTTTCTGGTTTCGCTTACAGCGGATGATACAAAGCATTTAAGTCAAGGTCCTGATCAACTACCTGGAGATAATGGGGATTGTGTTTGACCCCAAAAGAGGCGATAAGAGTGGTAAAAAGCGTTTTTTTCGTTTGGGTTTGTTCTTGGAAGGAGTTTTTTTTGTTCTCTAGAGTTTGCGCATACCCCTTATTGATAGAAAATATTGACTTATAGAATTTGAGCTCACAAAGGTTGATGCATTGATCGGCTCGATCGATAATAAGATCAATTTGCGCTCCTTGTTTGTTATTTGATCGGTAAGACCATTGGGATTGGGTAGAAGTAACGGCCGATAAGCCAAGAGCCCACTTGATCTGGTCGACATGCATGAGACAGACATTTTCAAAGGCATAACCTGCCCAAGCAGCCCACTCTTGTGAACGTTGTTTTTTTTCCCAATAGTTTTTTTCTAGATGGCCAATCTTTAGGTCAGCCTTTTCTATCCATTTGAGATAGAAAAGGGAAAAAGGGTCGATCAACCTAAAAAGCCAGCCCACTTTCCTTTTGCCATAAGAGGGAACGCTAAGAATAAACCCTGATTCTTCAAGTTCATTTAAGATTTTACTTGCTGATCCCCCCGATTGCACTCCCAATTCCTCTAAAAGCTTATCTCTTGAAAGGCCATTAGAATGCCTAGCTAGGGCTTTGACCACTGCGACATGATGCTCATAATTGTCGAATAAGGAGGAGTAGAGACGATAAAACTCTCTGGATAAAAGACCACTTTCAGAAAAGCAAACCTCTTGAATAATTTGACTAGAAGAGTGTCCCCGTCTAATTTGAGTAAGATAATGAGCAACCCCTCCCATTGCCATATAAATTTCAACTATTTGCTTGCGATCCAGTTCGAGCTTACGGAATTGTAAGAATCGCTCTGTTTCACTTAAGGTGAAAGGCATGAGGCGCATCACTCGCGTAACCCTCCCATGCAAACCTCCCCGAGCATCGAGGATATTACGAATCATCCATGCTGCAGCAGAACCACAAACAACCAGTATAACACGGCGGTCTCTAGATACGTAACGGTTCCAAAAATGTTCGAGTGCTTGCAAAAATCCTGAGCGAGGAGTAGAAATCCAAGACAGCTCATCAAAAAAGAGGATAATCGGTCGCTTCTCCTTGAAACGCTCTATCTGACGCCGAAGAGCAGTAAACGCATCGACCCATGTTTTAGGGGTTGGCATCACCTGCCCTTTTAAGAATAGGTCAGAAAATGCAATAGCAAAGTTTTTGAGCTGCGTCGATAAAGAGGCATCTTTTATCCCCGTGAATTCAAAATAGAGCCCTTTATCTTGAAAAAATTTATGGATCAGAAAGGTTTTGCCGATCCTTCGACGTCCATAAACGGCTAAGAACTCAGCAGATTCTGACTTTAAAACCCCTTCCAGTTCCTTGACTTCCTTCTCTCTAGCAACAATCGTTTCCATGCCTCCATGCTAAATTAGAGGCTGTATAACATGCAAGAAAAAAAATATTTTTGGCTAATAATAATGGTTTATACAGCCAAAACATACGCTTTTATGATAGTTTTGGCTGAGTTTAAGCTAAATATCAGCCAAAACTCATCAAAAATACCATGTTTTGGCTGGATTGATATGGAATCTCAGCCAAAATTATAAGAGAACTTCCACAGATCGCCAAACCTCGGTGTAGGGCGTTGACTCAGTATTGGTCGAAATTGACACGAAACCCGCCCACGCCAAAGCCACCAACGGATGGCAACCAGTGTGAGCGTTACTCTTTTTCTTCTTGCACCTTGTATGTAAACCCGGAATTCTACCTATTTCGCTGTATAGGCTTTTAGAATTGCTGCAGGCATAAGCTGAGCGCTAAGCTAAGGTGAAATCACCTTAGCTCGGCGCTCGTAATGCATCAGAATGGCTGTTGCTGCCTCTAGGGCAAGGGGGAGTGTGTAGGGTTTACCACTTTTTTCTCCACATTGATCAAGTCTGAAGGAGTTCGAGGACATCTTCCCAAGTAAGCTTGGTGATCGCCTCATCATCACAACTGACAATTTTCTTCACAATGCCCCGCTTCCGATTCTGCATCTCAACGATTTTCTCCTCGATCGTCCCCATAGTGACCAGTTTATAAACAGAAACTGACTCCTTTTGTCCGATTCGATGGACCCTGTCTGTTGCTTGATTTTCCACCGCAGGGTTCCACCACATATCGTAATGAATAACCGTATCAGCACCCACTAAGTTTAACCCCGTACCTCCTGCCTTTAGGGAAACAAGGAAGACTGAAATATTTGGGTCTTCATTGAACTCTTTGACAATCTCGATGCGGTTTTTACTCGATCCATCTAGATAATTAAACCGAATTCCCCTTTGCTCAAAGTCCCGTCGCATAATTTGAAGCATCTTCGTGTATTGAGAGAAAATCACAGTCTTATGTTGCCCTTCAATCAATGTCTGAAGAAGCTCGACAAGCATGTCATACTTAGCAGAATCTCCCATTTCGGCTGTTTCTTTTGCAAAAATTGCAGGATGACAACAAATCTGCTTGAGCCTAGTTAGGGTTGCTAAGACATGGATCTGGACTTTATCAAAGCCATCCCGTTCAACAAGCTTCACGAGTTCATTACGAGCCGACTCAGCATAAGATTTATACAGCTCTTTTTGAACTTTTGTAAGCTGACAATGGTAGACATTCTCGCTGACTGGGGGAAGGTCATCTAGAACATCGGCCTTCATCCGACGCATGATAAAAGGAGCGACCTTCTTCCTGAGATATTGAAGGTTTTTCGCCTGTTCTTCCCCAGAGAGGCGAACATATTTTTCCACAAAGCGATCGTAATGTCCAAGAAATCCTGGCATTAAGAAGTCAAAAAGACTCCAAAACTCATCAAGAGAATTTTCAATCGGTGTACCCGAGAGGATCATCCGGTGCTCTGCTTTAACCAACTTCACAGATTTTGCATTGCGGGTCCCACGATTCTTAATATGTTGCGCTTCATCAAGAATCATATAGGAAAAAGTCACTTTGTCGTAAGCTTCGATATCTTTTTGAAGGAGGCTATAGGAGGTGATCACAACATCATAATTTTTAACACTCTTAATCAGTTTTTTCCGCTGATTAGGCATCCCATCAATAATCAACGTTTTGAGCTGCGCGTTAAACTTATGACACTCCTCTTGCCAGTTATAGAGAAGAGATGTTGGGCAAACAACTAGGGCTGGATTTTTTGCTTTTTCTTTATGCTGCGTTAACGCAACGATGGCCTGCAATGTTTTACCAAGACCCATATCATCAGCAAGAATACCGTTAAGGAACATGAGGCGAAGGCGTTCGAGCCAATGGACCCCTTCTTCTTGATAGTGTCTAAGTTCTGCTTTCACCGACTTAGGAACAGGGCTAAACTTTAAGACCTTTTCTCCAAGCATTTGCTTGCGAATCTCTTTAAGTCTAGGACTCATCTTAAATGTTACTGGGAGCCCTTCAAAACTCTTCTCATCGATATTGGCAAGGCTCCATATCGGACGCTCCAGCTTTTTATTCTCAAGCTTTTCAATCGCAAGTTCATCAAAGAGTTGAACAACAGCCCCAACCTCATCAAGGTCAAGAACAAGAATTTTAGGAATTTTATTTCCCCCTTCCTTGCTCTTGGCTGTCTTTTTTGCTCCCATGTCAAGTTCGAGATAAGCGCGACGTGAAATAACACAATCCCAAAGGCGATCGACAGTGACCCCTTTAAGAGCTCCTTTCACTTCCAGATTCATTTCATAAACATCAAGACGATCGGTGTTTGTCAGAGAAAGGGTAAATTTTGACTGGTCATAAATAAATTGATCGAGGAGGTTTTGAGGACAATTAAATTTAACGCGGTGTTGGTTCCGAGGAATCACATCGGTCATAAACTCGATGATTTTTTTCTCTGTCTTAGCTGCATAGATCTGCTGATCATTATCAAAGATAAAGTCTTGGAAAAGATCCTCAATGATTTTCTGCTCTTCGACCAAATTACGGGCAACAATCCCCTCTTCTGTGACAAAAGACTCAATATCATCAAACTTTAACTTTTTCGAAGAAGATGGAACCACATGTTTATCATATTGAAAAGCAAGGGTTGCGTCGAGTTCTCCATTTAAGAAGGTGAGGTCACAAATAGCTTCAATCGACCCCGCAAAAGGAAGGGTTGTAAAATGTTTAACTACCTGAGCCATATCAACTTCAGCAAAACGTGCCATCTCGGGAAGGGCGTTCTCCACAAACGTTCCAAAAAGAGGCTCAGGAACTGTCATTTCTCGCATGGGGTGGAGGCTGCGGAGGTGTTGACGGGTAATGTGCTGAGAAAAACGGTAATAGACATGATTATAGATAATTCCTGGTTTGGCGCACTCAAAAAAGCGAGCATCCTCAAGCATAATCTTGTGTTGATCGATCAAAAGGGTTGGATTAAGAAGGATCTTTGTTGTCGGGGGATGGATATATTCCAAAGATACATTGATCTGAGCCTTCGATTTAGAAAAATGGATGGGTGACTCTAAATTTTCTTCAAAAAGGCAAGGGAGTGTTGGAAGTTCATCATCTTGAAAAGCCCACCCCTTCTGCTTCAAAAGCTCCGATGCTAATTCCTCAGCTTTTGCTAAAATCATCCCGAAAATTTTTACATCGAGGGTCCCCATTTTTTGTGCCCTTTCATTTGCGATCTTTTCAGGGTGTTTTGTATGGTCCATAACAAGACGTGCAATCTCTTGTTCACACTCAGCAAAAGACTCAATAGCAAAAAGGTGGCTCTTCCCTCCAACATAAAGAGGTTCTTGATACCGAAGCGCCTCTAAAAACTGACGAATATTTGGAATATGAAGAGGTTTTGACCTTGAAGGGAGACGGAGTGCGAGCCCAACTCCCACATCATTTCCCTTTTTCGGGAAGTGATAAATCACAGCAAGTTCAGCTTTCTCGATTTCCCTTTTTTGTTCTGGCAAGAAAAAGGGAGATTTTGCAAGGAGGGAAGAGGCCCCTACATATTCTTTTAAAAGTTCTTTTTGATATTCTTCATCTTTACGTTCCGCCTCTTTCGACTCAGCTTTTTTGACTGCCTCTAAGAGTTTTTCCTTTTCTTCATCGCAGAAACTTTCACCCTCAGTTACCTCATCCAGATCGGTCTCTTTGGAATAGCTCACCAAGATTTCATCCAGACAAGACTCTAAGTAAAAAAGGACAGCCGCTAAATGTTGACAATCATAATGATAGGGACAGTCGCAGTCGGAATCAATCGTCTCACTTTCCTGCCGATCGATCTCAATTTCACTCTCATAAGTATTCTTATACTGCCCAAGAACTTGAGCACTAATCCGAATGGATGTCGCATCTAAATGGAGAATTTTTGCTGACAGAACTTTTTTCCCATCAAAAAGCTCCTTTCCTTCTTTCAAAATAGTAGAGGAAAAGTCCTGCTTTAACTTCCTTAAATTCAACATTCGTGCAATTTACCTCGTCTAATAAAATTTACGCCGCATTATGTTCTATGACTACCTTTTTCACACAAAAAATTTCAACTGTTTTTTTCCATAATCGCCCTCTTTCTGAAGAAAAACCATTATGGAGCTGTTGAGAAATAGGTGGCATTCACGGGTAAAAGTGTTGGCAGAAAAAAGAGAGCGAAGGCACCCAGGTGCAAAACGTCCCAATGCAGGCAACCTCACAGTGGGTTGTCGAAGCAGGGCAACACAGCAGATGGGTATTCGCGGCTTTTTTTGCACCTCAACACTTTTGTTTACACCCAGTGAATTAGTTTTGAAAAAAAACTCTGATGTCGTTATAGTAATCCATTCTATGTGCGCGGGTGTAGCTCAGTGGTAGAGCATCACGTTGCCAACGTGAGGGTCGTGAGTTCGAATCTCATCACCCGCTTTTTTTTTATTAGCAGAATTGATCAGGACATATGGTAGAACAAAAAGAAAAACCTCAAGAATTTAAATCAGACGCCGTCACTTTCACCATCGAACGCAAGCCTGAGTGTATGGTTGAATATAAAGTAAAAACTTCAGCCGATGTTGTTAAAAAAGCGCGAAGAGAAGCGGTAAAGTCAGTTTCAAAAGAAGTCTCTATCCCTGGGTTTAGGAAAGGGCGCGCCCCCGATCACTTGATTGTCAAAAAATTTGCGGAACCTGTAAACGAAAGGTGGCAAAAAGCTATTGCTGACGAAGCCTTCCGCGAGTGTCAAAAACTCGCCCATACTCCTCTTCTTAGCAATGATGCTAAGATCAACTTCAATATCGAAAAGCATTCGATTGAAGAGGGAGCTACATTAACTTATACCTTTGAGTCTGAACCTATAGTTCCTGAGATCACCCTTTCAAATATCGAATTGGAAGAGGTCAAAAGAGAGAAAATCAATGAGAAAAAGATCGATGAAACGATAAAAGATATCCAAACTTATTTTGCAGAGTGGGAAAAGATTTCCGATAGCAAAGCAAAAGAGGGCGACTATGCAGTCATCGATGTCGACATTATCGAAGAAGATCCTCCAAAAAAAGCCCTGACAAATGCCCGCTTCGAAATTAAAAAAGATAAGATGGCAAAGTGGATGCATGAACTAGTTATCGGAATGAAAATTGGAGAAGCTAAGGAAGGCGTTAGCCAACCTGATCCAGATGCCTCTCAGGATGAAAAAGAAGCAACGCCTCCTAAGAAAGTCCGTCTAACACTCCGCGGTATCGAAGTCCCCAAATACCCCCCGATCGATGATGCACTAGCCCAGAAGATGGGAGCCAAAGACATTAAGGAAATGCGAGAAAACCTCGAAAAGCTCCTCAATAAACAAGCCGATCAGCATGTCCAAAAAGAGTACCGGGAACAAATAAGTTCTTACATCCTTGAACACTACCAATTTGAACTTCCTAAAACCCTCCTCCAAAAAGAGACACAATTCCGGATCAAACAAATCGTCCAAGATCCCTCTTTTCAAAAAAAATTGATGGGAATGGATGAAGAAGAGAGGAAAGAGGCGATTAATGATATCGAAGCTCAGGGAGAAAAGGCAGTTCGACTCTTTTATATCTCTCGAAAAATTATTCAAGATCATAAGATCTCTATCTCTCCAAGCGAAGTGAAGCAAGGTGTGAAAACCCCTCTTGAGGCAATGTTTAGCGATCAATCTGATCTTTATACCGCTCAAGAACAGTCGCAAGAACAAAAAGCAATTGCTACCTCTAGACTTATTTTAAGTAAAGCTGAAGATTTTCTCATTTCCAAAGCAAAGGTCGTTCCTCCAAAACCAAAGAAGAAAGCTGCGCCACCTAAAAAAACTGAAGCGAATGAGCCTAAAAAAGTCGCCAAAAAAAAGGCTGCGCCAAAAAAAGCAGGAGCAAAAAAAACGGCTCCAAAGAAGAAATCAACGAAGAGTACTTGACCTGAACCTCTCACACCCCTTATAAGAGGAGAAAAACGTTAATTTAAGGAAGCATCTATGCCTTTAATCCCCTATGTTATTGAAGATACAGGACGTGGTGAACGTTCAATGGATATCTATTCTCGCCTTTTAAAAGACCGGATTATCTTTATCGGAACCGAGATCAATGATCAAGTTGCTAATGCTGTTGTTGCGCAACTCATCTTTCTAAAAGCTGAAGATCCCAAAAAAGATATCAGTATCTACATCAACTCCCCTGGAGGATCGGTCACGGCTGGATTTGCCATATATGACACCATGCGCTTTCTCGGCCTCGACATCAATACCTATTGTATCGGGCAAGCAGCATCGTTTGGCGCTCTTATTCTCTGCGCTGGGACTAAAGGGAAACGATTTGCCCTTCCAAACAGTCGAATCATGATCCACCAACCTCATGGAGGTATTACGGGATCCTCTGCCGATATTCATATCCAGGCCCAAGAAATATTAAGAATGAAAAAAATCATTGCAGAGATCATTGCAGAGCATACTGAGCAGCCCCTAGAAAAAGTCTTAGAAGATTCCGATCGCGACTTCTTCATGAGCGCAGCAGAGGCTGTTAAATATCGGCTGATCGACACTGTGGTAACACCGAGCAAAGGGAAAAAAGATCAATGAGTAAGCCTCCAACAGGATCGCAAGAAGTGGCCGCTTGTTCTTTTTGTGGCCGCACCGAAGAAGCCGTTGAAAAACTCGTTTCAGGTCCTAACGCTTTTATTTGTGACAAGTGTGTCCGTCTATGTATGGACATCGTCGAAAAAAAAGCGGTCAAACATGAAATAAAGCTTTTAAAACCTAAAGAAATCAAAATTCGCCTCGATGAATATATTATTGGGCAAGAAAGGGCAAAAAAAACCATCTCTGTCGCTGTCTATAACCACTATAAGCGAATCCGCTCTCTTGCAAAAGAATCACATGAGATGCGCTATAGCAAATCAAATGTCCTCTTACTAGGCCCAACCGGCTCTGGAAAAACCCTCATTGCAAGGACCCTTGCAGAAATCCTTGATGTCCCCTTCGCTATAGCCGATGCCACAACACTTACCGAAGCAGGCTATGTTGGGGAAGATGTAGAAAATATCATCCTCCGTCTCGTTCAAAATGCCGACTACGATATCGCTCGCGCCGAACAAGGAATTATCTATGTCGATGAGATCGATAAGACCCGTAAAACAACTGGTAATGTCTCTATTACCCGTGATGTTTCTGGTGAAGGAGTCCAACAATCCCTTTTAAAAATCGTTGAAGGGACCATTGCCAATGTTCCACCAAAAGGGGGGCGGAAACACCCAAACCAAGAGTATATCAAAATCAATACGGAAAACATTCTCTTTATTGTTGGAGGAGCTTTTGTCAATCTCGATAAAATCGTTGCTAAAAGACTTGGTAAAGGGGTCATTGGATTCAATACAGAGCAGCAAGACCGCGCCTTAGATGCGACTGAGACCAACTTCCTCCTTTCCAAAGTAGAGACAGAAGACCTCATTGAATTTGGCCTCATTCCTGAGTTTGTTGGCCGCTTCAATAGTTTGGCCAACTGCAACGAACTGACTCTCGACGATCTCGTAGACATCCTTGTAAAGCCTAAAAATGCCATTATCGGGCAATATACTTCCCTCTTTGCAGAGGATGGGGTTGAGCTCTCCTTTACAGAGGATGCCCTTAAGGCGATCGCTGAAAAAGCAAAAAAATCAGATACCGGCGCTCGCGCACTCCGGATGATTGTAGAAACACTTCTTATGGATTTAATGTATGAAATCCCTTCTGATCCCACCGTTAAGCAAGTCATCATCGAAGAAGGGTGTGTTAAGGATGACAAGCCTCCTGTCATCAAGCAATCAAAAGAAAAAGCGGGTTAAGGTCAACGCCGCATAGAATTAAGCCCCTTTTATCTCTATTTTTGCAGCATCAATACGTTTTTTAATAATTGGATCTGCATTATCTCCTTCTCGATGAGTTGGGCCATCCGCGAGATAATCTCTATATTGACTTAAGCTTGTATTGAGAACCTCTGCCACAACATCCCTTTCTCGATTATAGCTCTTTAATCCACTAGTTCCTCCATACACTACCGCAGAAACAATGAATGCAAGAGCTCGTGATTCTTGAGCATATTTCCCCTCACTACGCTTGCTAAGGAATTTAGCAAGGCGGATACGCGATGGATCTGTTGACTTTGTTGCAGCAACTTGATGGATAAGGGCCCCAACATCGGTTGCTACTTGCCTATCCCCCGGACTCAGTTCATAGTTGACCATTTCCCAAAGTCTCATCATGCTAGGACGGTATCGATTTTCTTCGCTAACCATTGCTTCAACATCTTTAGCTGCATGATTTGCGACGATATCAACGCGGTTATTTCTGATAACATCGGCTCCATGAACATCATCTTCATCAGCACCATGTGATCGACGTTCTTCCTCTCTAATTGGTTGTAGAAGTTCTTTCCCAGTTGATCTTTTTTCGACCACTTCTAAATGACCATCTCCACTTCTAACTGGCTCATCATATACAAAGGTTCGATTGAGCTCCATCAGTGCTAAGTTCAAGACAGTGGCATTTGCACCCTGAATTTCTTGATACACCTTTGTTAATTCAGCAATTTCCTTTTTAAGTTCTTTGATTTGTTGCTTGCTCTCAGCGGTTGGTGGTTGTTGATCGAGGAGAGTAACTTTTTCTTCTTTAGCAGCAATTTGGTGCTGCAAATTATGGATAAGAATTTTCTTAAGAGCAACGGCCCTTTCAATATCATTTAGTGCCGCAGCACCACTATCTGTTAATAGATGCTTATCTGAATAAAGCCCTGACCGCTTTTCAGTAGTCATCAATCCAAGACGATCCATTGTTTTTAGATAGAGGCCATGTTCGCGATCTTTGTTAAGAACTTTATCCGATTGAACGCTTGAGATAGCAAAGGGAACATGCCCACTTAGGTTTCCAAGATTATCAGAGACAAAACTATAAGAGTTTTTCTTTCCAGTTTCGTGTTTGATAAGCTCTTTAAGTTCTCGATTATATCCAATTAACCTGCCGTGAACTTCACTGACATACGCGTCATCTGTCGGCATCCCTCGATCGCCAAGGAGCCTTCGAATGTCTCTTTTATCAAGAAGATCATACTCACCAGTAAGCTCTCCAGATTCTTTATCATAAACTTGGGCATAGTGCCCTGCAATGCTATAGTTCACAGCGGCCATTTCAAGACCATCGTGTGCTCCGAGTCCTAATACAAGCTTAAGCTTCATAAACTCTTTGTCTACTTTTTCCTGCCGCTCAGTATCAGGAACATCTTCTTCTTTTTCTAACTTCGTTAAATCAACAGATCGCCCTATGCCACCTGAACCTATTTGGTTTGAAAACCAAACTTGAGCTTTATCCTTAACAAGAAGCCTCTCTCGATCGAGCTCTTCTTCTTCGACAGGAACCAAGGCAAAACCATCAATCTCTGCTGTAGCTCTTCCAAATCGAACCTGAGCAACTGCATCTACTTGATGAGCTTTCACCGAGTCTTTTGGATCCATCTGGGCCTTAAGCTGTGCATCAACCTGGCGTGACTCCGTTGCATCCACAAGCATCTTAGAACTAATGTCTTGTATGCAGCTCTCACAGCCTCCGCCATTAACGCTCTCATAGGCTGAAGAAGGGATAGATGAGTCTGATTCTGTTATTGGTGCCATTTATTATTCCTTTATTTACTTAAATTATAACACATCAACCATTTATTTTAAATAGTTTATAAAAAATAACCAATAATTAACTTGCTAATAGTAAATAAGTTAAACCTTTGGCTTATTCTGCCCAAAAGATTCGCATAAACCATTAATTAAAAATCACTTAAATTGCCTTATTTTACTCCTGCTTATTGTTTTCTCAACTCGCTAGATATTTATCTGTTCATTATATATTGAACAGCATATTACCCAGAGCTGCCACCTATTTCGCTGTATAAATAAGCAATCTCATATCACCCCTAATATCTATTAAATTTCCCCTCCTACTCAGTCTTGGGGTTTTGGAATGCTTTCGCTGCATTTGCCTAGGTTCTGCGGAGGATTTCAAAGAGTGCGACAACGAGAAGGGCCTAGTGGTTAGTCGCAAAAATGCTTTATTGAAAGTAGGCCAGATTTTGAGCGCAATTTGTTTGATCAAAATCGAAAACATTGTCAATAGACAAGGTGAAATAAATCCCAAAATCCCAAGACAAAAAAAGGCCGCTTCGCTAGCGAAGCGGCCTGATAGACCTAAAGGTCAATTAGAAAAGAGAAAGCTTTAGGCAGCAGGCGCTGCGTTAGCTTTACTAATCGCAAGAATTGACTGAGTCACCTGAAGCGCTGATTGTTCCTTATCATTCGCCTCCTTCATAGACTGGCTAGCTGTTGCCTGCATTGCTTGTAGAGCTGCTTGAGATTCTGTGACATTTGCGTTGTCAACCCCTTGATCTTTGACAGCAAAGGCTGCAGCAGCACTTCCGCTACCTTCTCCAATTTTGCCAAAGCTACCAGCCATTTGAGCCATTCCGCTGTTGAAATTAGCTTTATCAGTCTCTTTTTGATTAAGGATCTTTTGAAGTTCTTTTGCCCTAGTATCAAAGGCTTCTTTAGCTTCTTCAGCTTGAGGCTTAGTCATATTATCGATGACTTCTTGGTCATTCATAGTCGTTTTAATCACCTCTCCCTTTTCATTTGCCGTATCTTTCCCCATCTGCTTACTAACTTCCACTGCTTTGCCATCCGCAGTAAAGCTTTCTTTATTGGTGAGTTTCCCTTTAAGTTGCTCAAGACGAGTTTTAACCTCTGGAGCCTTATCAGGATCGATCTCTTGATTAGGTTCTAACCCTTGCTCTTTAAGGATAGCATTTGGAGTTAATTTCTTCTCAAGCGCTTTTTGGTAGCTCTCCACTCCTTTTAGTTCCTCTGTTGCCTTTTCAGTTCCAAACCCATCGTTTGCTCCTTTGACCATTCCAGGTAAGAATGTTGCAGAGGCAGTAATTGCAGCCGTTGCTATTGATCCTATTCCTTGCGCTAGGTATTGAGCAAACTGATCTACTCCTAGGGCTTTCTGAAAATCTCCAAGATTTAAGGCAATCTCTTTTGCAGCCTCAAGTTGCTCTCCAAATTGCGTTTGCTGTAGGTTTGCTATTTGAGTGTAAACATTCATTAGAGTTTGTAGTGCATCAATCGTTAAACCCGACATCCCCACCTGGAATGTTCCAAAACTACCAAAATCACTCCCTTTACTTACAGGAGGAGGTGTTTGCGTAGAAGTTAATGTTGTTTGATTCGTATTTGTTGACATAACTTTTTACCCTTTTTATTAACCTTGAATTAATGATTTAATAGTGTTTTGTTCTGCAAGAGCAGGAGCATTGAATGCAGAATTAACAATCTGCTCAAACTCTTTCATCAAAGTACTTAGCTGACTTGAAGTGATTTGAATTGCTTGATTATTCATCGATTCAACAGACTCTAAGATTGTATTATCCCCTCTTCGTCTCTGAATATCTTCGTTAATCAACCCTTGTATAATCATTTCACTACCCTGAGAAGCGGTAGCAACAGCCCCAACACCAGCAGCTCCCATAGATACACGAGAAGCAATTTTTGCCATCTGGCCAACCTCGCTATCAATAGCATCTGCTGCTTCAGACATCGCTGATGTCATGATAGAGAAACCACCGACAGCTGCAGTTACAGCTGCAATAACCGCCTGGAGAAGCTCTAAAATGATTTCTAGAGTTTTCTTATTTTTCCCTCCAGCTAGTTCAGCAATATCAAGCCCTAGAGATGAAGATCCTAAAGAGGATCCAAAGCCTATGGAGCCCATTTGAGCTGCTCTTTTTGCAACGCGAGCGGCATTGCTTACCTCTTCTGCTGCATTGTTTCCTTCGACAGCAGCTTCCTCTTCTACATCAGTTGCCAGCTCAGTTCCTCCTAGACTGGCCATGTCTTGAAGTTCTATACCGGTTTCCTCAATAGCATCATCAGCAACAGTTCCAGCAACTTGTTTCACCCCATTCATCGCAGCTTCAACAGCTTGTTTTGCAATAGTTCCAATCGTTTCCAAAACATCTGATGAAAGGGTAGCAGCCGATTCAGATGCAATTGCAACGCCCGCTTCTGCTGCACCAGCGCCCGCTGTAAGGACAGTGACAATCACAACAACAATGATATCAGCAAGAAGTTTTGCAAGGGCGCTATGTTTACCACCCATATCATTTTCAATAGCCGATGAAATGGCATTCGTAAGCTTTGTCATCACCCCCGTTTCAGAAAGAACGAAAAGAACAATCATAACGGCTGCAAGCCAGTACTGCTGCGTTATCACAGAAACGGCAATAATAACCGCCATGACAATCTCGCTAACAGTCTTAAGAGCTGGGTTTGCAAGCATCTTCTCACCAACAGTTTTAGCAAGAGCTAAAAGTTTCTTGGTCTCTTTCTTATTTCCAACCGCAGCCTCAGCTCCAGATGCAATAGCAAGACCAAGAGCCTCAAAAGCTTCACCTATCAGCTTAACAAGGTCTAAAAGCCCTTCACCAAGATCTTTCATGTTATTGCCCGCATCTTGGAGTTGGCTAAGAGCTGCAGATTCCTGCCCAGAAATCGCATCAAAAGCTGCCACTAAAAGATGTGCAACCCCTTTAACGATATCCTTAATCCATCCAATAAGGCCGTCACTCTTTTCTGATGCTTGTGCAAGCTCCTTTTGAATTTTCGTGAGGTTATTTTGGATCCCTAAAATGGTTGCTTGAGCAATTTTTGCCTGCTGCTTGGACTTTTCAGTATTGTTATCAATTGCCATCTTTTCAAGGTCCATGAGGAGTGCTTCCATTGTAAAAAGGGCATCCCTTCCTTTTCCTTGTAGAACTTGAACAAGCATCGAAAGATCTTGAATTTGTACAAGAATTAATTGAGTCCTCTTTTGGAAAGCTGATTGTCCATTGAGCATTGCACTTTCGAAAAGATCAGGACTTCCAACAGCCTTGATAGCAAAATTCTTAAGCCCAGACACAGCTCCAGCTAGATAATTTTGAAGATCATGTGGGTCATGAGTCTGCCCATGGAATAACTTCCAAAGCCAAGAATGACTCTTCCAAGTGTTTTCCTCATTATTAGCCGTCAGAGCTCCAGATAACCAATCCTGAAGTTCTTTGGTCAATGTAGTATTACCCGAAAAGTGATTTTCAAGATCAGCAATCACTGCTTCGAGCGTTGCAATCGATGGATTACTTTGAAAAGCTTCCCAATCTTTTGCAAACTTTTCCCAAAACACCTCAGCTTGTTGCATCGCTGCAAGCTGAGCATTTAAGATTGTGATCTGGTTTTGTAGTTGCTGTTCCAAGCTCGTTTGAGCAGAGCCGTGGAGTTTAGAAAGGAGTCCTGCTGCTTCAAAAATGGCATCTTCTCCAGTCACGAATTTTTTTGCGATCGATCCTAATCCACTCGTACTTTCATCATTCTCATTCGAAGACTGGACAAACTCCTTTTGATTTCCCTCAGCTTCTTCCATTCTCTCTCTTTCTTCTTCAAGATCAAGAAATCCAAGACCACCAGCATTTTCTTCACTTGAGGAAATTCCAAAAGCCTCCAAGAGCTGACTTCCTGTAAACGCTACCGCTGCTAGCGATATATTTCCTTTTGAACTTTCTTTAAATGGGGAGTCTAGTACAACCCCTCCATCTTTATTGTTAATTAACTGTGTTGACATAAATTTTTAACCCCTATTTTTTATAGTTGGCTTGCAAGCAAGTTAGCAGTAGTCTGTTCCGGTTGCAGTATGGATGGAACCATTGAAGATGCGTCATTGATCTGATTACTAAGTGACGATTCCTGCGTACTTCCATTTTGTGTTATTGTATTCCAGGTATTTTCTAAGTTTTGCCATTTCTGAGATTCAAGGTTATACTTTGTTTGCCACTCTTGAACCTCCGATGCATAATTAGTATTGGCCCCACCGTTTGCTGTTTTCGTACTCGGTATTTCATTCATAACATCACTAAGGGACTGGTTCGCCGCATTATACATATGCATCAAAGCTGTTGCAGCCTGATTTACTGTTGTTGCCGTAACCTCCTGATTTTGTTGCATGGTATTCTGCCAGTTCACAGTTGCTTCCATAATGGTCTCAATGGCATTTTCTTGTAATGGTGCATTAGGGTTTGACATATTATTCTCCTATTATTTTTTACTAGTTTCCAGCGGTTTGCATTGCAGAAACCATTGCTTTAATTAGATCAATTATGGACTGCATAATCGTATGAAGCATCCCTTCATACTGAGACTCATCGGCAGAAAACATTTTCAGCATTGATTGGACGATCTGGTCCTGACTCGATACAGTATTTGAAAAATCAGTTAACGGATCGGTTACAGGAGTAATCCCCTGACCTCCACTTGATGAAGTTGAGGTTGTTGAAGATGAGACGCTAGTGTCTCTCCATAAACCAGCCCAATAATCTGCTAAAGTCTGAGCAGTTGGAAACGCATTGTTCGCTGCGTAGTCCAAAATTCCTTGTAAATCATTTGTAATATCTCCCGAAACCTCCGAAAGCATTCCACCGTATGTATTCAGAAGATCGCTTATCTTTGTTTCCGCATAAAGAGCATCTGATGCTGCATCGGTAGGATTACCAGTCGATATCGTTGAGGTGCTATAACTATCAAAATCCTCTTCTATAGCATTTCGATATTGCCCAAGAGTTGACAGGACGTTTTCAACGTCTGCTTCCTGAACCATTTTATGTTGTTCGTTATAATTATTTAGGCAAGGGAGTAAACTTGTAGAGGTATATTGAAGCGCCTCTCCTGGCTTCCCGGCGTGTAACAGAGCATCAATATGATTTAAAATTCCTTGCCATAACAGCTGCCAGGAACTATAGCTTCCAGGGTTTGTCACATCAGGTGGTGGAATATTGGCTGCATTACCATTAGTTATTGGATCTGACATACTATTACCTTTTAATTTATTATGATGATTCTATTCTATTTTTATGAGGCTAATGTTATTAAACAGACCGCCCCTAGGTTTATAATAGCATATCTTACTAATTTATTAAAGTTTTCTTTAATTTTTCTTAATTCTAAATCTAATTAACTAATCGAGAGAGACTTATGATAAACTATTAAATATAAACAGTTTATGGATTTTCTTGGGAAATCTGAGCTTGAACAGCTCAAGAATAGGATTTATAGCTGAAGTAGTTTAAAATAGTGATAATTGGACAGAAGATTTTCATTGAAAATGAAGCGCGGAGAACGAAGCTGGCTTCGTGCAAGCCAGGGAGAT
>JANQJL010000013.1 GCA_028281675.1 Simkaniaceae bacterium
AAGTTGCGACACGAGGTCGCTGTTCAGAGTTGTTCCCACTCCTCTTCTAGTAGGGAACCACCCGTGTTGCCGGGTGAATCTAGGAACCTGAATAAAGAGCGGTTCTGACAATGTAACAAAGTGTTTATAACACGGGGCACGATCCGTGAGGCCAATGCCCTCCTAGTAGCTATAAAACTAGGTAAGTGCTAGATAGTTGGTATGGTAAACCTACGTGAACTTACGCAAGGATCGTTACGCAGACCAAGCGAAAATAGCTGATACGCTTGAGCCAAAAGGCACCGGAGGCTGGATAAGATTCTCTTGAATGGTCTTATCGCAACCTATCCCCTCCCGGTCTATATGTAAGTACCTAACCCAACCTACTCAAACAGCGAAACGTGGAAACTCCGTATGGTTCCCGTCAGGGAAGGCGAACTGTAAAGGACGCTGATAATTGTGCGGACTTGAGACGAGAGAAAAAGCGAATGCCTTCTTGTAATGAGAAGGATAGAATCCCGTTGAGCTTTTTTTTCAACGACATGATTCATGCGAAAGTAGGCAGACGTCTCTCTGGTGCTTCTTCACGAGAAAACTTGATTAACCGTTTAAGGAGACAAAGCAGATGACGATGGAGACCTCCATTGGTGCAGTCTTCCCTAGTTCCCCTCAGGGATGGCATTCCATTAACTGGAAGACAATCACGAGAAACGTGAAACGGCTCCAAGCTCGTATCGTGAAGGCGACACAGGAAGGTAGATGGAATAAAGTGAAAGCTTTACAACGTCTATTAACCCACTCCTTCAGTGCCAAAGCCATGGCAGTGAAACGAGTGACCGAAAATCCTGGGAAGAAAACTCCTGGAGTTGATTCCCAATTATGGAATACCCCCACAAAGAAATGGAATGCACTGAATTCCTTGAAAAGGAAAGGGTACCGCCCGCTTCCTCTAAAACGAATTTACATTCCCAAATCTAACAATCCCTCGAAAAAAAGACCTCTTTCTATTCCTTGTATGAAAGATCGGGCCATGCAAGCTTTACACTGGCAAGCCTTAGATCCCATCGCAGAAACCAAGGTGAACCCAAACTCTTACGGATTTCGGGTTGGAAGATGTTGTGCGGATGCGATTGAGCAATGCTTTTGTATGTTGGCCAAACGCACCTCGCCTCAATATATTTTGGAAGGAGATATACGAGCGTGTTTTGACAAAATTTCCCATCAATGGTTGGAAGCTCATATTCCAATGGATCAAGAAATCTTGAAAAAATGGCTCAAGAGTGGATACATGGATCGCAAAACCTTTCATGACACCAATGAAGGAACCCCGCAAGGTTCGATCATTTCTCCCGTGTTGTGTAATCTCACACTGGCGGGCTTAGAAAACGAGTTAAGAGAACGCTTTCCCACAGGCGGACTTCCTCGTGGCCAAAACTCAAAGGTGCACCTCATTGCTTATGCCGATGATTTTGTGATCACAGGGGCCTCTGGCACACTGCTAGAGACTCAAGTGAAACCTTTTGTGGAAAAGTTCTTAATCAAAAGAGGGTTAGAACTGTCCCAAGAAAAGACAAAAATCACGCATATTAAACAAGGTTTCGATTTTTTAGGACAAAATGTACGCAAATATAACGGAAAGTTGCTTATCAAACCTTCTCAGAATAGCGTTAAGAAGTTTCTAAAAAAAGTGAAAACTCTCATTAAAGACCATAGCCAAGGGCGGACGGAAGATTTAATCCATCTTCTCAATCCCGTGATTCGAGGGTGGGCCTATTATCATCGTCACGCAGTCAGTGGCCGAATCTTTAGAGATGTGGATCATGCGATTTTTCAAGCTTTGTGGAAATGGGCCAAAAGAAGGCATCCCCATAAGTCGAATACCTGGATCAAAGACAAGTACTTTTTGGTGCAAGGAATGAAACAATGGGCCTTCGGGGTTCAAGAGCAAGGAAAGGAGATTCCTACCTTCCTCTTTAAAGCATCATCACTGAAAATTCAGCGACATACCAAAATCCGAGCAAAAGCCAATCCCTATAACCCTGAGGAAGAAGTTTATTTTGACAAACGCTATGGTCAGAAACTTCTGAACGGGGAAAAGGGGAGAAAGCGGATGAGACGATTATGGAAAAGTCAGCAGGGCAAATGTCCTATCTGCACCCAAACCATTACAGAAGAGACCGATTGGAATATTCACCATATCCACTATCGGGTTAATGGAGGAAGTGACCAGTTTGAGAATTTAGTGTTACTGCATCCCAATTGTCATCGACAAGTCCATAGTCAAGGATTAACAGTGGTGAAACCGGATCCGAGAAAAAAGGGTCTTTGAAGTGCTTGAGCGGAGTGAGGGGAAACTTTCATGCTCCGTTCTTAAGGGGCTGTGTGAGCTAGTAATAGTTCTGTGAGGTGGCAACACCTCCCGGCTACCTGGTTCGATTTTAGGTGCTGAAGAAAACAAAAATTTGTTGATTCATTACCTCAACAGCATTTTAAATCCCCGAATCCCTATATGCCATGTTGATATCCTTAATCCATATAATGAAAGAGAATTTCTCACTGATAAATTAACGATTGTTGATGTTAAGGCCAAAGATGAAGAAGGCATTGTTTATCAGCTAGAAATCCAACTCGACATTTACCCGCATCTCCCCGAAAGGATGCTTTATACATGGGCCAATCTATATAAAACCCAATTACAAGCTGGAAAAAAATTCACTGAATTGGCTCCTGCCATTTCAATCTGGATGTTGACAGGGACTATGTTTTCTACAGATCAAGCCTACCATCACCAGTTTCAAGCCTATGACCAACAAAATAAAACGTTATTGTCCAACCATTTTTCCATCCATATACTCGAATTAAACAAATGGGAAGCGAAAGAGGTTTTATCAGGTGAGGATCAATGGTTGCATTTTTTTAAAGATGCGAAACACTGGTTTGAATTACCAGAAAATATGAACACCGCAGAAATGAGGCAGGCTATGGCTGTTTTAGAACGATTTTCCGAAGAGGAGAGGCAGTATCATCTTTATCAAGCACGAGAAAATGCAATTCGTGAGGAATTGACTAAACAAGCTTTGTTAGATGAAGCATATCAAAAATTGGATAAGGCTCTAGAGCAGAAGCAAGAAGCTTTGGAACGTGAACAAGAAGCTGAAAGACAAAAACAAGAAGCGTTGCAAAGGGAACAAGAAACAGCAAAACGTGAGCAGGAAATAATAAAACAAAAAGAAAAATTGGAACAAATGCTGAAAAATGCTGGTATTGATCCAGATTCTTAATGAAAGCAACTTCCAATAGTCTTACATAAAATTCATTTTGTGTCTTTTGATTTTGATAGGGATTTATTCAAAATTCAATTGGGGGGTTTGCCTTACCTTTTTATAAATTTCCCATTTAAATATATGTT
>JANQJL010000103.1 GCA_028281675.1 Simkaniaceae bacterium
GGGAAAAGTAGTAGTAGCCTGGGCACGGGCCAAAGTTGTCTAGATGATTGCATAGGAGTCAGCCAGCCTCTTGTAGGTGTTGCGCAAGCGACGGGTCAGTCCTCTGTATAGTTTAGAAGCTCATCCCCTTTAGGGGATTGAGAGTGTCACCGTCTAGTCCCCCATTTCTTACACTCTCTGGAGGGAAGTTGGATACTCAGCTTTTCGAGGCTCTCAGAATCAAAAATCTAGGTGCAAATTGCTGCAAGAGCTTTTTATACAATGTGCTAGGAACTCAATTACAAAACAGACCGCTGTTTCATAACTTGGCTGAATATTACTCTGCATCTTTGTTGATTTGTATCAAGTTTGCGAAATCTGAGTCTATTTTTTATAAATGAATTAATCGTTTCATCATACTGTATGTAATACGTCTTCCAACCGGTCTCGAAAGTTAATGGGGCTGAGATATGAATCCTACTCAGAGGTTTTTCTCCTGAGTTGTTCTCTTTTTCTTGCTCAACCTGAACCATGATTGCTTTCCTACAATCACAGCCGGTAAAATCTAGATAGACGGAGATCTCATTGTTTTTCAGACACACTTTGGGTTTTGATTTAAGAAGAGAACCAACTGTTATACCTTTATCGGTTGTTATGTGGCAGGTTTTAGTGAGGTCCTGATCGCTTCCAATCCATTCTTCAGAGGAATGTTTTAACTTGCTTCGTATCCACATAAAAGGTTTATGTGATTCTGGGTATGCAGCCTTCAAAACCTTTGTTTGTTTAGGCTTGCAAGGGAATCCTTGGTAGTGTGTTACGGTAGATGTTTCTTCATCGCTTGGATCTGGTTCCTCATTTGTTTCTCCTGTACTTACACTGCCTTCGGTGAATGTTGATAGAGTTGAATCGTCTAAAATGGCTGAATCTTCTAAATTGATTGAGTCGTCATCTGATGTGGGTAAGGAGTTATCTAGTTTAATCGCTGCTTCGGCTTCTCGTTGCTTGGCCGCCGCTGCTGCTGCTTCGGCTTCTCGTTGCTTAGCCGCGAGGAAGGCGAAGAGCGCCCCCAAGGAGCCCAAGATGAAGGTAGCGCAGAGCATGGTGACAACAGTGATGCGGGGAACCTTTCTCCCTAGCAATGACCATGAGCCCTCAAGAGAGAGGGAAGGAAGTTGCGCTGTTAAGCAGCTAATCGGGGAAGTTAAAACCATCATTTTTCCTATACGATGTAAATTTTATGCCAATAATTCTAAAGAGGGGATTTGTTTTTTTCAAATACTAGTCATTTTTTTAACAGGGCAATCGCATTAAAATTTTATGAGCCTTCCATAGAGGGAAACTCAGAACTTACCATAAAATACCTAGAATCAGTGAAAGAATTTTATTCTTAATAACATTTCATATAAAAATTTTAATGCGATTCCCCTCTGTTGAGTTCAACAAACTTGATAAATTGAGAAAGAATAATTAAGATGAAGGGTAATGTTAAAACGTATTTGTACATTTCTTATTATCACCATCCTTCTTGTCTCTTGTGGATCAAGGGGGAAAACCTATCGGATTGGGGTGGATCCGAGTTGGTATCCTGCAAACTTAGGAGGGAAAGAGGCTAATATCTACGCCTTTTCGAGTGAACTCCTCAGAGCAATATCTCATGAAGAAGGAGTTTTCTTTGAAACGGTTGCTATGAGTTGGGATAACTTGATTCAGGGACTTAAGGAAAAGAAGTATGAAGGGATTTTAAATTCTATGACTCCCCGGGTCTTTTTGGAGAGAACCTACTCCTTCTCAGAGCCCTTTGTCCATCTAGGACCTGTTCTTGTGGTAAGAGAGGGAGTAAGAGTGAGCAGTATGAAACACCTGAAGGGAAAAGAGATTGGAGTAGATTCCATTGCTAATGAGGCGCTTCTTATTGAAAAGTACCCAGGCGTTCTTGTTCACTATTATGATACCATTCCTGAAGGACTCGATGAGGTACTTACCAAAAGTCTCGATGGCGCGCTTGTCGGTTATCTTCAGGCAACAAGCTATATCCGTGATCTTTATTATGGGCAGATTAAAATTATCACTCCTCCTCTCGATGATGCAGGGCTTCGTCTCCTCACCCTCAATGGGGATAATGAAGAACTCATTAAAGTCTTTAACCGCGGTCTAGAAAAGCTGCAGGATAATGGCGCTTACGAAAAACTTCTCAAGAAGTGGGAGCTCTACTAGGCAGTGTTTGGAAATCCATTCCTAAACTGATGAAGGATCTTTTTCTCTAATAAGGTCAGCTTTCGACCTTCACAAACTTTACAAGTTTGCTTCGGTTTCCAAACATGCCTTCTAGGAAAAAATCTCTCTTTTCAGTTTCGAAAGCAATTTCCAAACACTGCCTAATCACTCTAATCTCTGTTAATGACGCGGCACCGGTCATGCTCGCTATACTCTTTTCGAACTTGATCAAGCTCTTTTTGATCAGGAGGGCAAGGTTTTAGATCCCAGATTTTTTCAGCGTAATTTTTAATCGAGACATCGGCTGAAAAAGGGCCCATTCCCGCAATGTTATGGATGGCAAATTCTGCCCATCGATTTTTATCTTGGTAGAGTTCTTCGACTTTTTTTTGAGTGTCATAATAGGACATCAGATCATTGAGGACAAAGAAGGGATCTTTTTGAAGAGAGTGGTGAACATCCATAAGCGCCTCATGCTCCGCATCATTCTCAACAAGAAAGCGATTTGTTAAAGCGTCGACTACCTTCTTGATTTGAGGAGTATTTGCATAAACTTCAAGCGGATTATAATTGCCTGAGCGGCGGAGCTCCAAGTTTTCATTAGAGCTTGCTCCAAACATAAAAGGCCACCATTCATTCGTAATGTTTTCCCGCATCTCAACGTTGGCTCCATCATCTGTAGCAATGGTGAGAGCGCCATTGATCGAGAATTTCATATTTCCCGTTCCGGAAGCTTCCATGCCAGCAGTAGAGATTTGCTCAGAAAGATCGGTTCCGGGGATAATGATTTCTGCTTTGGTGACATTGTAATTTTCGACATAGATAATTTTAAGACGTTTGCCCACCTCAGGGTCATGATTGATTTTCCGAGAGAGGCAATAGATCAAGCGGATAATTGATTTCGCAAGGGAGTAGCCAGGAGCTGCTTTTCCTCCGAAGATCGCAAATCGTTTAATTCGGTGGGAGTCGGGGTTTTCTTTGATCTCAAAATAGAGGATAAGAAGATGTAGGGCTTTCATCAGCTGTCTTTTATACTCATGGATCCTTTTGATTTGCACATCAAAGAGAGCATCGGTGTCGAGAAAATTTTGAGCAGCATATTTATCCCCACCTCCATGATGGAAATCGGCATCCTCTTGAACCATTTTCAGAAGGGTCTCTTTATTTTTTTTCTTGATCTCGAGAAATTCTTTTTGGGACTCAGGGTCTTTTGCGTAATCCCCTATTCGGGAGATCTCTTCAAAGTTTGTGATCCAACCCTTTCCAATCCTTTTTTCTAAAAACTGTGTAAGGAGAGGGTTGCAATGGAGGAGCCACCGCCGCTGCGTCACTCCATTTGTGACATTCACAAATTTATCAGGATACATCTCATAAAAGTCTTTAAAAAGAGAGGCCTTAAGGATTTCCGTATGGAGAGCTGCCACCCCATTCACCTTATGGGAGCCATAAATAGAGAGGTTTGCCATTTTAACCTGTCCACTTTCGATAAAAGACATCCGACGAACTTTTTCTTCATCATTCGGGAAGGTTTTCCGGACACCGATGCAGAATTCCTGGTTCAAACGCTCAATAATGTAATAATGTTTGGGGAGAAGCTCTCCTAGTCTCTCAGCATTCCACTCTTCTAGAGCTTCTTTTAAAACGGTGTGGTTGGTGTAAGCGCAACAAGTCCTAACTGTTTCCCATGCACATTTCCATGAGAGATCTTGCTCTTTAGTTAGAAGATCGATGAGCTCGGGGATGATCAGAGCTGGGTGGGTGTCGTTGATTTGAATGCGGACAACATCTGCAAACTGACTCCAGTCGGAATAGACCTCTTTGTATTGATTAATAATATCTTGGAGGGATGCTGAAACGAGTAAGAACTCTTGCTTAAGGCGAATCCGCTTTCCCGCTTCATGATTATCATTGGGATAAAGGACATCGGTCAAACTTGTATTTTCACTTGCTTGACCAATTTCTCCTGCATTATATCTTTGGAGTCCAAAGTTACGAGGGGATTCTTTTGTAGACCAAAGGCGGAGGGTTAGAACAGAAAAGTTTGGATCTACGTTATATCCAATAATGGGGAGGTCGTAGGGAAGGGCACGCACCTCTTCATAGTCAATCAAATCAAAAACCTCATCGCCATGACTATTTTTTCGCGAGATAGGTTTTCCTGCAAAGCGGACAGAAACGGCTGACGTGTCACGACGAAATTCCCAAGGGTTTGGGGTGAGGAGCCAACAGTCGGGGCGCTCTACTTGTACTCCACAAATGAGCTCTTGTTCAAAGATTCCATACTGATAACGCATTCCATATCCCATTGCAGGATAGTTGAGAGTTGCAAGAGAATCCATGAAGCAAGAGGCAAGCCTACCGAGTCCTCCATTTCCAATCCCAATATCTTGCTCCATTTGGGAAATCGTTTGAAAATCTCGCCCTAGCTTCTTTAAAACCAGTTTCACCAAATCGACAGCACTAATATTGGTGACGTTATTTCCAAAAAGGCGACCGGGCATGTATTCCATTGATAAGTAATAGAGCCTTCGAAGTCCTGGTTTTTTTAATGTATGATCGGTAGCGGTCCAATTGATCATAATCTCTTCTCGAAGAGAAGCACAAAAAGCGCGATAAAATTCTTCATCATTGGCTTCAATGGAGGTCCGTCCCATTGTTGTAATGAGATAATGACGCACCTTTTGCGCCACAGTGTCAGCCTGTAGTTCTAACGGATCCATACTTTTCTTATTAACAGAATCTAGGAAAATATAGCACGGATAAGATAGAAAATAAGAATGCAGACAATCGCACTTGAAGGAATAGTGATGATCCAAGAGAGGACAATATCGCGGAGAACCCGAAGGTTAAGAGCTGAAAGTCCTCTTGCAAGACCCACTCCGAGAACCGCACCCACAATGCAGTGAGTTGTGGAGATGGGGAGGCCAAATTTTGAAGCGACTAAAATCGTAATCGCAGCTCCAAATTCAGCACTAAATCCACGTGTTGGGGTGAGTTCAGTGATTTTACGGCCGATCGTTTCCATGACTCTCCATCCCCAAGTTGCAAGACCTGTCACGATGCCAGCACCACCCATCGCAAGGAGCCAAGTGGGAATCCGTGAATGGAACTCAAGCCCTCCACTTTTAATGATTTCGAATGCTGCAGCCACAGGGCCAATAGCATTGGCGACATCATTAGCGCCATGGGCAAATGCCACATAGGCCGCGCTCATGATTTGGAGAGAGGCAAACATCTTTTCAACGATCCTGTAATCAGAGCTTGCAGTATAAAGGTTTGAGTGCTCTCTCACCTCTTCCGTATATTTTTCGACCTCATTCAGCATCCTCCCAATCTCCTTTTTCCGTTCCCCCTTACTCGATAGTTCTACTCGCTTAAGATGGCGGACAGCTTTATTCAAATTAAAGACCTGCTGCGTTGTGTTTGCAGAGACCATCTGCTCCTTTGGAAGGTAAGTCTTCTTTAAAACTATGAAACTAATGATCGCCCCAACAAGGCCGATTCCGGTTCCTATCAGAAGGGTTTCACCCACCGAGAATTCAATTTGAAAAGACCCCAAGCCATTAAAAAGAATACTCAAAGTAAAGACAAATAAAACCACAAAGATCAAGGCTGGAATGAGCCTTCTTGTGGCATTGATGGGATTCATGGCAAAGAGAATTTTTCGTTGCAAAGTACTAAAAATCAAATAGGCAAAGAGACCACTAAGGGCTGGAGAGATCACCCAACTCAGGGCGATCCGTCCTATTTCACTCCATTGAACAGCATGGGCTCCTCCCGCCATTGCTCCAAATCCGAGAAGTGCACCAACAATTGCATGAGTCGTAGACACAGGCCATCCAAAAAAGGAGGCAACTTGAAGCCAAAGAGCTGTTGCAATGAGAGCAGAGAACATTCCATAGAGGAGAATTTTCGGATCGTGGGTAAAAAACTCGGGGTTGACAATTCCCGACTGCATCGTCTTAGAGACATTTCCACCGAGAAAAAAAGCACCACAAAACTCTAAAATTCCAGCAATGATAACAGCTTTAAAGAGTGTGAGTGCACCAGATCCAACGGATGTTCCCATTGCGTTAGAGACATCATTAGCTCCGATGTTCCAAGCCATGTAAAATCCAGCAAGAAGGACTAGGATCGTAAGAATCGAGTCAATTGGCATATTACTTAAGTTCCAAAATCATCCGGATGCGGTTCGCAAGTTTCTCTGAAATATGTGAAATGTGATTGATTTCTTCAACAAGGCGGGTGTAAAGGTAAAAAACAGGTGTTTTTACAGTTTCTGATGTTTTGAAAAACTCCTTCATGAGGGCATGTTTCAATTTATCAGCTTGGTATTCAATCTGCGATGTCTTTTCAGCAATCGTTTTAACCTTTTCGGCTTCAATCCCTCCGAATGAGGACTCTAAAAGCTCATGGAGCTCTTTAATGATTGAGCGGGTATCCCAAAACGCCTCCATATTTTTCTTAAAGAGTTGGTCGAGGTGATCGCAAAGATCGCCGAGTTCATTAACGGGATAGAGGATAAGGAGGTGACCGATGTCTTCTGCTTTATCAGAGATACTATCTTGAATTGATAAAATTTCTAGGAACTGTCCGCGGTCAATGGGAAGGAATAAACTTTTCGGTAAATGACTTCGTATATCATTCTTAGTAAGATCAGCTTCATGTTCTAATTTGGAGAGGTCTTTAACCAAACGTTCTAGTTCTTCCGGAGATTTGTTTCTAAGATTGCCAAAGATCTCGGTGAGCTTTTTCATGCAACTACTTACCTTCTTCATATGAGACTGAAGAGGGGCAAAAGGGGATTTCCCAAAGAGACGACCAATTGTTGTTAACATGACTCAAACAGCATTTTTTAACTAACTCAAAGGATAGCAATTTTTCTCTTTAAGAGCACCAAAAATAGCGTGGTCGTCAGGGTTCAATTTAGATAGTGTCATTAATTAAACATTGCTGAAAGAAGCGTTCCCTAGGTTCTGATACTTAACTTATTGGTAAAAAGCTATTTGTAAAAATATTTTGTTGAGCATTGTTGACACGATGTAATCAAATAGGTTACAATGTAGGAAAGCGAGAGTTCTGTGGCGATTAAGAAATTTAAGCATAAGGGTTTAAAAAATTTTTTTGAATATGGAATCAAAGCCGGTATTCAGGCAGCGCACGCGGGTAAAATCGAACTTATTCTAGACCTTCTTGATGGAGCTCAGGAAGCTAAAGATATGAACTTTCCGGGATCAAATTTTCATCCCTTAAAGGGTGATTTAAAAGGGTTTTTTTCTGTTCACGTGAACGGAAATTGGACAATAATATTTCGCTTTGAAAAAGGCGATGCACATGATGTAAATTTGATAGATTACCATTAGATGATAAGTGAGTTATGAAGAAGAAAAGAAAGCCAACTCATCCAGGGAAAATACTTGATGAGCTTTATATTAAACCTCTTGATCTTAATCTGCAGAAGCTTGCTGACAGGTTGCTGATTGCACGAAATACATTATTTAAGATTAGGTCTGGTAGGGCAAGTATTACCCCTGCAATAGCGATTGCTTTGTCAGAAGCGTTTGATACAACTCCACAGCTTTGGCTTAACTTGCAGCAAACGTATGACTTGTGGGTTGAAGAGGAAGAATACGAGCACGAGTTTATACAGCCAATCATCAAAAATGGTAAATTTATTTCAATCAAACAAAATAACGAAATCGTCAGAAGAGTCCATACTTAGGAACTGTGAAGTATAACTTAAACATTTCTGATACGATAGCTTTTGTTCTTTGACGCCGATGCGGGCACGCAATAGAGAGAGGAAGGTGAACTCAGCATTTTACAACATGAGACGGACCTCTCGCTTTTTTCCCTCTTTCAAGAGCACCAAAAATAGCGTGGTCGGCAGGGTTCAATTGAGAAAGCCAATTTATCCCCAGAATTTGCGATTTAACTATGATTAATGGTAGATTTACGTTTCAATATTATGCTTAATAATTAAAACGGGCCCTTTATGAAAAAGTTATTTTTATTGTTCTCACTCTTTTCTGCACTATTTTTTTTCACTGGATGCGCAACTAAGTCAGAGTTTGTTGTTCAACCTCTCTTAGAGAAACAAGAACCTAAAGGAGTAACCTTATATCTTAGAGAGATTGAGTGTTCTCCTAAAAACAAAGTCCAAGGGGGTGGCGCTATATTCAAAAAAATTTTAGAAAATGAGCTTGCATATGCAGGCTATATAATTACTGACAACGTTGAAGAAGCAAATTATAGCATTGAAGGAGTAGTCCTTAAGAGCCCTTCTTTCCCATTTTTTGTCTATAAAGGACAATTTGTTGTTAAATTCACCCTTCAAAGGGGAGAAAACCCTCTGTTTGAAAATATTTATGAAAGCGACAAAGTAGGAATGACTCAATTTAAAGGGATTCTATTAAAGACAACGCACGAACTCTTATATTCCCATGTCTCTAAAATATGCGCTGAATTTACCCTTGATGTTGACAAAGGGCTTATGCAAAAATAAGGTCTCGTTCCTTGGAGGTGAGTTCTCGCCACTCCCCTTCGTCGAGATTGCCGAGCTTGAGGCCGCCGATGCGGATGCGCGATAGAGAGAGGAGGGTGAGCCCAGCATTTTGCACCATGAGACGAACCTCTCGCTTTTTTCCCTCTTTAACGACAATCTTAATTGTCCCCCGTCGTACTTTGGTTACCTTAGCAGGGCGGATCCACTTCCCTTCAATAAGGGTTCCTTTAGAAAGCTTTTCAAGATGAGCATGGGTGATTTCTTGTTGAGTCTTTACAAGATATTCTTTCTTAATATTTTTAGAGGGATGAATGACACTTTGAGCAAAAAGGCCATCATTGGTGAGGATGAGAAGGCCGGTGGTATCGCGGTCAAGGCGGCCGACTGTAAAGAGGCGATTATTGACCTCTGTAAAGAGATCGACAACAAGTTTTTTTCTTCCCATCGGTTTATTCGAGCAGATAAAGCCGCGAGGCTTATTCAAAATGTAATAAACCTTTTCATCGGTAAACTGAATGGGGTGGTCTTCAACGTAAACTTTATCTTTAGTGGGATCAACGATCGTTTGAGGGACGGTAACCACCTCATCATTAACGCGGACTTTCCCCTCAAAAATGAGAAACTCCGCAGCTCGACGAGAAGCAACACCCGATTTAGCTAAAATTTTACTTAAACGATTAGGCTCCATGGAAGGGATTATAAAATAGATGCGAGAATAATACAATCTCATCTATCATTGATCGTATGGGAAAAAAGTCAAAACTTATTTTACTTCGCCACGGTAAATCGGATTGGAATCAAAAAAATCGTTTTACAGGATGGGTCGATGTCCCTCTAAGTAAGATGGGTGTTGAAGAAGCGCAAAAAGCGGGGAAGGCGATCAGCCATATCCCGATTGATGTGATCTTTATCTCTTCATTGATGCGGGCTCAGATGACAGCCATGATTGCAATGACTGAGCATGTGAGTGAAAAAACACCTGTTGTCCTTCATGAGGGAGAAGGGAAGCTTGATGAGTGGGCGAAGATCTATGATGCTAAGGCTGAAGCTAATTGTATTCCCGTTTATAAAGCATGGGAGATCAATGAGCGGATGTATGGAGAGCTTCAAGGACTTGATAAAGATGAAACAAGGGCAAAGTTTGGAGCTGATCAAGTAAAGATTTGGCGTCGGAGTTTTGATACTCCTCCTCCACATGGAGAAAGTTTAGAAATGACAGCTAAACGTTCGATCCCCTATTTCAAAACTACGATTGTCCCTTTTCTTAAAGGGGGAAAGAATGTCCTCGTTTCTGCTCACGGAAACTCTCTCCGTTCGATTGTGATGTATCTTGATAATCTTTCGAAGGAAGAGGTGTTAAATCTTGAAATCCCGACGGGGATTCCCCTTAGTTATTCTTTTGAAGGGGATCACTGGAAAAAAGAACCGTTATGAACGAAGAGTCAATCTATCTCGATAATGGGACACTCGCTCGCCCCTCCGATTACCTTATTACCCAGATGCAACCCTTTATTAAAAGGCATTGGCACTCACTCGCCCCTTATCTTAAAGGGAAGGAACCTTTTACCACCATTCAGAAAACCCTTGGCGATCTCCACGCTTTTGTCGGCGCAAAGGAAAAAGATCTCTTTCAGTTTTGCTCCTCAGGAAGTGCTGCTATTTCAGAAGTTTATCATAGCGCTTACATCGATCATATGGCAGAAAGTGGAAAAAATCATATTCTTACAACTGCAATCGAAGAAATACCGATCCACCTTTTGGGGAAGAGATTTGAAAAGTTGGGCGTTTACCAAAACACGATTCCTCTAAATGAAAATGGACAAGTGACGAGGGAGGCGCTCGAGGCTGCCATGACTCCCAAAACAGGGCTCGTTTCCCTTGCTTGGGCAAATAGCTTAACCGGAGTGATTCATCCCATTTGGGAACTTGCCGAACTTTGCCGCGAAAAAGAGATCCTATTTCATGTCGATGCTTCGGCGGTTTTAGGAAAACTCTACTTTGAGTTTCAAGAGCTTCCGATCGATTACCTCACCTTCGAAGGGACTACTATTCATGGACCTAAGGGGAGTGGGGGACTCTTTATTCGAAGAGAAATAGGTTTTGAAAGTCGGACCCCAGAAGAGGTAGAAGGAGCTGATCTAAATGTTGCAGCATTAGTTGGATTAGGGATTGCAATCCAAGAGCTTAGTGAAACTTTCGATCACCTATGTATGGAAACCGTTCGTCTACGAGGGAAACTCGAAACAGAAATTGCCTCTGCAATTCCCGAGGCTAAAATCCTTTTTCAAGAGGCTGAACGCCTTCCTAATACGACCACTATTGTATTTCCCGGAGTGATGAGTGAACTTCTCGCTTTTCACTTGCGTGAGCAAGGACTCTTCGCCTCTTTTGGTGGGGGGCGTCTTCAAAAACTCGAAGATCTCCTGACTGCGATAGGTATTGATCCAATAGAAAGCAAATGCGCCCTAAGTTTTTCCTTATCGCGCGATACAACCGAAGAGGAAATCAACCGCGCTCTTGGAATGATCGTTGATTGCGCCCAAAGATGTCGCACCTTTTCTAAAGAGGTTCTCCTATGAAGCCCTACCCTTGGACAGCCTACAGTCATCTCCTTATTGAACGGATCCTAAAGCCCCGGAACCTGGGATCGTTTAAGGAAAATACGGGCGCTTTTCAAGAGATGCGTGTGGTAACTGGAACAGGTCAAAGGGATGGAAACACCCTTCGATTTTCCCTTGTTGTTGATGAAACCGATGGGGTCATTGCCGATGCAAAATTTATTGCCTTTGGTGAGACGGCTCTTATTGGCGCTGCTGATGCTGCCTGCGAAGTTCTTCTCCGTAAAAACTATGACCAAGCCCGACGTCTTACGGCTGATTTAATCGATAGAAAACTCCGCGACTTTACCAATATTCCTGCTTTTCCAGAGTCTGCAGCAACTCATCTTAACCTTGTCCTTGCTGCCATCGAAGAAGCGGCAGAAAAATGCACTGATATCCCCTTAAAAGATCCTTCTGTTTCACCCCCAGTACCAGATCATTTAAACGCTGATGGTGGCCACCCTAATTGGCACCTCTTTTCTGAAGATGAAAAACTCGATCACATTAAAGAGGTTATTCGCGATGAGATCCAGCCTTATATCGAACTCGATGCAGGTGGAGTCGAAGTCTCAGCCTTCAATAATGAGCGAGAAGTGGTCATTGCCTATCAAGGGGCATGCACCAGCTGTCCTTCTTCCACCGGAGCGACCCTCGATGCGATTCAGCAAATCCTCCGCTCCCGTCTCTCACCTACCCTTGACGTTAAACCCGATCTATCACTCCTTAGCTATTACCCGTGAATGCCACCTATTTCGCGGCAGCCATCCTTCTGAATCAGCGAATCTACTTCGCTTCTCACCTTCGCCAAGGTGGCCTCACCTTGGCTCGGCA
>JANQJL010000062.1 GCA_028281675.1 Simkaniaceae bacterium
ATCTTTTCACCGACAATTTTGCGCTCGATCTCCCTGGCTTGCACGAAGCCAGCTTCGTTCTCCGCGCTTCATTTTCAATGAAAATCTTCTGTCCAATTATCACTACTTTAAACTACTTCAGCTATAGTTGGAAGATGTGCCTCTGTGCCAGCAACCGCTATGTTCTGGGGTGGAAAGTTCGTTGTTGAAGGGACTAAATCAACTTATTGATGAAGAGAGGCTGTGATGACGCGGGCGGCTTCTTTGCTCGCGTCTTTTTCCCCCAACAAGTTTTTTAATTTTTTGCATTTTTCTATGCAGCTTGTCCGCGTGTATTCGCTAAGCATGAATTCTTGGACTTTTTTATGGAGAGCTACTTCTTTTAGGTTTGGCCCGAAAAGTTCGGGGAAGAGTTCCCCTTCATGAATAATATTGGGGAGGGCATAGTAGGGAAGGTTAATCTGGAAAATATTTTGCGCAATGAAGACATCGAATGGGTTAATGGCAAAAGTAACAACAGTGGGAATATGGTGAAGGGCAAGTTCTAGTGTTACTGTTCCAGAAGTGGCAATGGCTAAGTGAGAAGCGCGCATCAGCTCGTAGCTATGTTTCGGCTTTACAATCAAAAGATCTTCTCCCTCTTTTTTAAGAAGGGGAAGGAGCTTTTCATCAGAACAAGAAATGACAACAAGGAGATCGGGATGATCTTTTTGAATTTCTTTTGCTACTTTTAGTTGCATAGGAAAATTGCGACGGAGTTCTTTTTCTCGACTTCCTGGAAATATGGAAAGGATTTGCTTTTCATTTTCAATCCCATAGTCTTTATTCCAATGGGGATCATAGAGGTGATTTCCAATCCTCGATATAAGGGGGTGACCAATATAAGAGGGTTCGAGCTTATTTTTTGAAAAGAGATCAGGTTCAAAGGGGAGGATGGTTAGAAGGTGATCGAGAGAGCGCTCCATCTTGGAAATTCTCCCTTTTCCCCATGCCCAAACAGTGGGGCAAATATAATGGATCCGTTTGGCCTGAGATCCTTTCCTCCGAAGAGCATTTGCCATCCGGAGATTAAACCCAGGGTAATCGATGGTGACAACACCTTTAGGTTGGTTTTTCAAGATCTCTTCTTTGATCCGTTTAAACTTCTTGTAGAGTTTAGGAAGAGAAGAAAGGATATCAAGAAACCCCATCACTTGAAACTCTTCCATCGGGATCATGCATTCCATCCCTATGGCGCGCATCTTTGGCCCTCCCACTCCTTTCACTTTTAAATCGGGGTTTTGTCCGTAGAGTTCTTTGAGAAGTTTTTCTCCATGGAGATCGCCACTGACTTCACCAGCAAAAATAAAAAGGTCATAACTCATGATATTAGTACCCCTTTGATCCAATCGGTACCGTTTTGAAAAACTTCTGGAGAGGTGCCATGTCCATGACGTCCAATGGAAGGACCAATGATCATCTCAATAGGGGCCGTGCGGAGCCGATTTTTATGGGCCTCATCGGCGAGTTTGTAAATGAAAGAAAAAGCATTTTCCGTTCCAACCCTTGTATCACGGTTTCCAATATAGAAGCGGATATTTCGATTATAAAGGGTGGGAATAAGATTTTCGAGATCGAGATTTTTTGCTGCTCTAAAACGAGTGAGTGGGGCAAAGCCAAGGATATGAGAAACTTCTGGACAGACAGCTGCAACATGGCAGGCAATATAGGCACCTCGAGAAAGGCCTGCTACGGCTAGCCTCCCTTGTTTAATATGTGGTTTAAGATGTCCGATTGCTTCTTTCACCTCTTCTATAAAAGGAGGGATCACAGGATCTCCACTTTTCATTCTCTCTTCCCAGACTTTTATCGCATTTTCTGGACAAAGTCCGTTTTCATGTGCAGGGAGTGTCATCGAAAAGATGCGGATGGGAAGCCCCCCTAAAAGTTTGACCGGTTGGTTAAAGGGATCTTTCCCCAAACTATCTTCGGCGGAGAGGGCAAAATAAAAAAGGGCTGGGAGGGCCCCCTCTTCAAACGGGGGACCTACAAAGGAGACTTTGATTTTCTCAGATATTTGGTGAGCTTGAATGTTCATTGGCGTCTTCGAGGTTTCCGTGGGCGTCGCTTTCTTGGAGGAGGGAGGTTTTCAGCAATTTTTTTATAGACATCATGCCACTCGTCATGAATCTCTTGAAGTCCTGGTTCTAAGCGGCACCGAAGGGTAAAAAATTGGAGGGCAAGATGAAATTCTATAGCGCGAGGAATGCGGATTTTTTGGTTCTTTTTCTTTTGGAAAGGGGTGATCCGGTATTGAGAGATTAAGATGCTCATTGTCCTTATTTTTAAACGACGGGGAATTTTGAAGAAGGTCTGGAAAATGGTATCCATTAAGAGGCCTGCTTCTCTATAGATATCACCAAGGTGAGGAATCTTTTCTCGAGCGATAAACTGTGTTTTAAGATGGCGTTCCATCAATGGAAAGGCGAGGCATGCAAGGAGAACGGGACGTTCGAGTTCAGGTTCATGAGGTTCTTTAAGGATTCCATCCGCTTCTTGGAGATAGGCATAGATCTCATTTCCTTCAAGGGTTTCTAAATGCTCAGCAATGGCTGGGAGGATTTGTTGCATGAGCCCATGGTCGGTCATGAGTTGGAAGAAGGTTTTCGAAGCTCCCGATTCGAGCATACGGAGAATTTCTTCAAGGACGCGAGCATGTGCACTCTTTGTGATCTCCTCCTTGCAATCGATCAAAGCAAGGCGCGCCTCTTCTTCAACCTCAAGGCCAAAGCGTGCTTGAAATTTCAGACACCGAATCATCCGGACTGGATCTTGTTTAAACCGTTGGAAAGGTTGCCCAATGGCTCGAAGGATTTTTTTTTCAATGTCGGGGTAACCCCCAACATAATCGATGATCTCTTCCTTTTCACTATCATAGAAAAGGCCATTGATGGTAAAGTCGCGACGGAGGACATCTTCTTCAGGGGATCCCCAAATGTTATCTTCTGTAATGAGCTCTTCACTTTCGATATCCCCTGCTCTAAAGGTGGAAACCTCTATCACCTTACGACCGAAGCGGACATGGGCTAAACGGAACCGTTTCCCAATGAGAATAGAGCTAGGGAAAAGGCGTTTAATTTCTTCAGGCTTTGCTGATGTAGAGATGTCAAAATCCTTCGGCTTCTTTTTAAGCAAAAGATCACGGACACTGCCACCTACTAAGTAGGCCGTATAGCCTGAAGCGGAGAGCTTCTCTAAAATATATAAAGCTTTTTGATCGATATGTCGAACGTCGATCCCGTGTACTTCTTTCGAGTAAGTTTTAGGTTGCACTCATTTCCTTTGCGGTTAGACTTCATAGGATACATGAAGGAAAATTTTATTAAAACACCTGTCTTGTGATCAAAACAATAATATATTAGAATTGCTTCTATACCTTAGGAATTTTATGGATTTACCCCTTCGCAAAGCCGTTGGTGGTGCCCTTCTTGTTGGAGGAACTGCTATTGGCGCTGGAATGCTTGCCCTCCCTGTCGTTACGGGAATGGGAGGCTTTTTACCGGCGATAGTTATTTTTTTGATTTGCTGGCTTTTTAGCGTTTGCACAGGGCTTCTCCTATTAGAAGTCTGTCTTTGGATGCCAAATGAAGCGAATATTATTTCGATGGCTCACCATCTTTTAGGACCAATAGGGAAAATTTCAGCGTGGATCCTCTACCTCTTTTTATTTTATTGTTTGACGATTGCTTATGTTGCTGAAGGAGGAGGCTTTGTTGTTGCCCTTTTTGGTGAAAAAATTCCTCATGTGGTTGGAGTGATCCTTTTCACAGTAGCTTTTGGGACCTTTGTTTACCTTGGGACCAAGGCTGTTGACCGGATTAATTTTCTCTTGATGATTGGACTCGGAGTGAGTTACTTGGTTTTTGTTGTTTTGGGTGTGGGAGAAGTTAAAATAGAACTTTTGAAGCGGATGCGATGGTTTCCCGCAGTGATGGCACTGCCTGTGATGTTTACTTCTTTTAGCTATCAAGGAATTATCCCCAGTTTGACCACTTATTTAGAGCGCCATCCTAAAACAATCCGTTTTGCAATCCTTGTGGGAACATCGCTCCCTTTTATTGCTTATATTCTTTGGGAGTATTTGATTTTAGGAATTGTGCCAACGGAAGGTCCACACGGACTGTTGGAGGCAGAAGCGATGGGCTCTACTGCTGTTGAACCTCTTAAATATGTTTTTCCGAATACTCCGATTTATCTGACCGGACAATTTTTTAGTGCTTTTGCGTTAACGACTTCTTTTTTAGGAGTAACCCTTGGACTTCTTGACTTTTTATCCGATGGGCTTCAAATAGCGAAGGTGGGCTCAAAAAAATTTTTACTTTGTGGAATCATTTATATTCCGGCGATGATCATTGCAACAATCAACCCGAATATTTTTTTAAGAGCTCTTGGCTATGCAGGAGGCATTGGATGCGCTCTCCTACTTGGACTCCTTCCCATTTTAATGGTTTGGGTAGGGCGTTATTATAAAGAATACTCAAATTTAAATAGACAACTTCCTGGTGGGAAAGGACTCCTATCCCTCTTGGGAGCTTTTATTGTTTTTGAACTTGTTATTGAATGTGCCAAGGAACTGATTAGATGATGTGCCTTTAGTGGCACTCCAGGGCTTAAATCAGCTCATTTGAGCGAAAGGAATTCTGAGTTAATCTCTAAGAAGTGTTCTCTCCAATAGTAATGATCGAGAAGCCCCTGGGTTTTATACTGCATGATGTGATGAGCGATGTAGAGAGCTTCCACCGATGCGAGCCCCCTTTCTGGATCGATGCATTCGGTTTGTTTTCGAGGATAAGCTGTTTGGATTTCAGGAGGGAGACTCCGGCGGACCCATTTTTCAGGATGGGGGAGCTGTTTTGACATCACAGCGGCATATTTCCAGGTTCCATCGATGAGGAAAAGTTTATGCCCATAATCCTCCTCCGTTAAAGGAGGAGCCTCTAGGTCGAGAATAATGGTCTTTTCAAGAAAAGGGATGGGATCGATGGGGTAGGTGAGAAAGTGGAGATCCTCTCGAGACTCAAGTCCATGGAGGCTACACTTTTTCAAGTTTTCTTTTCGGTGACGGAGAATAGTTGTGGGAGGAAATTTTCCGAACCTATCCATAAATTCAATCACTTTTCCTTTCCATTTTTTCTCCTTCTTTTTGTCGCTTTATTTTTCGCCCTTGTCTCTTGGACAATGTGCTCAAATAGAGCAGCAAAAATCTGCGAGAAAATTTTGAAAATTAAAAATAATTTGCTTTACGGATAGGTTCTACATTTTTTATAAAGGCAGCTTAGCTCAGAAGCTTGAAAAAGGCAAGGTTGATATGAAGGCGTTGATTCCCTTAATTCTAATACTTTTTAGTACTGCTTTTGCATCCCCATATGTGACGGAGGATTTTTCTAAAGGAAAGGATCTATCAGAAGGGTACAACCTCCCGATGGCCCTCGTTTTCACAGGGTCCGATTGGTCAGAATCCTCTAAAAAACTTATTAGAGAGGTTTGTGAAAAAAACCTTTCCACACAGCTCGTGATTGTTCAGGTTGATTTTCCTGAGCTCAATAGGCAGAGTGAAGCGATCTTATCGCAGAACCACGAGCTTAAAGAAAAGTTCCAGGTTGTAAATTTTCCAACAGTTATCCTTCTTGATGAGAAGCAAAATGAAATTACCCGTATGGGCTATCCAATCGATGAAGTTGAGGACTTTGCCCTTCATTTAAGAGATATAGGGAGACGTTACTTTCTCCTTCAAAAACGGTTTGAAGAGGCAAAGGAGAAAAAAGCTTTAGGAGAGCTAAAGGTTTGTTACCATGAAGCAAAAGAGATGGGAGGAGAAAACTTAGCAAATGCCATTCTTGAATTTGGGTATAGAGATTCTCCTGATCTCATGCTTGAAAAATATATCACTCTTATTGGAACCAAAGAGGGAGAAAAGCTTCGCAAGTCCCTTGAAAAAGTGGAAAGTAGAGAGATTCAATCACGCCTTGCCCTTTTGGAATTTCAAGGGAGTAATTCTTCTGAGCCCTTAGAGCGTTACATCGCTAAATTTGGAGAAAAGAGTGGGGATCATTGTTGGAAGATTCACATGATTCTTTCAGAGTATTTAATAGATCAAGAAAAACAGGAAGAGGCGCTCGAACATGCACAGATCTCTTATCGTTATGCGCCTTCTAAAGAGAGGGAAAGAATTCAGAGGATAATTGAAAACTCATTCCAGCATTAATGAAAAGGATCTTTTTCAAATACCCTCTCAGAGCTCATTTCCAAGAGGTTACCTTCAGAATTTCCTTAGGGATTTCAAAAAGGAAGCGAGAAGGGTTGCAGTTCACCATTTTCCCATGATGGGGCCTACTGCGCGACATACTTAAGCAAAGAGCTTCCATTGCTCTTGTGATGGCGACATAAAGGAGGCGCCGCTCCTCTTCAATTCCCTCCTTTGTTTGACTTTTCATATGAGGGATGAGGTGGTCTTCTAAACCTACCAAGAAAACGGCAGGAAACTCCAGCCCTTTTGCACTATGAAAGGTCATCAGATTGAGTTTATCATCACCAAAGCGATCTTTCTTATCTTGCTTTCGATTGTCAAGCATTGTCGATGAGAGAAAGTCGTGGAGAGAAGCATCTTCCCCCTTTTCATAGGTTTGCAAGGCAGAAATGCATGCTTGGACGTTTTCCCATTTAAGTTCACGCATCTTATCACTTTTTACTTCGTTGAATATCGCATTTTTGTAGTCGATCTTTTCAATAAGCCACTTTAGCCCTTCGGAAAGAGAGAGAGTCTCAAACTTTTTCACCATCTCTTGATAGAGAGCCATAAAGTTTGCAATTCCTTCCACTCCACGGGATGTGAGTTCCAGTTCGGGATAGTCATCCGATGCGATTTTTCTCATAACGTTTATAAGAGGCAGTTTTTCGCTCCTATTAAATTGAGTCATCCTATCAAGGGTTTTATCGGAGATGCCTCGACGAGGATAATTGATAATTCTAAGGAGAGCCTCCTGATCTTTGGGGTTGGAGATGATCCGAAGATAAGCGATGAGATCTTTCACTTCACTCCGCTCAAAAAATGCCATGCCTCCAAAGACTTGGTAGGGGATTCCTCGGCTCCACTCTCCTCCATTTCTCCAAACCGTTTGCATAAGAGAAAGCTCAAAAGGGCGGGCAAGATTATTCGAACGATAGAGGATTGCCATCTCCTTCCAACGGTAGTTTTTTTCTTCTTTAAACTTTAACATCCGCTGAATGACTGCTTCTACTTCATCTTGCTCTGTCGGAGCATTAAAAATTTCAAGAGTTTCCCCAACCCCTGCATTTGGTTGAAGGACTTTATCGTGGCGGTGAACATTATTTTTAATCACAGCGTTAGCAGCATTTAAAATGTGGGAAGTAGAGCGGTAATTTTCCTCAAGTTTAATCGTTGTTTCCGCAGGGAAACTTAAAATATGTTCAATTTCTGCTCCTCGCCACGTATAAATCGATTGATCATCATCTCCGACAACGCAGAGATTTCCCCATTTTTTTGACAGAAGAGAAGCGATACGATATTGCACAGGGTTTGTATCTTGGTATTCATCGATCATGATGTAGCGAAATTGGTCTTGGTACTTTTCGAGGACCTCGGGAAAGGTTTCAAAAAGCTCAACCGTGAGGGTTAAAAGGGTGTCAAAATCGAGAGCATTATAGGCACGCATTGCAATGCGGAGAGCTTCATAAACCTCTTTAATAAAAGCATCTTGTTTAGGGTCACTACTTTTAGGAAGCGCATCACTTTTAAGCCCCTTACTCTTTAAGTAAGCGATCGCATTGATAATCGGCTCCAATGAGAGCTCCTCTCCCTCGTAGATCTCTGAGGCAACCTGCATCATAAGGCGGCGCATATCTTTTTCATCATAGAGAGTGAACTTAGGAGTAAAACCAAGACGGTGGATTTCCTTGCGGAGGATACGGATACAAAAACTATGAAATGTCGAAAGAACAACCTCTTTTGCCTCCTTTTCATGGACGAGCTTGGCAACGCGCTCCCGCATTTCTGAGGCTGCTTTATTCGTAAAGGTGAGACCAAGAATAGAGGAAGAGGGGATATTTTTTTCTCGAATAAGGTGTGCAATGCGGTGTACGAGGACGCGGGTTTTACCACTTCCTGCTCCGGCAAGAATGAGGACAAGACCTTCAGTGGTGACAACAGCCTTTTGCTGATTCGGATTCAGTTTCAACAGTGATGACCATTAATTGCTTAAGAAGGTGTGCAATTTATACCATTTCGCAGTGGTTAGCATCGATTTCCAAACCCAATTTCCCCTTGAAAATCTCTTGCGCTAATTCTGCACGTTATTTTTCCGAAATGGTATTATTTCTGCACACCTCCTAATTTCTACTTCTATTTCTTCTGGCGATAAATCCCGATATCCCTCTTTGGGATGGATGTTTAATATTAATCCTGTCGGCAGTGCGGGGTAAAGCCTTCGAAAAGCTTCTCGTACCACTCGCTTAAAACGGTTTCGATCGTGGGCTTTTCCCCACTTCTTCATGATAGTGATTCCAAGTCGTGGATGTGAATTTGGGTCGGTCAGGTAGAAGATGACTAACTTATTTCCAACATATCTTTGCCCCTCCTGATAGAGAGCACGGAAGTCACGTCTTGTTAGAAGCCTTTTTAATCTAGAAAAGCTTAATTTCACGGTGCGAGTTTCTTTCGCCCTTTGCGTCGCTGCCTGTTAATAAGATTTCTTCCACTAGCAGTTTTCATTCGAGAGCGAAAACCGTGTGTTTTTGCGCGTCGGCGCTTACTAGGTTGAAATGTACGTTTCATCTTTCGTTAACTCATTACTTTACAAACTGCGAGTCATATTACACGACGCGAAGAAATTCTTCAACCCCCCGGAGCAAGAATACAGCAATTTCCGGAGAAGATTTTTTTGAATTTTTTACCACAGAGACTACAGAGATGGAATCGCTTTAAAATAATTTATAATCAACAGATTATGTGATAATTTTCTCTGTGCCCTCTGCGATCTCTGTGATAAAAAATTCGAAAAAATCAACAGTTTGGGAATTGCTGTTAATTTGTCATGACGGTTGTCAAGAATTCTCCCTACGTGTATGATGGGAGGTCACTATTGAAATTTAGGATTCACAATGAAAGTACGTGCATCAGTTAAAGCAGATCCCAATAAAGGGGATAAAATCGTAAGACGGCGGGGGCGCCTCTATGTGATTAATAAGAGAGACCCGAACCGAAAGCAACGGCAAAAAGGGCCTGCAAAGAAAAAATAGGAAGAGTATGGCTAGAAAAGCAATGATCGAAAAAGAGAAGCGGCGTGAGCACCTCGTCCGCGTCAAATGGGAAAAGAGACAAGAGTTAAAGAAAATTGTCCGAGACCTTACAGTTTCTGAAGGTGAGCGGATGGCAGCTGGGGAAAAGCTCAATAAGCTTTCTCCAAATTCTTCAAAAATTCGTCTTCGTAATCGTTGCCGCTTAACAGGCCGCTCTCGTGGTTACCTCCGTAAATTTAACCTCTCTCGCCTATGCTTCCGCGAAATGGCCAACGCAGGGCTCATTCCAGGAGTGACTAAAGCTTCTTGGTAATTTTAACCCCGGAGTGCCACTTATTTGCCTATGCAGCAAAATAGATGGCGCTCCGGGGTTTAAGGCAAGCTAAAGAATGAATAAACCTTCAGGGTCCCTTGGAGGTTTTTTATACACGGCGGATTTTCTCTAGGAGATCGGGGAGGTTTTCAAGGGTTTTCCAGTTGTCCATTTCTTCATTCCAGACATAAGTACTTCCGATAATCTGATCATCATCCCAAGCCTTTTGAAGAGCGTAGAAGCTCATCGGGCCATACTGTTTATCCTCTTTATCGAGATAATACCAGAGGAGTTCAGGAGGACGACGATTGATATCATCAGCAGATCCATTAGTCACTTCTTTTTCCATCGTTTGTGAAGTAATGGGAGCTCCTGCTGCAGGAAGAACCATTGCTTTTTTGGGAAGCATATAGAGGGCAATAACTGCAAGCAACCCTAAGATAGCTCCAAGGGCAAACCAAACGATTGGGTTTCTTCCTCTTTTTAGTGCAATTTTTGAACAAAGATAACCAAGAAGGGTCCAAGAAAGGAGGCAAAACATTAGATACATATCAGTTCCTAAACTTTCCATTCATCGTAACATATAGGAAAAATCTCCGTACATCAATAAAATTCCTATTGAAAAAATTTCTTATATCGGTTTCAATGTTTTCAGAAATTAAAAACCCAAAGAATAAAGGGGCAAAAAAATGGCAGAAATGAATTGTACTTTGTGTCTTGAGAAAGTTGTATTTCCTGTACGGTTTGTAGCTGATGGTGATAGAGAAGTGGGGCAGGACTATCATCTAATAGCAGCATGTATGCTTTTGGCAGAGAGACTCCTTAAGAGTCATGGTGCAGACCTTCAAATCCAAGATGATGTCAACGCACCTATAGTAAGTTTAGTGCAAGTAGAAGTAGAGGGAAGGTTTTTTTGTCACTTTAATGGTGAAGAGATTTGCGATGAAGCTAGCCGAGGTCGAGGAGAAAATGTTCAAGCACTTGCTTTGAAATTAGCTCATGCCTTTACAAACTGTGAGCGGGAAAGTGGTCAGATGAGGTCATTGAATAAGAATGATTGGGTGCGATTTCGCGATGAGTTTCAGGAGGAAAATGGGGAAAAATGTTGGGCAATGCAGCTGCTTCACCATTACCGCCATATGGGTTCAGGACCGGGAACTTTTTTGTTGGCAGGTGGTAGTTTAGTTTTTTTAGCAATTAGAGAAGTTTACAATAGTGTTGTAAATCCCGGTGGAAGGTCTGAGGAAAAAGAGAGGACTCCTCCTTTAACAGTAGTCAGGGTTCCTCAGAGCTCTGGGGGAAACAGCCCTTACTGCTAGTTAATCTTTTCTTGGATAATTCTATCGATTGAGATAGAATTGAGAGAAACTAATTAGAGGTGGCAATGTACGATCAGTTTAAGGAGCTCGATACAAAGGAACTAAAGTTTGCAGATACTATATTTGTACGTGATATTGAGACCCGCGTTTTTCAAGCAATTGTCATCAAATGCTTAGCAGAGATCGATGGGGTAGCCCTCCTTGAGGGAAACCTCCTTGATAATTTATTGGGACGGGAGGGGAATGAAAGGATTAAAGGGATCCATGTCGAACAAGACTCAAAGAACCACTCGGTGAGCATTAAAGTAGAGGTCAATATTGCTCATGGAATTTCCATTCCTGAGAAAGCAGAAGAGATTCAGACAAGGATTGCTGCAGAGGTTTGCAAACTGACAGGACTTCATGTTTCAGTTGTCCATGTCGTTTTCAAAGCGCTGATTTCTGATGAACCTCTTGAAAAGTTCATCGAAAAGGAAATAGAAGAAGAAGAGTTTAATTCAGAAGAGTTTTAGTGAACCCATCCCTTTTTTGGCATCTTTTTTCTCTTTATTTCGAGGCCTTGTCTGTCAACAATATACTCAAAATAAAGGAAAAAAATTTGCTCAAAAGTAGATGAAATCAAGTAAACACCTTAGGAGGTGGGCAAAAATAAAATGTTTAAGTTATTTTTACCCAACTCCTTAATACGGGGCAGGTTCAATGCGTGTTGGAAACATCCTATTTTCAGCAGTCCACTTCTTTGTTATCTTCCTTATTTTTGCGGTAGGGGCGATGTTTCTAGCTCTTCCCTATGCTGATTATTTCCGCATACAACTCATCAATCTCCTCCTTCACCCTGCAGAGAATTGCTTGATGATTGGAGGGGGAATTATGGGATTTGGAGCTCTTTTGTTTACCCTCCTCTATGTAATGAATCGGCGTCGCTTTTTTCAGCTAGAGATGAAAGGGGCAAAAATTGAAATCGAAGAAAAGGTAATTCGAGACTCTGTTTCAACCTATTTTAAAGAGTTATTTCCAGAAGATGATCCGATCAAAAATGTTGTTGTTAAGGGAAAATCAATGGTAGAACTTTTTCTTTCTCTTCCCCATGAAAAAGAAGAGGAATTTTATGAGCAGGTAGAAGAAGAACTGGGAGCCCTTCTTGCTCGTCGCCTTGGCTACCATAGCCCCTTTTCTGTTACTTTTGTTGAAAATTACAAATAGCATCGATGTCGCGAGCATTTAACCCTTTGACCGCTTCTAGTACTTCTCTTTTTGCCTCTTTAATTTGTTTGACACTTCCAAAGTGTTTTAGAAGGAGGGTCCGTTTTTTGGGGCCAATGCCTGGAATTTCATCGAGCTCAGTTTGAATGACCCGCTTGCTCCTCCTCTTTCGGTGATAAGCAATGGCGACCCGATGTGCTTCATCCCGAATTTGTTGGAGGATGAAGAGGGTGGAAGAGCGAGGAGAGAGAAAAATAGGATCTTTTTTATGAGGAACAAAGATCTTTTCAAAGTTTAGTCCTTTATCGTGGCGTCCCTCTTCTTTAGCTAGCGAGATGACATCGACGCTAGCAATCCCAAGTTCTTTAAATACTTCTAGGGCGACATTGAGTTGTCCCTTTCCGCCATCAACAACGGCAAGGTCTGGAAGTTCATCTTTTTCCTTCGCCTTAGTATAATGACGGGTAAGAACCTCACGCATTGCACCATAATCATCGGGTTTATCAACCCCTCTGATTTTAAAGAGGCGAGTCCGCTCTTTATCCCGTTTTCCATCTCTAAAACCAACCATACAGGCAACAAGGTCGGTTCCAGAAATATTGGAAGTATCGAAACATTCAATCCGAACAGGGCAATGGGAGAGGTCACATGTTTCTTGTAGGTCAAGAAGAAGTTCTTCTTTTAATTGCTCTTTTGTAAAGAGGGCTTTTGCATTTTTTTCTGCAAGCTTAAGGAGTTGAAATTTTTCTCCTTTCTTTGGGTATACTATAGAAAGGCTTAGAATTTCCTCTAGGCTCTCTTTGTACCTGAGTTCTATAGGAATAAGAACTTCTGGGGGGCCTTTTTCCTGGTAGTGTTGCAAAAGGAACGACTCCCAAATCTCTTCATCGGTTGAAGCGAGCTCAATAAACTTAAAGTGATCCGCCCCAATGAGGCGTCCTTCGCGGTAGATGAGTTTTACAATAATATGGTGTTTTCCTTCGTGATAGAGAGCAAAGATATCACAATCTTTTCCTTTGGAGCGGACAATGGATTGTCGAGATTGCGTTACATGTTCAATTTGTTCGATCGTTTGATGAAGAGCTCCCGCTCTTTCATATTCGAGGTTGCCTGAGGCAGTTTCCATCTCCCTTTTGAGCTCTTTGATAATCTCCCGATCATTTCCTTTTAGAAAGCTAATTGAACGTTTGACCTCAGTGTCATATTCTTCTTTGGTGCATTTGCCGACGCAAGGGGCTAAACATCGTTTGATGGAATAAAGGAGGCAGGGGCGAGTTCGCGAGGCAAGTTCTCGATCAGAACATTGCCGGAGCTTAAAGATTCGCGTCATCAGATCCAATGTCTGCCGCGCTGCAAAGGCGCTCGTGTAAGGGCCAAAGTGAAGACTACCCACTTTAGGTTTTCCTCGATCCCGAGCAATCTTGATCATCGGCCACTGATGCTTGTGGTTGATCGTTAAACTAATGAAGGTCTTATCATCTTTTAAGAGAACGTTGTACTTTGGCTGATGTTGTTTGATGAGATTATTTTCGAGTAGAAGGGCCTCTTTTTCAGAAAAGGTGACAATTGTGTCGATTCCTTTAACCTGACAAGTGAGAAAGGGGACCATCATCCGCCCATCCCTACCCGGAACAAAATATTGCTTCACCCGTTGTCTGAGCTGTTTGGCCTTCCCAATGTAAAGGATCTTTCCAGCTCCATCTTTCATAAGATAGACGCCAGACTCCTTAGGAATTTTTTCTAATTGGCTTTTCATCATAGGTCAGTAGTCTTTCTTCCATCGATATAATATCTTGAGGGCCTCCATTGGCGAAGTTTCATCGATCTTAAGTTCTTTGAGCTCTTCAGCAAGGGACTCAAGTTTGAGGTCTCGTGGAGAAGGAACGTTACTTAAAAAAGAGAGTTGCTCTTGAGCTTTTGGAACGGATTTTTCAGGTGCGTTGAGATCATTCTCTTCCAGTTTATGGAGGACTTCATGAGCCCTCTTCAGAACTGAAGAGGGGAGTCCTGCAAGACGGGCAACATGTATTCCATAGCTTTTATCAGTACTTCCTGGGACAATTTTTCGGAGGAAAACAATTCGATCAGCCGCTTCTTGCACAGCGACGTGGACATTCACCACGTTTGGATGATTTTCTGAAAGTTCAGTGAGTTCCCAATAATGGGTAGCAAAGAGGGTTTTGCACTCCATTTTTAAGAGGTGTTCGGCAACAGCCCAGGCAATAGAGATCCCATCGAAAGTGCTGGTCCCTCGGCCGATTTCATCAAGGATAACGAGAGAGCGGGGAGTTGCATTATTGAGGATGTTAGCGGTTTCGGTCATCTCGATCATAAAAGTTGATTGTCCGCGGGAGAGATTGTCGCTAGCACCGATTCTACTAAAGATCTTATCGACGATGCCGAGGCGCACTTTTTGTGCGGGAACAAAGGAGCCCATTTGTGCCATAAGGGTAATGAGTGCGACTTGCCGGATATAGGTCGATTTTCCTGCCATATTGGGTCCCGTAATAATCACGAGGTTTTGCTTTAGGGAGGTATCGTTGGGAATAAAAGAGTCGTCGAGGAAGGAGGATTCAATGACAGGATGGCGTCCCACTTCAATTTCTATGGCATCACTTTCATCAATGATCGGTTTTGTGTACCGTTTTTTTGCAGCAACTAGGGCTAAGGAGAGGAGGGCATCAAGGGTTGCTATACTTTTAGAGATGCCATGAATGGTATCGATATGGGTGGCGATCTCTTTTTGGAGTTCATGGTAGAGACGAGCTTCGATCGCTTGGATTTTTTCTTCAGCGGTAAGGATTTTTTCTTCATAGGCTTTGAGCTCAGGGGAGATAAATCGTTCGTTATTTACAAGGGTTTGTCTTCGTTGAAAATTATTTGGCATCCTATCGGCTTGCCCTCGGCTTACTTCGATACAATACCCAAACGCTTTGCTAAAGATGATTTTCAAGGTTCTGATCCCTGTCATTTCTTTAAGCTCGGTTTGATATTTAGCAATCCACGATTGGCTATTTGCTTTTAGATCGCGGAGTTCATCGAGGTCGCTATTGACTCCAGCGCGAATGACCTTTCCTTCACCGAGCTTAAGAGGGGGTTCATCGACAAGGGTCTTTTCGATCCTTTCGGTAATTGAATCGACAGGAGGAAGGAAAAGATCCTTTAAAATGGACGACTGGAGAGACTCTAAGCTCCTTCTAATTTGTGGTGTGGTTTGAAGGGATATTTTTAGAGTCATTAAATCGCGAGGGGTAGCGCCTGCTGTTGAAACCCTCATCATTAATCGTTCGAGATCTCGAACAGGGTGGAGGTGATCTCTTATGGAAAGGTGGCTCATCAGCTCTTCGACTCCTCCTTGTCGGTTTTTGATTTTGTGGGGGGAGAGGAGGGGATGAATGAGCCACGATTTGATGAGGCGAGCTCCCATCGGGGTGAGGGTTTGATCGAGGAGTTTTAAAAGGGTAAAGTTAGCACTTCCTTTATGGAGGGGCTCGGTGAGTTCAAGGTTTCGCTGTGTTGCTTGATCGATTGCCATATAAGAGGAGAGAAGATCGGGGGAGATATTTTTGATGTGACTTGTTTTTAAGCCCAGCTCTTCTTGGACATAGGCGAGCAGTGTCCCTGCAGCAGTCACTGCTGCTGTCATTCCTTTCAGTCCAAATCCATCGAGAGATTGGACCCCATAGTGCCCCGTCAATGTTCGAAAGGCCGATTCATGATCAAAGTTCCAGTTTTCCCGTTTGGTGATTCTTGCTCCAAGATCCTTTGCGATAGAAGAGGATAACGTCTGATAATCTCGCTCGGAAATCAGGAGTTCTGAAGGGGAGCGCCGGAAGAGTTCATCTTGAAGCTCTTTAATATCGCCAAACTCAAGGACATGAAACTCTCCAGTTGAAAAATCGAGGAGGGCAAGGGCGAGGGTTTTGTTGAGCTGAGTGATTGCTCCGAAAAAGTTGTTAGCATTTTCGGGAAGAGAGGTAAGGAGGGTTCCTGGAGAAACGATGCGGACGACTTCCCGTTTTACAATTCCTTTGACCGTTTTCGGATCTTCCATCTGTTCAGCGATAGCAACGAGAAATCCCTTTTCAACGAGCTTTTCGATATATCCTTCTGCAGCATGGGCAGGGACGCCACTCATCGGCGTTCCTTGCCTTTGAGTGAGGGTGACATCAACAGCTTCTGAAAGGAGTTTTGCATCATCATAAAAAGCTTCATAAAAATCGCCCAATCGGAAGAGGAGAAGGGCATCTTTTGCTTTTTGTTTGCAGGTGTACCACTGGCTCATCATTGGGGACATTTTGGAAGGGGCCGTTGGGTTCATTTTTTAATTCTCCTATATAAACCTGAACTTTGGGTTTATTTCTCTCATTCTCAGGGATCTTTAGCTTTCTTCTCTTCCTTTTTTCTTTGAAAAGGGCCACTTTGACCTTTCTTTGCGGAAAGAAGAAAGGGAGTTTAAGCAAAATTTCTTCTGAGAGCTGAGTAAACTAAACCCAAAACTCCGGTTAAGAATTCTTTTGAGAAGCCCCTCTTCTTTTTCTCCGAGGGCTTCTTTTGCTTCTCCGATCCCTTTAGCAATTTGCAAAATAACCCCATCACACCACCGTTGTGTTTCTTCAATATCTCCTTGCAGTTCTTCTAGCCTTTCAAGGATTTGCTGGGGCGATTTTTCAATATTGGTAGAAGGGTCTGATTTATAATTATCGATCATTTGTCTGAGTTCAAAAACATCGATCAAAAGAGGGAGGAAGGTTTTTTTAAATTTTTCTCGGAGCCCTTGTGTTGCTGTCGAAGGGATAATTTTTTTTGGCTTAGAATTAGGGGCGATCGAGGATAGGGAGATCGACTCCGATAGAGGAGAGGAATCGAGTTTCCGGTAGATCTTTTTTTTGAACTTAGCTTTATTCATTCTGAATGACTATAGTTGATTAACTTTAAAATTTCAAAGATAAGGAAGTTATTTTGATCAGCATTCACGGGTTAAAATCTGGAGCTCGTGGACAACCACTGGTGGTTCTTAGGTTTGAAATTTTAAGATACACCTTCGTAGAAAAAAGGTCTATCCGTTATCCTAGGTTAATATGGGTGTGTATACTAAGAAAAGTCTTGAGCTCCTTAGGGAAAAAATCGACTTGATCGAAGTTGTTTCTTCCTACGTCAATCTAAAACTTGCGGGAAGTGCCTACAAAGGGATCTGCCCTTTCCATGAGGAGAAAACCCCCTCTTTTATGATTCAAAAAGGGGAGTCTCACTACCACTGCTTTGGATGTGGTGCTCATGGCGATGCGATTGCATTTTTGATGAGCTACATGAAGATGAGCTTTGTCGAAGCTGTCGATACCTTGGCGGATCGTTTTCAAGTCTCTTTAGAAGAAGTTGAGTATGAAAGGCGCTCTGAAGGGCCAAGCAAAAAGGAGCTTAAAGAGGTCCTTCAAAAAGCAGCGCAATTTTACCATACCTATCTTCTCCATAGCGACGAAGGACATATTGCCCTAAAATACCTCTATGATCGGGGGCTGGATTTAGAATTTATCAAGCTGTTTAAAATTGGCTTTGCTCCCAAGCGGGGAATTCTCTTTGGAAAGTTTATGCAGAAACACCGCTTTTCTGCAGATCTACTTGAAAAAGGAGGACTTATCAAAACATTAAAGACCGGGAAAAAAAGGGCTTTTTTTACAAACCGCATTACCTTTCCCATCCTTGATGTCTCTGGAGGGGTGATAGGATTTTCTGCTCGAAAAACTGAGGAAGAAACCTTTGATCCAAAATATATCAATACTCCAGAAACTCCTATCTTTAAAAAGTCTCACACCCTCTATGGGCTCAGTTTTTCCCGTCGTCGGATTGCAAAAGAAAAACGGGCGATTGTTGTAGAAGGACAAATTGATGCTCTCCGTCTTATTCAAGAGGGTTTTAATATCACTGTGGCTGGGCAAGGAACCGCTTTTACAGAGGATCATGTGAAAGAGCTCTTGAATCTAGGGATTACAAAGGTTTACCTCGCCCTCGATGGTGATGAGGCAGGGCGGACAGCAGCTTCTAAAATTGGGAACCTCTTCCAAAAAGAGGGGGTTGAAGTCTATGTTGTCTCTATCCCATTGGGGATGGATCCCGATACTATTCTAAAAGAGCAAGGCCCCATAGCGTTTACTAAACTTTTAGAAAAGTCTTCCGATTATCTCTCTTTTTTGCTCGATTATTTTTCTAGTGAAACCGATCTCTCTTCCCCCTCCCAGAAAAATCACCTCATCCAGACGATTGTCCAAAGGATCCGGAGTTGGGATCATCCCCTCATGGTCCATGAATCGCTTCGAAAACTCGCACGCCTGACCCAAGTGCCTGAAAAACTTGTGGGTGTGGGGCAAGAAGAGGTTCGCCCTTCTACCTATGTGAAAAGAGAAGGTTCCCTTGCTGAAGTTACGATCAATCCTGATCGGGTTTTAGAAACCGATCTGCTTCGGTGGCTCTATCTCTTAAGTGATTCTTCTCCGAAGCTCTTTCAGATCATTAGAGAAAATCTTAGGCCCAAGCACTTTAATACTTCTGTTTGCCGTCGCCTCTTTTCCCACTATATGGATAACATTGAAGAGGGAAAAAAAGCTGACCTTCTTACCCTCGCCAATAATCTCGACAGTCCAGAGGAACAACTCCTTTTTTCTGAAATTGTTCAAAAAAAGGTGAATACCGAGCGGGCTGAAGAGGGGGTGATCGAAACGGTGACGAAGATGCTTCAGCGCCATTGGATGGAAGAGAGGGAACAGATAAAAATTCAAATCCAAAGTGGTCGGTGCTCTGAGGAGGAAATCCTCGAGCTTGCCAAGCAATTTGATGGAATTAAGGGAGCTCCTCCTTTAATAAAAATCCCAGAAAGTTTATAATGTTTTTTATGAATATTATCAAAGGGGCTGGAGCAAGATTTCATTATGTGATGGTAGCAGGTGTTATTACCACTGATTTGGTGCCTCATATTATGAAAGGAGAGTATAGGGAAACCCTTCGAAAAGGGAAAAATCTCGCTGTTCTTTTTTTTGCCCAACATTTAATAAAAAAAGTGATTCCCGGCACAAATGCTTCCAGTCAATTCATGGTTGGTGTCCAGTGTTATATTCGTGTGTGTGAGCGGGATAAAAACTTTTATGCTTCATCGATTATTGCTATAGCAACAGCCGTTCTTGGTTTACGCTCATTCCTTTCCAGAAACCATGGGCTTTTAGATTTAGTAGTTGCTGGGGTGGCCGGCAAAGTTTTCGGCACTTTCTGGAACTACGCGCTTGATTGACTTCTATTTTTTTCTGATGCATCATATCCAAGAATTTTTAACCAGAGGGGTTAGATATGGAAGCAATGACAACTCAAGAGACATCTGATCATTTACCTATAGGGACACCTTATCATGGTAAAATAGAGTGTAAATTTAATGTGTCGGGTAAAAAAATTAGAGCTCAATTAAATACAAAAGACCTTTACATTCGTTCTGTTGAAAAGGATGATGTTCCTCATCTTGTAAAACTCTTTGGCAATGCTGAGGTGATGAAACACTATGCAACAGGAAAGACAAAGACAGCAGAGGAAATTACCAAGCGTGTAGTGGACTCGTGGATTCCTAGATGGGAAGAAAAGGGAAATCCATTTAGCGCTTTTGTCATTTGTAAGAGAGATGACAAAGCAACTTTTGTAGGATTCATTGTTCTTGGGGGTGGAGAATACTCTGGCTTTGATGATAATAAAGATGCTGGCTATTCAGAAATGGCCTATATCCTCGATCGAAAGTTTTGGGGACAAGGATATGGAAAGCAAGCAGCAGCAGCTATCATCAGAGGGTACGCTCCTGAATTAAAAGCGCGAGAATATAAGGTAGCAACCAATGTGGAAAATCAGGTGGAGTATCGTCCTTTGGGATGGATCTGTGCAACGTCCCGAATAGACAAGGACGAGGAAGGAGAATTCTATAGCGGGGCATCGATAAAGATCTTGACAGGGCTTGGTTTTAAGTGTTTCAATACGAGCAGTAAATTTGGGAATCTTAGAGGCCACTTTGGTTTAAAGGTGTAGTTTGCTTTATTTTGTCACGACATTAGTTATTGCTCTTTTGATTCTTTTTCTCCTTCTCTTATTTACTTGGAGGAATGGAATCTCACCGATGCCAACGTCAAATAAGGTCCGTGGGGCCCTTTTTTCTCATCTCCCAGAGTTGAAAAATGGGACGATTATTGAGCTGGGCTCGGGATGGGGGAATCTAGCATTCCCCCTCTCTAAGAAATATCCCCACTGCAAAGTGATTGGGTATGAGAATTCTCCCGTCCCTTTTTTCTTTTCAGCAATTCTTAACCACAGACCAAATCTTAAGATCATTCGGAGAGACTTTTTTAAAAAGTCCCTTGTAGATGCAACCCTTGTTATCTGCTATCTCTTCCCAATGGGAATGAAAAGATTAAAGGAAAAGCTAGAAAAAGAACTTTCTTCTGGTACACAAGTGATCAGCCTTACTCACCCTATTTCTGACTGGGAACCTAAAGAGGTCATCAATGTCGATGATTTTCAAAAAACGACCATTTATCTATATGAGATTTAAACGAAGATGAAAAAACTTTCGATCTATTTTGCTGGAACAATTCAAAAAGACCACGAAGTGATGGAATCACGGTGGACCGAAGGAGACTTTAAAATTTTGCAGCAAAAGCTTGGAGAAGAAAAGTTGATTTTCCTAAACCCATCACAAAGAAATGATGACCTTTGCGATCAAAAGTCGGTTTTTGGAAGAGACATGAGTCAGGTCTTTCTTGCAGATATTGTTTTTGTTGATGCCCGTCATAGGCGGGGGCTTGGAGTTGGCGCTGAAATGATGTGGGCCAAATTCCATGCTAAACCTGTCATTGTTTTAGCCCCAAATGAAACTCACTACCGAAAAGCTACCACAGAAATTCTGGGTACCATGATTACAGAGTATGTTCACCCTTTTGTCGAAAGTCTCAGTGATAAGCTTGTCTCTACGGTGGAAGAGGGCGCCGCTTGGATTCAGGATTGGATGGATCAAAAGGTGGGAATGGTCAAAGATTTGAGCGCTATCTATGAGGCAATGCGTCACTATCAACATACCCAATATAATCATGATCACCCTATGAAAGAGCTCGTAGAAAGCTGCGATTTTCTCGAAAAGTCCTTTAAAGAGATCCCGACCCTTTTACCCCGCAGTGCCACTTATTTTCCCCTTTAGCGCTGCATATGCTGCTAGAATTAACGCATCTACGTCAATTCTATTTGCCTATGCAGCGAAATAGGTGGCACTCCGGGGTTTTATAACATAAAAAACTCCTAGGTGTCGCCTAGGAGTCTCATTGGGTATTGAACCTGTTTCACTAACTCTTAAGCAGGTTCTTTCTTATGTCAAAAGTTGTATCTTGATATCAATGATACCATAGGTAACTATTTATTTTAAAGATTTAATTAATCTATTGACACTAAAGGACTTGGATCTTTCCAAAATCGAGAAGGAGGGAAAAGTGAGAAAAAACCTCTTGGAGCAGGGCGATCCGATTCGAGCGGATCTTGGGCTCCTCGGCTAAGATTTTGACTTCGTTGAAGAGGGCGCTTAAGGGAGAATGGAGTTTGGCAAGGTGCTCAAAAGCCCCTTGATAATTCTTTGCAGTGAGGACTTCCTTAAAGGGCCCCTTTAAAGAAGAGAGAGAATGATAGAGCTTTTTTTCCGCATTTTCATGGAAAAGATCGGGTTTAAGGGTCTGCTTTTTCTCCGAGCCGATCTGTCCTTTTGCCCGTTTATAGACCTCATAGAGCCCTGCAAAATGGTCACTTGCTCGGAAGAGGTTGAGAGCTTCAGTCTTTAAGTATTGATCGTATGGGTTATTGCAGCGCCCCTGGATCGAGGCTTCAATTTCATCTTTTTGGAATCCGTATTCTTCAAGGACCCCTTTTGCGCGGGCAGTGATAAAGTCGAGGACCTCTTCATCTTTAATGAGAAGGTTGAGGTCAAGGTTTAGCTGATTTTCTATCAGGACTTTGATCACACCGATTGCTTGACGGCGGAGGGCGTAAGGGTCACTGGAAGAGGTTGGTTTTAATCCTACTTTAAAATAACTGATGAGATTATCGAACTTATCGGCAAGACTGAGGAGGATACCGGTTTGAGATTCAGGAAGGGGACCACCTTCAGACTTTGGGAGCCAATGTTCTTCGATGGCAATAGCAACTTCTTCCTCTTCTTTTTGATGGAGAGCATAGTATTTCCCAATCGTTCCTTGGAGATCGGGGAATTCTTGGACAAGTTCGGAAGCGATATCTGCCTTACAAAGGAGTGCTCCTCTTTCGACGATTTTTTCATTTCCAATATTTAAAATTTGCACAAGGGTGATTGCAAGGCGCTTTAATCGATCGACCTTTTCAGCCATCGTCCCAAGTTCTTTTTGGAAGATGACCATCTCGAGTTTTTTTGCAAACGCATCAAGAGAGGTTTTTAGGTCTTCCTCATAGAGGAAAACACCATCGGATAAGCGGGCAGATAAGACGTTTTGGTTTCCTTCTTTAATCAGTTCATTTGGGGTGTTGTCGGTTGTGAAGACAAAAAGGGGTGCAAGGGCTCCTGTTTGGGATGCCATGGGGAAATACTTTTGATGTTCAACCATTTCAGAGATGAGGACCTCTTCGGGAATTTTTAGGAAGTTTTCATCGAAAGAACCACATTCTAGTTCTGGCCATTCTGCTAAATAAAGAACCTGCTTGAGGACTTTTTCTCTTTGAATAGCGGTGGTTCTGGTTTTGTTTTCAATAGCAACCAATTGACTTTCGATTGTTTTTTTCCGCTCGGTAATATCGACCATCACTTTATGCTCTTTTAAGCGTTCCACATAATCAGAGGCCGTTTCAATAGAGAAGGATTTATTGCAGAGTTGAGAATGTCCTCGCGACTCATTTCCTGAGACAATTTCAGCGATTTCAAACGGGACAACTTCAGAGCCATGAAGAGCGACAATCCATTGAAGGGGGCGAGGATAACTGACATCAAGGTCTGACCACCGCATCTTTTTGGGAAAGGAAAGATCTCTTATCAACTTAGGGATTTTTTTGCTTAAGATTTCCGCAGTCGAAACCCCCTTGCTTGCAATATCTGCCATGAGGTAATCGTTTCCTTTAATCTCCTGGATATAAAGGACTGGATGATCTTTGATCTGGCTTAATTTAGGAGGGGTATCGATTCCTAAAGATTTGAAAAAGCCAAGCCCTTGCTTGGTAACATCTCCCTTTGTATCAAAAACAGTGGATGTTGGAGGCCCTTTTCGGGTAGTTTCTTTATCTTCTGTGCCATGGATAAGATTTTTAACTAAGATAGCAAGCCGGCGCGGGGTTCCATAGATAGAAAGGGAGTCATAGGAAAGTTCAGATTCTTTAAGGAATTTTTCGATGCACACCTTTAAACTTTGCTTCCCGATGGGGACAAAGGTAGCAGGGAGCTCTTCAGATCCAATTTCAAGGAGGAAATCACTTTTTTCATTTCCATTGAAGGTTTCGGGAAGTGGGGGAATAGAAATTTTCTTTTCTCTCTTTTCCAATTTTTTAAGGAGAGGGAATCCAAGCTTTTCGCGCGTTTCTAAAAATTTAGTTGCAGCAAGTTTTGTGAGGTCTCTAACGCGGGCAATATAGCCTGTTCTTTCCGTGACAGAAAGGACCCCCCTTGCTTCTAACATATTGAAAGCATGGGATGCCTTCATCGCAAAATCATAGGCAGGAAAGGGGAGGTTTTGATCGGCTAAGCTTTTAGCTTCTTTTTCATAGTCTTCGAAATGACGGAGCCACATCTGTGTTGATGCTTTATAAAAGTTATAATTGCTCCACTCCACTTCACTTCGATGATAAATATCTCCGTAAGTGAAGTGGTCATTATATTTCATATCGAAAAAGTTATTCTTTTTCTGAACGATCATAGAAAGACGTTCGAGTCCGTAGGTCAGCTCGACACTAATGGGCTTGAGCGAAATGCCAGCAATCGACTGAAAGTAGGTAAACTGAGTCACCTCCATCCCATCGAGCCACACTTCCCAGCCAAGTCCCCAAGCACCGAGAGTGGGAGATTCCCAATCATCATGAACGAAGCGGATATCGTGCTTGCGGAGGTTAAAGCCAATAGATTCAAGCGATTCAAGATATAGCTGCTGAATATTTTGAGGAGAAGGCTTCATAATGACTTGAAGTTGGTGGAAGAGTTGAGTTCTGTTCGGGTTTTCTCCAAAACGGCCATCTTGAGGGCGGCGGGAAGGTTCGACATAAACAGTGTTATAAGGCTCAGGGCCTAGGCAGCGGAGGAAGGTTGCAGGGTTAAAGGTTCCTGCGCCGATCTCAATGTCATGTCCTTGTTGAATGAGGCATCCTTTTTCGGCCCAGAAACGGGTAAGTTCGGTTATGATTTCTTGAAAAGTCATCTATTCGGAAAACACTTGTTTATGTGATAATGGTGCCAAAATTGGAGTTATTATGCGAGAATTATGTGGTCTCTATTCAAAAGAAGTGAAGAACTTCTTTGAAGAGGAGGGAGAAAAGCCTTTTAGAGCTAAGCAGCTTTTTGACTGGGTTTATCAAAAAGGGATGATCCATTATGAAAAGATGCTGAATCTTCCTGGCCATCTTCGCGCTCTTCTTAAGGAAAAAGTTGCCTTAGGTCTCTTAGCGCTCGAAAAAACAGAAGACGCATCCGATGGGGAAACCACAAAATTTCTATGGAAACTTCCCGATGGGAGCTTTGTAGAATCGGTTTTGATCTCGAGTGGAGAGAGGCGGACCGTTTGTGTCTCTTCACAAGTGGGGTGCCCTGCTAAATGCTCTTTTTGCGCTTCTGGAAAAGAAGGACTGATCCGAAACCTTACCCCTGCTGAAATCGTCGAGCAAGTGGTGCAGATCAACCATTACCTCATTCAAAAAGGAGAAAGGGTTTCTCATATTGTCTTTATGGGAATGGGAGAGCCCCTAGAAAATTATGAATGTGTTATAAGAGCCCTTAAGATTTTTATCGATCCTGAACTATTTGATTTTTCTCCTAGGAAAATCACGATTTCAACCGTTGGAATGGTTCCGAATATGAAAAGGCTTATGGGAGAAGGGATTAAAGTGAATTTAGCCCTCTCTCTCCATGCTCCTAATCAACATATCCGGAAGAAAATCGTCCCCTATGCACGTAAATATTCTCTTGAAGATGTTTTAAAAGCGTCCCGAGATTATGCCAAGTTTACCAAGCGAGATATGACCTATGAATATGTGATGCTCGATGGAATTAATGACCAAAAAGAAAACGCTATGGAGCTTGCCAATCTCTTAAGAGGAGAGCAGTGTTGTGTAAATCTCATTCCATTCAACCCGGTTCCTGGAGTGAACCTTAAAAGACCTGAAAAGGGAGTGATTGAAATCTTTAGAAATATTTTGACAAAGGGGGGAGTCCGAAGTACCTGGCGGTACACTAAGGGAAAAGATATTGCTGCAGCTTGCGGACAACTCTCGTTAAAGCAAAAAAAACCTTTAGAAATTGGGTAAAAATTAGTATAAGGGGCAGAAAAGAACTTACCTATGCTAATATGAAAGCTGCAAGTAAAGCATCAATATTCCGAGGAGCAATACCGTTGAAGCTACCCCTAATTTTAACTATTAGCAGAATTTTTGTTAGTCCCATCTTTTTAATTTTTTATTTGAAATATCAGCAACTTGGTATTTCTCTCCATGCTCTTCCCTTTATTTTGATCATTTTATTAGCCCTTTCAGAGCTTTCAGATTTCTTTGATGGCTTTTTAGCTCGAAAATTTAATCTAGTGACCGAACTTGGAAAAATTCTTGATCCCATGGCCGATAGTATTACTCGACTGACGATACTCCTGACATTTACGCAAGGGTTTATTAGACTTCCCCTCCTCCTTGTCTTTGTTTTTGTTTATCGTGATGCGATGATTAGCACCCTCCGGACAGTGTGTGCGTTTCGTGGAGTGACTCTTGCTGCACGGACCAGCGGCAAGATCAAAGCTGTTTTGCAGGCGATATCAATTTTTGCGATCCTTATCCTAATGGTCCCTTATGCATGGGGGACTCTAACCCTTATGCAATTGCAAGATATTAGCTTAATGATTATCTTAGCAGCAGCAATCTATACAGTATTTGCTGGTGCAGAATACATTTGGGCAAATAGGGGATATATCAAACAGGCCTGGAAGAACTGAGGCTATGATAGAGGTCTAGATATTCCTTTGCAGGACCTTTCCAACTCCAATCTTTTTTAAACCCATTCTTTTGCATAAGGTGCCACTTTTCTAGATCGTTCTTATGGTGCTCAAAGGCGCGGTCGATAGACCAGCGGAGATTATCATTGGAAGGAAAGTCAAAGATATAACCATTCCGCTTATCAGAAGGGATCCCTTCATGATCGATATCGAAAACTGTATCGTTTAATCCACCTACTTTGTGGGCAATGGGGATTGTTCCATAACGAAGAGCAATCATTTGAGTAAGACCACAAGGTTCAAAAAGGGAAGGAATAAGGATACAGTCCGCTGCAGCATAGGTGAGATGAGCGAGTTTTTCATCAAAAAGGAAGTGGAAATGGATATGGGGGTTACCGCGATACTGCTCTGCTAGCCGATGAAACTCCCCTTTTAATTTGGGCTCAGGAGTTGATCCCAGAAGGATAAATTGCCCCCCTTTTTTCAAGACATATTCGATCCCAAAACGGATCATATCGGGTCCTTTTTGCTCTACAATGCGTGAAATACAGGCAAAGAGAAGAGGAGAATCATAATCCATTTTCAACTTTGCATAGAGGGCTTTTCGATTCGCAATTTTTGCTTCTTCGACCTCTTTAAGATTCGAGCCAGTTGCTGAATAATTTGTTTCTAAGAAAGGATCTATTTCAGGATTCCAATAGGAAGTATCAATTCCATTAAGGATTCCTTGGAGCTTATCCTTTTTGCTAATGAGGACATCTTCAAGGCCAAACCCCTCACTTTCTTGAATTTCTTGTGAATAGGTAGGGGAGACCGTCGTTAGAAAATCGGAATAGACAAAGCTCCCTTTAAGGAGGTTAAGTTTATCAGGTTTCGAGTGATCCTGCAGCTTATCTTGTTTAAGAAGATGCTCCGTATGAAGGCCCATACACCCCAGTTTTTTGGGAGAACAGACCCCTTGATATTTCATATTGTGAATTGTTGTCATGATTCCCCCAATCTTTAGCCCAAGAGATTTATACATCTCGTGATAGAGGGGAGCGGCGAGAGCTGTGAGCCAGTCGTGGAGATTCAAAACATCTGGGTGCTTTCCCTGTTTCAGTAGATATTCCATCGCTGTCCGTGTAAAATAGGTAAAACGGAGAAGATCATCCTCTTCGCCATAAATCACCCCTCGCTTGAAGTAATGACCCTTTTGATGTGGCTCAATTAAAATAAGAGAAACCCCATCATATTTAGCCGACCAAACCGTGTTTTTGCACTCATCCATATCGTCATAGGAGATGAGCCCTTCCATATCTACTTTTAAGTCATTTAGCTTTTTCCGGTTGATGTGATCATAGAAAGGGATGATGACTTCAAGCTTTTCACCAGCTTCTGTCAAAGCTTTGGAAAGACCTGCTGTTACATCACCAAGTCCCCCCACCTTAGCTATTGGGGCAAACTCTGTTGTCAAATGAATAATATACATATTTGCTTATGTATCATAGATCAAGGGTTTTTAGAAAATTTATTCCTTTTTGAATGACGATTCCTTTTTCCATGCGCTCTTTTTTGAGTTCTTTCACAACTTGCACAGCAGGAATATTATATTTTTGATGAAAGTGAAGGATACCTGAGTCTATCGAATGATTAGCGTGTTTGACTTCAATCATTTTTTCAATGGTTTCATCATTTACAAGAGCAAAATCAACTTCATGGTGCTCTTTTGTTCTAAGATATTTTAATGAGTAGGATTGAGCTAAGTAGTCAATTTTCGAATGAACATGTTTAAGCAAGCAAGTAGCCACAAAGTTTTCGAATTTAATGCCCTCATCTCCTTTCACAAGGCCATTATCAAAAAAGTAGATTTTAGGTTCTTTTAAGAGACTCCTTGCAATATTTTTTGAGTAGGGAACCACACGGAATACAATATAGAGTGCTTCAAGTATGAGAATGTACTTTTTAACAGTATTAGGTGAGACCGCTACATCTTCGGCAATTGATATGTAGGAAATCGGAGAGCCCACACGGCTCCGAAGGAGCTCAAAAACAGTCCGAATGGCATTGATATTTTGGATATTTTCGAAATCTAAGACATCCGTATGCAAGAGGCTATCGGTATATTGTTGACGCCAGCGCCCTGCATCTATAGGATCATCAGCAAGGAAGGGTTCTGGAAATCCACCACGCTCAATAAAATGATTGATGGTATATTTAACCTTTGAGAAATCACATTCAACTGGAGAAAGGGGAAAAAGGCGATGGAGGAAATAACGTCCTGCTAAAGAATCTCCAACCTGTTTAAAGATTTCCAGACGGGCACTTCCTGTAATCAGGAATTTTTGATGTGATAGCTTCGTGTCATAGACCCCTTTTAAATAATTTTTCCATTGCTCCATTTTGTGAATTTCATCGAGAATAATAAGCTCTGTAGAAGGGAGCCATTTTTCTTCAAGAATGATTTTTCTATCTTCTAACCGATCATAAGTAAGATAGATCGAAGAGGAAAACTCGCTTGCAATTTCTTTTGCAAGGGTCGTTTTTCCAGCTTGCCTTGGGCCAGCTAAAAAGACCATTTTCTTCTTCAAATCACGAAGAATGGCTTGTTTTTGCATCCTTTCCATATCCGACTATTTTGCAGCAATATGCGGAAAAGTCAAGACTTTTCCGCATTTCATTGCGTAATAGTCGTATGCTAAATTTCATAAGCCTCTTACTGTAAATAAATTGATATAAAATCAAATCTTATGTGCCAAACACTGTCATGGATAGAGAGATTACCATTTATCAAAACTTGACCTGGATTTTGGTTGTAAGAATTGTACTAAGAGATTAACATAACTTCTTGTTTATTTGTGGTGGGGTGTAGCCAAGCGGTAAGGCACCGGTTTTTGGTATCGGCATGCGGAGGTTCGAATCCTCCCACCCCAATGGTTTAAGAGTTTATCTATGTCTAAGGACCGGTTTACCCTTTTCTCGGGGACATCCCATCCGAAGCTTTCGGAAGAGATTGCAAAAAACTTGGGAATTAGGCTTGGAAAGACTCAAATTGAATTATTCCCTGATGGTGAGATAGGCGCTCAAATTTTAGAGAATGTCCGTGGTCGGGATGTTTTTGTGGTGCAAAGCATTGCAAAAAAGCCCAACTTCTATCTCATGGAGCTTCTGATTTTAATCGATGCTCTTAAAAGGGCCTCTGCACGATCGATTGTTGCTGTTATTCCCTATTTTGGGTATGCGCGACAAGATCGCAAAGACAAGGGACGGGTGCCGATAACGGCAAAGCTCGTGGCAAATCTGCTCGAAACAGCGGGAGTGACACGGGTTGTAACGATGGATCTCCACTCCGAGCAGATCCAAGGATTTTTCGATATCCCAGTCGATAATCTCTATGCGCAAGGACTTTTTGCGGAAGGGATTAAGAAGCTTGGAATGAAAAATCTCGTTGCCTGTGCCCCCGATGTAGGAAGTGCTAAACTTGCCCGCATCATGGCAAGTGACATAGGCGCTGGTTTTGCGATTGTTGATAAACAGCGGATGAATGCAAAAGATGTGGAAACACATGCACTCATTGGCGATGTGCAGGGAAGGGACGTGATTCTCGTTGACGATATTTGTTCAACGGGAAGGACGCTTATCAATGCGTCCAAAGCAGTGAAAAAAGCTGGTGCTGCCCGCGTCATTGCGGTAGTCACTCACCCCCTCTTTAACCGAGAGATGGTGAAGCAGTCGGAGATCGACCACTTTTTAGTTGCAAACACGGTTCCGCTGCCTGATGAGATTGACACTTCTAAAGTTGAAACCCTTTCTGTAGCCGGGATTTTTGGAAAAGCAATTGATTGCATTGTAAAGAGCAATTCAATCAATGCTCTTTTTCGCTCCCGGACTTAAGATCTTACCATCTAAGAAAAGTTACTAAAGTATAAATCTGGAGTATTTATGAAACTCGCAGTGTCCAAACGGACAGGAAAAACAAAAAGTGAGCTTACTAAGCTCAGACGCCAAGGTGACATTCCCGCTGCGGTTTACTCAAAGGGTAATCCATGCGAAAAAGTTACCGTGAAAGGAGCCGATTTTGATGGGGCTATACGGAAACTCCCGAAAGGGTATCTTCCGACAACCATTTTTGAACTCGACATTGATGGAAAAACAAAGAAAGCAATCGTAAAGGGTATTCAATATCATCCAACGACTTACCGCGTTCTCCATCTTGATTTTTTAATCCTAGAACCCAAGATTCCCGTTGATGTAAAGGTTCCCATTCATTGTATTGGGGAAGCTGATTGCGTGGGAGTGAAACTTGGTGGGTTTGTAAGACCTATAAAGCGTCACGTGGAAGTCCAATGTTTGCCAGAGGACATTCCTACTGATTTTAAGATCGATATTAGAAATCTTGAGATCGGGCAATCAAAACGTGTAAGTGATATTGATGCCGGTGAAATGGTTCGGCTCTTAGCAAGACCAAAAGAAATCCTTATTATGATTGCAAAACGGTAAACAAAGATGAATAGCGAAAGTAAAAAAGCACTCATTGTTGGCCTAGGAAATCCAGGGAAGAAGTATGATCTTTCCCGGCATAATCTTGGGCAGATGGTCCTTTCTACTTTTGCTGAGAAGCACTCTCTTACTTTTAAGAAGGAGAGTGATTTGAAAGGTGAGATTGCTAAAGGACCTTGGAAAGGTGGGAAGGTTTTCCTCCTTTTTCCTACAACCTATATGAATCTCTCTGGCACTGCCGTATTAAAAACAATGAGTTTTTACAAGATTCCTGCCAAAGAGGTTTTAATCCTCTCCGACGATGCTGCTCTTCCCTTTGGAGCTCTCCGCTTTAGAAAAAAAGGGAGTGCGGGAGGCCATAATGGGCTCAAAAGCATTGAAGAGAGTTTAGGAACTCAGGAGTACCAACGTCTCAAACTTGGGATTGGACAGCCTGAACAGGGTAGTCTTGAAGACTATGTTTTAATGCCTTTTACGAAAGAAGAACAAGAAAAAATCCCCGAAATCTCCACTCAAGCAGTAGAATTTATTGAAGAGTGGTTATTTCAAGAAATGAAGGAACATGCATGACTAAAAAAGAGTTAAGACTCTATGAAGGGATGTACATCCTTAGTGCATCACTTAGTGAGGACGCTCTCAAAAAATCTTTGGAGCGCATCACCAAAACCATCGAAGAAAGTGGTGGACAGGTCCACAAAATTCATGAGATGGGACGAAAAAAACTTAGCTATGAAATCAATGGACATAAGCAAGGACAATACTTTCTCCTATATTTCTCAGTTTACCCAAAATTAATTGATGAGATGTGGAAAGAGTATCTATTGAACGAAGATTTAATCCGTTTTATGACTATGCGAGCGGAAAAAATCGTCGAAAAAATCGAATTTAAACCTTTAGTAGAAGCATAAGGAGGAGAGCTATGATGAAAAGACGACCTAGTTTTGGATTTAAGAAAAGAAAATCTTGTCCTTTTAAAGCTGCAGGAATGAAGGAAATTGACTATAAAGATGTTGAGACCCTTGAGAAGTTTATCACCGAGCGTGGAAAAATTCTTCCTCGCCGGATTACTGGGGTTTCTCACCACTATCAGCAACTGCTTAAAAAAGCCGTTAAAAAAGCTAGGCACATGGCACTACTGCCATTTGTTGGGGAGGAGTAACCTATGGAACAAAAGAAAAGTGGAAAAACAAAACTTCTTCTCCTTGAGGATGTTGTTAATCTTGGAAAAAAAGGGGAACTTGCTAGCGCAAAGCCAGGCTTTGTCCGCAACTATCTCCTTCCGCAGAAGAAGGCAGTCGTTGCCGATAAGAGAACCATTCGGATGCAAGAGCAGCTGAAACAAGAACGTGAAGTTCAAGCAGCTGAAGATAAAAAAGATGCTCAAGCCTTTGCTGCGCATCTCAAAGAGAAAACTTTGACAATCAAAGCGAAAAATGACTCTCAAGGACACCTTTATGGTTCTGTTACAGCGGTAGATATCGTTAAGATTATGAATGAGCAAGAAGGGACAGTCATCGAAAGGAGGAATGTGATCCTTCCAAAGCCAATTAAAGTGGTTGGAGTTCATGAAATCAACTTAATTCTGAAGGAAAATGTTCCGGCGACATTTAAACTGAAGATTGAAGGTGAGACTAAAGTTCAAGAGGCAAAGCCTCGTGTTGAAGTTGTTGAAGAAGGTGCTGAAGCACCAACAGAGGGGGTCGAGGCTGCTGATGAAGCAACCGAAGACCTTCCTATGAAAAGTGAGCGCGAAAAAGAGATGAAAGAAGAGCTAGATGAGCGGAAGAAAGATTGAAGCTATTTTCTCCAGCAAAACTTAATCTTTTTTTTCGTGTCCTTAAAAAGCGCGATGATGGCTTTCATGAGATTGCAACTCTCATGCAGGCCATCTCTCTTGGCGACACCCTTTATTTTGAAGAAAGTCAAGAAGATCGCCTAACCTGCACTGGTGTCAAAATTCCTACCGATAAGACAAACTTTATCCATCGTGCGCGGACGCTTTTTCGAGAAAAAACAGGCTTTCAAAGGCCCATTGCTATTCACGTAGAAAAAAAGATTCCCGTCGAAGGGGGATTTGGTGGTGGAAGTGGAAATATTGCCACAACCCTATGGGCGCTCAATCAAATCAGTGGACAGGGAATCGACGAGGAGACTCTTCGCTCTTGGGCAGGAGAGCTTTCTTCCGACGCCCCCTTCTTTTTTTCATCAGGAACCGCTTATTCAACAGGTCGGGGAGAAAAAGTATTTTCTCTCCCTCCTCTTGAGGAAAAAAGCCTATATTTAGCAAAACCATTAGGGGGCCTTTCAACCCCCCTTGTTTATCGCCATTGTAAGCCTAATGTAAACGACATTAACCCCGAGAAACTTTTAGGTGACGCTATGGCAGGCACTCTAGAGGGAATCAACGATCTCGAATTTGCCGCTTTTGCTCTTCGTCCCGATCTTTGGGAGCTCAAAGAGGGGCTAATAAATCTTGGTTTTAAAACTGCCACGATGACTGGGAGTGGAACCGGCTTTTATTGCCTAGGACCTGTTGAAGAGCCTTCTCTTCCTGGGATTCAATTTTGGAAAACTTCGTATATTTCGAGAGATAAAGAGTGGTACATAGAGTTATAGCTGAAGTAATTTAAAATAGTGAAAATTCATCCAGATCTTTTCACCGACAATTTTGCGCTCGATCTCCCTGGCTTGCACGAAGCCAGCTTCG
>JANQJL010000017.1 GCA_028281675.1 Simkaniaceae bacterium
CCTTCGCCAAGGTGGCCTCACCTTGGCTCGGCACTCAGCTTGTATCTCCGCTAATTCAAAAGGCCGCTGCCGCGAAATAGGTCGCATTCACGGGTAATACCTAATTCACCACTTTATTTTTTGGAAATGGTATAACTAAGTTTGTGAAGGTCGAAAACTGGCCTTATTAGGGAAAAAGATCCTTCATCAGTTTAGGAATGGATTTCCAAACACTGCCTACCTTAACTTAAGAATACAAAGCATTAGAGATCTTTTAACTGATCGATGTAGATAGCGCCAAGAGGAAAATCTTCATGAAACTCTTCTTCTTTCCTTTTCTTAGCAAATTGGTCGATAATTTTATTGGCTAGAACTTTGCCAAGCTGAACCCCTTCTTGATCAAAGGAGTTGATATTCCATATAAAGCCCTGGAAGGCCACTTTATTCTCGTAATAGGAGAGGATCACACCCATGGTATAGGGATCACACTTTTCAGCCAAAAGTACTCGATTCGGGCGGTTTCCTGGGAAAACCTTATTGGGATTATCACTTTCTTGTCCTCTTGCCAGCCCAATCGACTGTGCAAAGAGGTTGGAAAGGAGCTTTTCTTGAGACGTTGTTTTTTTAAAAGAAGTATCTTCATCATATTGGTTTTTTGCAAAACCAATGAACTCGACAGGAACGGGGATTGTCCCTTGATGAATAAGTTGATAAAAGGAATGTTGCCCGTTAGTTCCTGGCTCTCCCCAAATAATGGGTCCTGTTGAAAAATCTACTTCATTTCCCTCCTTATCGATTCGCTTTCCATTGGATTCCATATCGCATTGTTGAAGATGAGCAGGGAAACGGGACATCGCTTGAGAATAAGGGATAATGGCTGTCGTAGGGAGTCCTAAAAAATTATGGTTCCAGATTCCTAAAAGAGCTGAAAGAAGGGGGAGATTTTGTTGGGGATCCTCTCCAAGGGCTACTTTATCCATGCAAGAGGCCCCCTTCAAAAAATCGAGAAGTTTTTCCATTCCAAGAGCAAAAGCTAAACTAACGCATCCAACCATTGAAGTAGCAGAATAGCGCCCTCCAACATAATCCCAAATGAAAAAGGCTTTCCTATACTTGTCAGGATCATCCATTGGAGACCCCTTTCCAGTGACAGCTAAAAAGTGATTCTTCGGGGAAAGTCCCTCACCCAGAAATTTTTTCCGGATCAGTTCTTCATTGGTGAGAGTCTCAAGAGTCGTTCCCGATTTTGAAACAATCACAACAAGGGTTTTACTTAAGTCTACTCTCCTAATAACACGTGCTGCATCGTCAGGATCAACATTTGAAATAAAATGAACGCGCCGTCCTTCTCTCTTAAAAGCTTCTAAGGCCAAATAAATCGCTTTCGGCCCGAGCTCCGACCCTCCAATTCCTACTTGGATCATATCGGTGAACCCTTCTTTTTCGATTCCATCGAGGAAGGATTTTAGTTTTTCAAGTTCAGCATAGGCAAGCGCTACAGCCTGTTTTGCTTGCTCTTTTTCATTTTGCCTGTCGAAAAAATCTCGCATGGCGGTATGAAGGACCATCCGGTTCTCACTTTCATGTCCTTCAATTTTATTGATGATCTCTCCAGACTGCATCGCTTTCATCTTTTCGTAAACACCCGCCTCGTTAGCAAGCTCATAAAGGGCATCAAGGGTCTTTTCATTCACCCTTTCAGTTCCATACATAAGTTTAAGATTAAGGCACTTGCAAGTCATTTGACTCACTCTTTTACAAGAGAGGTTGCCCTCTTTAGAAAGATCAAGTGGTTTTTCGGCAAGCTTACGTAGCTTCGCGGTTGCTGGATATTCATTAAACGCAGACATGTTTCTATACATACATGAGTTGCTAAGATCTATGCAAGCATGTTTGGAAAAATTCTAGATCACCAATCAATTTTGACCAAGGCTAATCATTGCAACTAATGTGCTATGATCAGAAAGAGTTAAATCTTTCTCTACCTCAGTTACGATTTTTAATTGATCATCGGGAGTGACAATATAATCAATTGATTCTTCAATTCCATTTTCCTGATAGGTTATTGTCTCTTTTGTTAGGGTATCATTAAACCCATTCATATTTTGATATTCAGGCTTATTCCGATCAATGTTCAAGTCGCCAACAATAACCCAAGGCCTGGTGCCAGCTTTTGTTAGCTCTCTAATTTCATCGAGCTGATTTTTCCGTATTTCTTTTGTTCCTTCTGCTCCTGGAGGGTGGAGGTGAGCATAGAGGTAGTTGCACCCTTTTGTCTCAAAGACAAAATACCCCCGATACATCCATTTTTGATCCCCTTCAGCCTCAATCCGAGTTGGAATAAACTTTGGTCGGTTAAGTATTGGCACTTTTGATAAAACAGCCATGGAAGCATCCATTCCTAATGCGCATGAGCCAATATTCACAAAGAAGTGCTTATACTCCCCCTTAAGCTCCTTATAAAGTTTCCCAGAAAAAACGGGGCTAAACTCACATAGAAAGAGAATATCGGGACTTTTGTTTTGAACCTTTTGAATAAGCAAGCCCATTCTTTCACTTGCAGGCGACATCTTCCCAAATTGATAGGGAAGACTCCCAGGAAACATACAGGCATTAAGATGCATCACTTTTGTTTGCTCAGGAGCTATTAAGTTCTCCTCACCCTCCCCTCTCCAGTAAGTGTATTCTTTCGATTGCAAGCGGTGTGAAAATCCTAATAAAAGCTGTCCAGAAATTCCTATAAATACACTTGCAAAAAGGGTAATCGCACTTATTCCCCTGGAAAAAAATGACCCCATAGGGCGGTCTAAAAAACCCCATGTCATCATAAAATGCGACTCTGAGCTCCACATGACTCCCCGCATCTCATTTGCTCCATATTGGAGTTTTTTAGCTAGGACTTCAGGATACGACGCATTGGATTCAATACCCCTTGATTCGATTGATTCCATTGTGGGCTCCTATTAAAATTTAGTTGCTAGAATTCTGCAGATACGATAGCATGGTCAATCATTTTCGGGGTATAGCGCAGCTTGGCTAGCGCGTCTGCTTTGGGAGCAGAAGGCCGGGGGTTCGAATCCCTCTACCCCGAAATTTCTTACCTTCCCCCCGGCTGCTTCGAACCCTTGAATCATTCGACGTCCCCACGGGGAAATTAAATTTGAAAAAATAATGATTTCATCAAGATCATCCCACTCTTCTGTTAAATAAGGCTCATTGATCAAACGGTATGGAGTTTTTTTAAGTTCTTTTAAACACTCGTCTACCTCATCGAACTGAAGTCCCTTTTTGCAGAGAGGGAGGACAACACCCAATCTTGCATCATATCTTCGTGGGATTAACGTTTCTCCCCACTGAATAGGGCCAATAGGTCCTGACCTGAAGCCCAAATGAATATGAGGGAAGATCTCCTTGGAAAATAGAAGGGGATCCCCAACACAATCGAAAAGAGCAAAAGGAGGAACTTCATCGGGAAGTCCCGCTGCAATGTGATGGAGATAATCAGCAAAGGCCTTCATCTCAAAAGGGGGAATAGCTCCTTTATAAAGAATGACACCAAGGGTATTTTCTCGATGTTTTTCCCAGATGCTTTCAACGAAAATCCGGACTGCTAGTTGGTAAGATGCAAGAGGTGCTGGGTTTAAAAATTTAATATTGAAGTCAAGCTCCCATAGAATATGGGGGTCATTAGCAGTAATATTCCACACAAGATCAGAGTTTAACGATCCATCTAATCGAATTGAAATAATTGAATGAGGAAGGGGATCAAATCCCCTATGATCAACGGTTAACATAACACATATGGTGAATTTCTAATCCATGAGAGAGCCAGAGACGTTCAAAAAACGATGAGCCATAATCTTCATGGACCATCTCAATTTTCGGCCATTCTTGCATTTCATATTCCATTTGCTCTTTGTAAGGGATGTTATCGGTGACAAGGGTAACAGTTCCCTCCCTCTTCACGGTGCGGCGAAGCTCTTCGACAAAGGGGCGTTGAATAATCCGATGCTTTGCGTGGCGATCCTTCGGCCAAGGATCGGGAAAATTTACATAAGCGGCATCAATACAGCTATCAGAGAGATACTCTCGTGAAAAGGTAACCCCTTCCCCAGAGATAATGATAAGATTTTCAATCCCATAATTAACCATTTTCGAATAAATTTTTCGGACCCGCTCAAACCAGATCTCGACAGCGACCCAATTTACACTAGGGTTTTGCCGTGCACGGTTGATAATCCACTCGCCATTGCCACTGCAATATTCCAAATGAATCGGGTTGTCATTTCCAAAATAGTCGTGCAAATTTGGGAAGAGTTCTTTCTGATGTTCAAAATAGTATTCGGGCACATAAAAAATCTTATCTTTGAGAAGAGGATGGCGATCCTCCCACTTATAGGGATAAGGTAAATCTTTTGGTTTCATAGGAGGCGATTTTACCTTATTTATGAATAATTTGCTACAGTGCAAAATATTACATTGTGTAAAATATTCTTGTAGCAATTTGCGCCTAGATTTTTGTTTCTGGGGGCCTCGAAAAATCGAGAACATTATCTATGGACAAGGCGAGATTAGAGGGCTCCAGAACCGAAAAGATGGGTAAAATTGTACCAATAACTTTTCATACAATGTAATATGTCAATGCACGAAAAATATTTAGATATTCTCCGCGAGAAAAACACCTCTATGTCCTCCAAGGGCTTCCAATACCTTAACATCTCTTATTGCAGAAGAAGTCAAAAAAGAAATCGAGTCAGAAAAAATTATCTTGATCCCAATCCTCCGTGCTGGGATGGTTCTTCTCCCTATTTTTATGGAAACTTTTGAAAATGCCCCCGTGGGCTTTATAGGTATCCACCGCGATGAAAAAGCTCAGCCCCAACTCTAATATGAAAAGCTTCCTCCCCTTTCTGCAAATGAACATAACATCATCCTAGACCCTATGATTGCCACCGGAGGGAGCACTCTCTTTACCCTACAAAAACTTACCGACCTCGGAGCAGACCCAGCAAAAATCTCCATTGCTTCTATGGTTGGCGCACCATAGGGAAAACAAGCAATCCTCACCCGTTTTCCTTTATCAACATAACACCTAATCAATTCCTAAGAATCTTCTTTTGTTTGTTTCTTAATTATGGATATTAAACCTGTAAGATAGTTTTTATATCTTTCGTCTTTCATAATTTTAATTAATATTTTTTAGTTTTTTTTAAAATCAAAAGCTTTTAATACATCCTTTGCTAGATTCATAATCTGCTTCCATTCAGGAAGTTTTATAAGATTCTCAGTGGGCATTTCTTGGGCAAAGACTCCATACTCATCTATAAAACTGTCCAATTTTTCTCTCAATGCTATCAAAAATTTATACTGTGTTTTAGTAATTCCAAAGTCTTTGTGCTCTTCTAAAATAGGGTCTCCATCATCAAAAAAATCACATAAAGCATCGTCAATATCTTCACATTCCGGTCCTTCGTTTTTTATCCATACACGTTTTTGGTATCTCCCATCAGAAATGTGGGCTATATTTTCAATGAAACTACCTAGTCTTTGCTGCTTAGCTGAATTGTTTTCCATAATTACATGTCCCTATACGTAAATTCTTCAAGCAAGATATGGGATTCTTCAGAGTTGTTTGGAACTATATTACCGTGTTTATCAACGGATTTTCCATTGACTCTGTGATTGACATACGGTTTTTGCTGTTTTGGGTTTTTACTATGTGGCTTTCCTGGCATAATTCTTACGTATGTTCCTTCATCTTTAGGATGGACGTACTTCATGCCTCCTGGTTTTTTAGAAAGTTTCACTCGGTATTCTTGGGGGATACCTTTTGGTTTTGGAAAAGTTGAAATGCCAGTGCTGTGAATAAGCTCTCTAATTTTTGCCTCAGGCATATATATTCCCTGGTGCTGCTTTAATGCTTGCCCAGCATTTCTAAACAACTTTACAGATTCCTGCGCAGGAAGATTTAAGTGTTCATAAGCCTCTGTTACTGTGGTTTCTAACTTTCCGGCCTGTTTTAATTGACCCATTTCCTTTGCAGTAAACCCTAATTCATCTCCTAAAAGAGCGGTCTTCCTTCCGTTACTTATGATTTCTCCCACCTTAGCAGTGTTTCCAACTCCGGCAGCTGTTTCAAGAACGAGCGTTCTTTCAGCCTTTTGGAGATTTTTTAAGACAGCAGCCAGTTCTCTTGCACTCTTTGCGCTTTTACTTGCGATTTTGGCTATAGCTCCAGGTACTACAATGTCTGCTCCATGTTTTCCAAAGGCATATCCAGCAAGCTCTCCTCTTTTATCTGAAGGGAGGGTGTCCCACTGGACAACTAATTGATGAATCTCTGGAGATAATACCTCTCCGATGACCCCCCACTCATCATCACGAGCAAGTCTGGCAAGTGCTCCGAGCGCGTCATACATTTGTGTTGAAGTGTGGATAGGGTGAGTAATTAAGTCTCCAAGAAATAAAATAATTCCTTTTCCAGATTCATAAATCCCCTTTGGCAAACCCTTTGCAAAACCTAAGGTGAACTCTGGTGTAGAAAATGGAATTTTCTCAGGAGCCTTCTCAACTTGAGACGCGAAATTATTAAAATCCTCAATAGATTTGTTGTATTGACCCATATCAAAGTAAGAAGTACCTCTCTGCAGGTAGGGCATTGGATCTGTCGGATTCATATTAATAGCTTTAGTGAAGTCAGCCACAGCTTGGGCCTGGTATCCATGGAAGCGGGCTGCTTCCCCTCTCATCTGATAAGAAAGCGCGTTAAAATTCACTTCTTTAGCTGGATCAGAGAACATCGGTCCAGAATGACTTGCAAATCGCCTGTCGATT
>JANQJL010000005.1 GCA_028281675.1 Simkaniaceae bacterium
TTTCGAGAGGATCTTTTCGAGGTTGTCAATCCCCCCTTTATGAGCAGCTTTCAGCCAACCAATTGCAGGCTCAACCTTAGAAAGAGCAGCACACGCTTCGGCGCTATTAAGAGCGATTTGTGGGTCGGGAAGGAGTTGGAAAGAGGGACCTGCAAGCTCGACGACAAGGGGATAATCTTTCACTTCATAAGCGGCGCGGTGGAGGAGGAGCTTTGACTCAGGATTGAGATGTTTCTTAATGGGGTTAAGGAGGTCATAAACGGCTTGGTACTCATTTTTCTCTCCTTTTAAGGCCGCAAGATATTGCGTTGTGAGGTTAAAGATCATCCCCTGTTTGGCTTTAGCTCGAACCTCTTCAAGTTTTGGAATAGCAGCTTCTTTTTGGTTACTATTCAGAAGATCTTCAACTTCTTTCATCCCCCTAGCAATCTCATCACTTCGGTCACTTTCTGTGACAACGCGCGACTGTCTCCAAACGCTAAAATTTTGAAAGGCAAAAAGGAAGAAGATTGCCCCTACAAGAAAATATCCAATGAAGAAAAAGGCAATGCTAAAGGCGCAAGAGAGGAGCATACTTGTAAAGATCGCATACTTGAGCCCTTTGGCACCAAAGATCGATTCTAAAACAACACGGAGGAGTTGCCCTCCATCAAGAGGCATCACAGGAAGGAGATTTACAATGGTCCAAAAGAGGTTAACCCAGGTAAAGATTTTTAAAGAGACGAGGATAAAGGGATTTTCAAAAAAACCGGTCGATAAAATGAAAAAAGAAAGGAGAAAAAGTAAAAAACCAAAAATGGGGCCATTTAAAACAACAAGGAACTCGCGCCACCCACGAAGGCGTGGCCCTTCAGGATAGGTAAGCCCTCCAAAGGCAACGAGCTGAATGCGAGGCTTTTGCCCAAAATAACGGGAGGTTAAGGCGTGGCCATATTCATGGACAAGGATTGAAATAAAAATCACCACAACCCAAATAAGTGTCAAAATGATGGGGTGAGGGGTTTGCATACTATTGATCCAGCCAATAAGGACGGCTGTCACAAAGAAGAAGGGTGAGATTTTAACGGGTATTTTCATGATTTCATAGCTTTTAGAATGGTGTTACCTATTTCTGCGGGAGTCTTTGCAACATGGACGCCTGCAGCACGTAGAGCTTCCATCTTACCTTCTGCGGTCCCCTTTCCGCCAGAGACAATAGCGCCTGCATGTCCCATCCGTCTTCCAGGAGGGGCGGTGACACCTGCGATAAACCCACCAACAGGTTTACTGCAGTTGGCTTTGATCCAATCAGCAGCCTCTTCTTCCGCATTTCCCCCTATTTCCCCAAGAAGGAGAATGCCGTGCGTGTCGGGGTCTTTTTCGAATAGTTTGAGCACATCGATAAAGTTTGTCCCATTGAGCGGATCTCCTCCAATCCCGACACAACTCGACTGTCCTAATCCATTTTGAGTGGTTTGCCATACGGCTTCATAGGTGAGTGTTCCCGAACGGGAAACAATCCCTATCTTCCCTTTTTTATGAATGTAACCGGGCATGATCCCAATTTTGCATGCGTCAGGAGTGATCACCCCTGGGCAATTAGGTCCAATAAGTCTTGAGGTTTTTGAGCCTTTCATCACCCTTGATACTTCGAGCATATCCCGAATGGGGATCCCCTCGGTGATACAGATAATGAGAGGGATACCGGCATCTTCTGCTTCCAAAATGGAATTTGCTGCAAAAGGTGGCGGAACAAAAATCATGGTAGCATCAGGATCGACTTTTTGCTTGGCAGCATAAACGGTATCGAAGATAGGAAGGTCAAAGATCGATTGCCCCCCTTTTCCAGGAGTGACTCCCCCAACAAATTTCGACCCATATTTTATGCACTCTTGAGTATGGAATTGTCCCGATTTTCCGGTGATTCCCTGTGTGATCACTTTGGTGTTTTTATTCACAAGGATTGCCATCTATTTTCCCCCTTTTAGGGAAGCAACAGCTTTTTCTGCTGCATCGGCCATTCCCTCTGCAGAGATGATTTCTAGTTTTGACTCTTTAAGGATGCGGCGCCCCTCTTCAACATTGGTCCCTTCAAGGCGAACAATGAGAGGGATTTTAATGCTCAGCTCCTCAGAGGCTGCGATGACCCCTTCTGCAATAGTGGCACAGTTCATAATCCCCCCAAAGATGTTGACAAGGATCGCTTTTACATTTTCGTCCGCAAGGATAATCTTAAACCCTTCCGTCACTTTTTCTTTGGTTGCTCCCCCACCCACATCAAGAAAGTTTGCAGGCTCTCCTCCGTAGTGGTGGATGATATCCATCGTTGACATCGCAAGACCTGCTCCATTGACCATACATCCAATATTTCCTGACAAGGAAATATAGGCCAAGTCATGAGCCTGAGCAGCCACCTCATTTTGTGGCAGCTGAGTCGGATCGTAGAATGTGACAATCTCTTTTTGGCGGAAAAGGGCGTTATCATCGATGCTAAGCTTTGCATCGATCGCCCAGATTTCCCCCTCTTCTGTTTTAACAAGGGGATTGATCTCAAGAAGGGAGCTATCTGTCTCTATAAAGGCTTTTGCTAAAGAGGCAGCGACCTCCATCCCCTGTTTGGCTGTTTTCCCCTTCCAACCCATAAAATTTGCAAGTCTTAAAAGGTAATAAGGCTTCACACTTCCATCAAGTCCTATTGGCAGTTTTAGAATTTTCTCCGGCGTCTTTTCTGCAATCACTTCGATATCCACCCCCCCCTCTGGTGAGGCGATGAGGATTGGCATCGCATGTTCCCGATCGATAATCGCTCCTAAATAGTATTCTTTTGCGATATCGACAGGCTTTGTAATCAAAACCTTATGTGCAATAATCCCTTGTGGTCCTGTCTGATTGTTTACCATCTTCATGCCAATAAGCTTTTTTGAGATTTCGACAATCTCATCTTTTGATTTGGCAAACTTCACCCCTCCAGCTTTTCCCCGGCCGCCAGCATGGACCTGAATCTTAACGACTGCCTCGCTAAGCCTCAAGAGTTGTACGACTTGTTCTACTTCAGCAGACGATGCTGCCACTCCAAATTCAGGAATTGGCATGCCATACTTTTTCAAAATTTCTTTAGCTTGATACTCATGAGTGTCCATAATTTCTATATGTGGTAGGATGGATTATCGATCAATGAAAAATCTTAGGTAACAATGTTTGGTCTTTTAAAGTCAGGATTTAACAAACTTCGGAAAGCTTTTTCCAAAACCCGCTCGATTCTGGGCGATAAAATCCAGAAACTCTTAACAGGACCTCTTGATGAGGAAACTCTCGATGAGCTTGAACAAATTCTCTTTGAAGCTGATCTTGGATCGACTCTTGTCACTGAATTTGTGCAACACGTAAAAAGTTATGGGAAAAAATATAATCATCCCATTGAGGCGATGAAATCCCATGCAGAGGATATCCTTCATAAGCCTCCTCATGTTCAAGGGAAAAAGTCGAATAAGGCGCCCAAAGTCATCCTTGTCGTTGGGGTAAATGGGAGTGGAAAAACAACTTCCTGTGCTAAACTTGCCCGCATCTATAAGGAAGAGGGAAAGAAAGTGATGCTTGCAGCAGGAGATACTTTCCGTGCTGCTGCCATTGAACAACTGAGTACCTGGTCGGAAAGGCTGAAGATCGACTGCGTTAAGGGAACCCCTGGCGGCGATCCTTCCGCCATTATCTTTGATGCTCTAACCGCTGCCAAAGCGCGGGGCCATGATGTTGTCATCGCTGACACCGCTGGCCGTCTCCAGTCGAAGACTGATCTGATGAATGAGCTCGCCAAAATCAAACGGGTCTCTGAAAAGGTTGTTCCCGATGCCCCCCATGAAATTTATCTCGTTCTCGATGCAACGACCGGACAAAATGCCCTTGATCAAGCAAAGATCTTTAATGAGTTCACCCCATTAACAGGTCTGATCCTCACAAAGCTCGATGGCTCGGCCAAAGGGGGAATTATCCTCTCGATCTATCATCGGATGGGAATCCCTATCCGCTACATTGGAATTGGGGAAGGGGCTGCAGACTTTGTCCCCTTTTCTCCGGAAGCCTACATCGATGCTCTTTTCTCCTAATACCATTTATGTTTAAATGAAAGGCATGAACGATTCCGACTATAATTTACTTATCAATGACACCCTAACCTATCTTCGAGGGCTTTTGCCAACAAGGGAAGAGGTAGCAAAAATGGAGCTTCCACCACTGCCGCAGCCCCCAAAACCCAAACCTAAGCCACAGTTTGTAGCTCCCTCAAAAGAGTCCCTCCCTCCCCCTCCTGAAAAACCAAAAGAGACCAAGACCTTTATCAAACTCGAGCCCCTTCCTGCTCCTCCCCACGAGCCGACCGAAGGGACCCGAAAGATTTTGAAAGAGATCGATCCCGATCTTTATATCCATGAAAGTGTGCCAAGCGATTATAAGGCAAAGCAAATCAAAGAAGCTTGGAAAGAGAAGCAAGGAACCCCTGCAATTCCTATTCTTTTTCAGGGAATTGAGTATCGAAAGTTTGTGCAGCGGATAGCCAAAGCGATCGACACCGTCTATGGTTCCTGTCACCTCGTCGACATCACCATCGGAAAGAAGTGGGATCTTTTTTTAGAGTCAGAAAATCTCAAACTCATCATCATCCCCGACATCTTCCTCTTTGGAAATAAAGAGCTCCTCCCTTTCTATCAAGAAACGCCCCAACAAAAAAAACGAAAGCTTGGCAATATTCCTCTCCTCCTCCTTCCCGACCTCTCCCTCTATTACAAAGACCCTTATTTAAAGCGCTCACTTTGGAACGTCATATGCAACACGATCGATTCGCTGCCGTCATCTTAGATAAAGGGCTTGATCACCCCCTTGACTATGGACTCCACGAAGATGTTGAAATAGGAACCCGCGTTCTTGTCCCTGTCCAAAATTCCTTGCGGAAAGGGACCATTGTTGCCATCAAAAACAGCCCCTCTGTTCCGAAGGTGCAACCGATTAAAAAGATCCTTTCAGAAGAGAGGATGATTGGACCAGAGCTTTTTAAGCTTGCAGATTGGATCTCTCGTTATTATTGCACCTCTTTTCGGAAAGTCTTAAAGGTTCTTCTGCCAGCAACGATTCGGAAGGAAATGCAAGAGAAAAAACAACTTTTTGTCCGCCGCCTAATAACTCCCAAACAAATAGTAGAACGCGCTATTTCTTTAAGAGAAAAACACCCTTCTCAAGCAAAGATCCTCGATGTCCTTCTAAAAAAACCGAGGGGTATTTTACTAACCGAACTTTTAGAGATAGCTGGAGTGTCGAGAAGTCCTGTCGTTACCCTAGAAAAAGAGAAAATCATTTCGATAGAATCATTGCAGATGGACCGCTCTCCTCTAGAAGGCATGGAGTTTTTCCCAGCAAAACCAAAAACACTCAACAACGAGCAAAAAGAGGCCCTCAAAAAAATTACCGCCGATCTTAAAACCTTTCAAACTCACCTTATTCATGGTGTGACAGGGAGCGGAAAAACTGAAGTCTATATGCAAGCAATCGATGCAGCACGAAGAATGGGTTTGGGGGTAATCCTTTTGGTTCCAGAAATTGCCCTCACTTCTCAAGTCATCGAACGGCTCAAATCTCGCTTCACCGAAAAGATGGGAATCTTGCATCACCGTCTTAGCGATGGGGAGCGATTTGATATTTGGCATGGGATCCGAAAAGGAGAGATCAAAATCGTTGTTGGAGCCCGCTCTGCTATTTTTAGCCCTGTGAAAAATTTGGGTCTCATCATCGTTGATGAAGAGCAAGAATCTTCTTATAAACAAACCGATGAAGAGCCCTGTTATCATGCCCGCGATGTTGCCATTATGCGGGGGAAAATAGAAGAGGCCACCGTTGTTCTTGGGAGTGCCACTCCCTCGCTGGAAAGTTATGCCAATGCTACCTCAGGAAAGTATAAACTTAGCACTCTAAAAAAACGGGCAACTGGAGCCATTCTTCCCAAAGTAAAAATCGTTGATATGAAAGCCGAGTATGCCAAATCAGAAGGGTTTACCCTTTTCTGCTCCGATCTTATCGATGGGATTAAAGGGCGCCTTCAAAAAGGAGAGCAAGTTCTCATCTTTTTAAACCGTCGGGGCTATCATACCTTTCAAATGTGCGCTGGCTGCGGAGAAAGTGTAAAATGCCCTCACTGCTCGGTGAGCCTCACTTTCCATAAAAAAACGAATCACCTTGCCTGCCACCTTTGCTCTTTTGTCATTGCTCCCCCACCAACCGCATGCCCCAACTGTAAAGGGACTGCAACACTCAACTTTAAAGGGGTGGGAACCGAACAAGTCGAGAGAGCTCTGCATGCCCTCTTCCCTGATATTCGCACCCTTCGAATGGATGCAGATACGACCCGCCACAAGGGGAGTCACGATCTCCTCTTTAAACAATTTAAGTCGGGAAAAGCTGATGTTTTGATTGGAACACAAATGGTTGCGAAAGGGCTCCACTTTCCTGCAGTCACCCTTGTCGGGGTTCTTAACTCCGATGGCGCCCTAAACCTCCCCGATTTCCGTGCGAGCGAAAATGTCTTTCAACTTCTAACGCAAGTCTCTGGACGCTCTGGACGGGGAGATCTCAAAGGAAAAGTGATCATCCAAACCTCCCTTAAAGGACACCCTATTTTTCACCATGCATCAACCGAAGATTATCTAACATTTTATCAAGAGGAGATGGAAGCGCGGGAGCTCTTTGCTTTCCCCCCTTTTTCTCGCCTAGCTAAACTGATCTTTTCTGGAAAAAATGAGGCTCATGTGAAATGCTGCGCTGAAAGTTTCTATAGCACCCTCCTTAAGAAACTTCCCCCATCCTATACACTCTACCCCGTTATCCCTTCGGGCTATGCCAAAATCAAAGATAACTTCCGGTTCAAGCTCCTCATCAAGGGGACAAATCCCCTCCTTCTTTCCTCTCTCCTTGAAGAAACGCGAGCGAAAGCAAACCTCCCCCGCTCCATCCGCCTTCTCATCGATATCGACCCGATCTCAACCTTTGCTTAAAGGGAAAGAGGGGAATAGCTTTAAGCTATTTTTTTGGCTGCTCTAAGGGATTTGCCGAAAAAAGAATCTGCGGCAGTAACAGTAGCGAAACAATAAAACTAGCAAGCTTCATGTGACTATTCCTTAGTGTTAAGGGGTGTCATCAATTAAAGCAAAGTTGTAAGACTACGCAGCGTAATTGGTGACACGCCTTAATCAATAAACTTTTATTTTACTATCCCTAACCACTAGTGGTTAGTCTATAAAGCCTTTCTCCACTAACTATACCCTTCGTGTTTCAAAAATTGGAGTTTTGCCAAAATCAGCGCTTGAGATTTAACTCCCTCGAAGCAGCCTCCTATCCAAGAGATAGGAGCGATGCAGAGGGAGCTAAAGATCAGGATGCTGATGAAGGGAAAAACCAAATTTTGAAATACGAGGGGTATAATTTACAATGGATTCATAATGGCCCATAGGTTATGATTGAGCTAAAAACTATGTGATTATGATGAACTTTTATATTGAACCATCCGTTATTGAAAAATATCCCCAATTAAAGATTGGGGTCCTTATTGTCAAAGGGATCAAAAACCAGGGCGATATGGATGAAATCGCCAAACTTGTCGAAACGAATTCCGAGAGTGTCAAAAAGAAATATGCAGGGAAAGAAATCACTAAGGAGCCTAAAATTTTAGATTGGCGGGAGGCTTATAAAGCTTTTGGATATAAACCTTCCTCTTATCGGTGTTCTGCAGAAGCTCTTATTCGGCGGGTCATCGCTGATAAAGGGCTTCCTAATATCAACCCAGTTGTCAACTTGTACAATATGATCTCAGTAAAACATAGTCTCCCCGCAGGAGCTGACGATCTGGACAAGGTCAGTGGAACGATTCGCCTTGCAATGGCAAAAGGAAATGAACCATTTGTTACCCTGGGATCACGAGAAGAAGACACCGCTAAAGAGGGTGAAATTATCTACCGCGATGATAAAGAGGTTCTTTGTAAAGCGTGGAACTGGCGGGAAAGTGACAAATCAAAAATTACTGAAGAGAGTAAAAATGTCTCCCTTGTTATCGAAGGACTTGAGCATACGCGCCCCGATGAGATAACAAATGCCCTAAATGAACTAAAAACTCTCATTCAAAAGTATTGCGACGGGCAAGCTGAGACCTATTATCTCGATCATGAAATTCCTAAAGTTTGCGAAGAATCGAAAGTTGAAAATCGACACATTGCGCTGGATCTTCCCGAGCCCGATTACCACTTTCATGAATCGTTCCAAATACGGAAACAAAAACTCAAAGAGATCCGCGAAATGGGAATGGATCCCTACCCTCATAAGTATGAACCCACCCATCAAATGCGCGCCTTATCTGATAAATTTGAGGGATTGGCCGTTGGAACAAGTGAAGAAGCAGAAGGTAGCACAACGGACGCTGCAAGGATCGCAGGACGTCTAGTTCTTTTTCGCGCTATGGGAAAAAATGCCTTTGGTCAAGTGCAAGATGAGACGGGACGGATCCAAGTGATGTTTAATAGAGATCAAACCAAAGTCAATGGTCTTCCAGAAGGAGAGGCTCCCCTTAAATTTATCGAAAAAAAACTCGACCTTGGCGATATTGTCGGCGTTGAAGGCTACCTCTTCCGCACCCAAAAAGGAGAGCTCACCATCTTTGCTTCTGAGGTGACCCTCCTTTGTAAAACCCTCCTTCCCCTTCCCGATAAACATAGTGGAATTACCGACAAAGGAACCCGCTACCGCAAACGTTGGCTTGACCTCATCACCAATCCTGAGTCGGTAAAACGTCTACAGGCGCGAAGTCTCCTCGTTTCCAAAATCCGTCGTTACTATGAAGATTCCAATTTTATCGAGGTGGAAACTCCTGTTCTGCAAAATATTTATGGTGGCGCTGAAGCCTCCCCTTTTATTACCAACCTCAATGCCCTCCACCAAATGATGTACCTCCGGATTTCCATTGAGATCTCACTTAAAAAACTCATCGTAGGCGGTCTTTCTCGCGTCTTTGAAATCGGTAAGGTTTACCGAAATGAAGGGCTCGATCGGACCCATAATCCTGAGTTTACCATGCTCGAATCTTACGCCGCTTTCTGGGACTACAACGATGTGATGGTCCACACCGAAAATCTCTTCGCACATCTCGCTAAAGAACTCTATGGCACTACGGAAATTGGGATGCGTAAAGATAAACAAGGAAACAAGCACCTCATCGATCTAAAAACCCCCTGGAAACGCCTTTCGATGAAAGATGCGATTAAAACCTACGGAAAAATCGATCCCGATAAACTTTCCGATGACGATATGCGCGCCAAACTCAAAGGAAAGATCGAAGATGAAAAAATCAATAATGCTCCCCGAGGCAAGCTCATTGCCCTTCTCTTTGAAGAATTTGCAGAGCACCATCTAATCCAACCTCATCACATCATCGACCACCCAATTGAAACAACCCCCCTGTGCAAACTCCATCGCGATCCAAAACTCCGCGATGAGAAGTTTGTCGAAAGGTTTGAGTCTTTTATTCTCGGCTATGAGTTTTGCAACGCCTACTCAGAACTTAATGATCCTGAGCTGCAAAGGAAACTTCTCAAAAGACAAAACAAACTGCGCGAAGGAGGCAATCTGGAAGCTAACCCCATGGATGAAGAATTTATCGAAGCGATCTGCCAAGGGATGCCTCCAACCGGTGGTCTTGGAATCGGAATCGATCGTCTCACGATGCTCTTCACCGATGCTTTCTCGATCCGCGATGTTCTTTACTTCCCGATGATGCGCCCTGAGGAATAGGGAGCAAGTCATCGCCTTAATTGCCCAACCAAATCACTTAGAAGCAACGACTTTTGAGGCTTTTTTCTCGAGCATCCGCCCCTCGATGCGACGAATAATATCGGAGGTTGAAATACCTTTGGTATAGGGAACAGTGCGAAAAATCCCCATTTCGATGGGAACAGCATATTGGGAAATGTTAGGATTGTCTACATAGTCATCCCCATGAACCACAATGTGAATATTGTGCTTCTTGATCCACTCCTTGCTGATGCCTAGAGGAGCATCGAGAATCACCTCATCAACACAACGACAGGCTTCGATCGAAATACGCCTCTCCTCCATGGTGAGGTAGGGACGCCTTTTGTAATCTGTCACCACCTCATCTTCATGAATCCCCACGATAAGATAGTCGCCATAAGCTTTGGCTTTTTCAAAAAATTGAACGTGACCGGCATGGAAGAGATCTCCCACAACGTCGACATACACACGAATGGGCTCTTTAGCATAAATAGAACAGACAAGTAAAAGGAAAATAGATAACTTCTTCATGGCTCAACGATAACTCGATTTAGTACATTTTTTGAAGATAAGTTAAGCTAGAAAAATGATCAACCAATTATTTGAAAGGATTTTGGATTATCGGAAATCGGAAAGTTGGAAATAGATCCCTTGAATCCTTGGAAAAGGCAAAATAGTTTATGGTTAAAAATTTCTCCCCTTAATCCAGTAGGCATTTTTTCGGTATTTTAAAAACAAAAGGAACCGTTTCCATAATCTTTAAGTAATGTGTTTTAAATTGCCCTGCAGGAATTGTGTTAGAATCTATTTCTTTCTCCTTGATTATCTATGGTCACATTACGAAATATCACAACTAGTTTAATATTAATAACTTATAATCTAAATATTGGAAGGTAGTGAGATGAGATAGCCCTAGGAACCTCTTGCTTTCTTCAGGTGCTCTTCGGAAAGAAGAATATACTCCCTCTCACCGGCTTTATTGAATATCTCTAGGGCTCGTTCGAGTACTTCTTTCGCAGGTGCTTTCCGTCCTAGATTTAATAAAACCACTCCTAATCTATATAGAGCCTTTGCAAGGTTTGTACTTTCTACACTAGCTTTCTCAAACGTCTCTACTGCTCTTTGATATGCTGCCACCGCTTCTTCGTCTTTCCCTTGCTTGGATAAAATACCTGCCAAGTTACTCTGAGCATTTCCAAGGGAATTACCCTTCCCACCAAATTCCCTATATAACTCTTCGGCTTTTTCAAACATCTTTCTTGCATCTTCTATTTCATTTTGCCGTGACAAAGTCACTCCCAAGTAAACGCAAACATCTCCAAAATGAGGATCTTTCACATGGGCTTCCTCAAACGTGGTTTTCGCTTCAATGAGAACCTTTTTTGCTTCTTCATATTTCCCTTGCCTGAATAAAGCCTCTCCCAACCCAGCTTGAGCCTTTCCAAGACGCATGCCTGTCACCCCATGCTGTTTATATCTCTTTATAGCCTCTATAAAGTGCTCTTGCCCTTCCTCATATTCGTTTCGCGCTAATAAAGTCTCTCCCAAATAATAGTGCGCCTCTCCCTCAAACCAACTTTCCTCACCAAGCTCTCGAAAGAGTCCTATAAGTCTATTAAGAAGATCCTCTGCTTCTAGATATTCTCCCTGATGTATTAACACTGGTACTAGAGTCCGTAATAGGTCTACTAAAGTCTGTTTAACCTCAATTATTTGCTTCTCAATCTTCTCCATTCGCTGATCTCGCCTCTCTATCGCCCTCTTCAGCCCATCTAATTCTTTCTGAACTCTGCGTAAAAGACCCTTATCAGGCTGAGTGGTTATGCTGCCTGTGATAGGTTGAGGAGCTTTTTTTTCAGTAGGTTCAGTCCTTTCTGCAGAAGCTGCAGCCTCTTTTGCAGGAGTTGCAGCTTCTTCTTCTAAACTTGAAAGAAGAGGTTGAGCCAAAGGAAATGAACCAGAGCTCGCAGATTGAGCATTTATGCTTCCTGTGTTAGGTAATGAACCAGTGCCCACAGGCTGAGCGGTTACCCTTCCTGCGATAGGGTTAGAAGCTTTTCCTTCATTTTTAAAACTTCCCGATAGTATAAGTCTTTTCTTCGGAGGAGACCCAGCCCCTTCGGAACTTGAAAAAGTAAGTTGAGGGCCTCTTGAAGAGGCCGGTTGAATGCCTTCCATAATCACTCCAAAGTTTGATTGTTAAACAAAACTTCAATACATAACATTCTTTCGCTTAAATAATAAAATGTCGTGTATCGAAAGCCAAAGCATTTAAACCTCCCTCGCTTATAAGCGAGGGATTCTTGTTTCACAGAACCTCCAATGAGGTTTCTCTACAAGCTTTTAAAGTCCGACAGTTCCTCCCTAAACTGCTAATCGGCTATCATGACGCGCACAAATTTAACAAAAAATGGAGTAAGTGGCAAGAAAAGTTTTAAATTATTTGTCCCTTTCATCTCGACTCTAAAGGACTTCGTACTTTGTCGCTTCTCAAAGGCCTTTTGGATCTCAGGTGGAATTTCGAGAGTCTCCTCTTTAAGAGAGAGAACTCCGATGACCGTATTAAGCTCTTCTAAGAAAGCAAGAACTCTCTCCCCTTTAGCTTTCGTCACTATTGCACCCTATTTTTCACACTCAGTCGTAAAAAATGACATCAATTTTCGTTAATTTGTCTATTGAAATGCCTGTATTTGCATGAACTCAGGTAATGAAATAATACCTATCCCTCAAAACCAACTAGAAAAGCTAAAGTCAATTAAAATTTTGATCTGTTAGTCCTATCGATTAGGCAGTGTTTGGAAATTGCTTTCGAAACTGAAAAGAGAGATTTTTTCCTAGAAGGCATGTTTGGAGACCAAAGCAAACTTGTAAAGTTTGTGAAGGTCGAAAACTGACCTTATTAGGAAAAAAGACCCTTCATCAGTTTAGGAATGGATTTCTAAACCCTGCCTAGTTTTTTCTTTCGAAAAATAAGGAGGTTCTTTAAAGTTTCTTGAAAACAAGGAGAAAGCTATGGAAGCATTACGAGTCATTGGAGCGCGGATCCCAGTTCGGAGTCTATTGACTCTTGGAGGAGGAGCTTTTGCATCTTATCGCTTAGAAAAATATATTAAGGATTCTCTTCAAGCTGACATTGATAGATTGAAAATCCAATCCCTTCCAGGACGCGTTGCCTTATGGAATAGTAAGCTTCTAGAGCGCGTTAACTTAAAGCTATCCAAAGAAGGCTTACTTAAAATGGAGGTACTTTCCTCATGTGCCGCTATTTTTGCGGCCGGTTTTTTCCTAGGAAAACCTTCCTGGAAAACAACCTTGCCCATTGCACTTTTTACTGGCTATTGCCTCGAAAAAAAATTGACTGAGGACATGAGCGGTTTATCCGATTTGTTAGCTTCTAAGATAAACAGCTCTACCAATACAATTTCCAGCGAAATTATCAATGCATTTATAGGCTTCCCTTTCGTCAACAGTCGTTTCATATATGGTATTTTTAAGCAATCTCACAAGTCTTTCTCGAGCCTTTCCAAGCAAACCAGTCATAGACTCATCGCATATCTTGAGGAATTTTTAGATAGGAATCCCAACAGCTGCACTTCTTTATCTTCCTTACAAAACACGCTCGTAAATATCAACAAACTGGAGATTGACTACACAAATCCAAATCCATTCTGGGCAAACTTTTACTCAAAGATTTTTTCATTGGAAGGACTCTCAGACGAGATGAATTCCGCTATTTGTGAACACTTTTTAAGATTACCGCCCCAAGACCAAAAGGCATGCGCTAAAGCAATTGGAGGTAAATGTGGAGAGCTATTTAATATCTTTAAAGATAAATTGGGTGGTAGCAATGAAGAGTTTCGAGTTGACTGGGCCCTTAATATTGGTCTAACGGAGAAAGATTTAGAAAGTAGCAATTGCAGTTTAGACTCTGACACTTTCTTTTATCATATCTTACAAGACTCGTCGATATCAGATGAACGGATTGGCTATATTCTAGATCTTCTTGAAACACTAGATTTCCTTTATGAGATCAAAGACCTTCTTGCAAAAATTAAGGATTCCGGGAAAAGAAAGGAAAAATGTTTCATGCTGGCACAAAGATATATCCAATTTACTGGTCAAAAATCACACATAGATCAATTCATGCCCCATCGTCAAGACTATGAAAAAGAAGAAATCCAAACATGGATCAATTATTTGCTCTTAGATGAAACTAGTGACTCAGAATTTATTGCTTGGGCTAAAGCTAATCACTTCGACTACAAGTTATCATAGAATAGACATATTTTTTCAAGAAGAATGCAAAAGATATAGGAGTGGATTTCGACAACCCCCTTATTGCCTCTTGACGCGGGAGCCTGTTGGGCTATCTTCGATGAGATAACCCTTAGATTGTATGAAATCGCGCTGTTTATCGGCCTCGGCCCAGTCTTTTAAGGCGCGCGCTCCTTGCCGTTTCTCAAAGGCCTTTTGGATCTCAGATGGAATTTCGAGAGTTTCCTCTTTAAGAGGGAGAACTCCGATGACCGTATTAAGCTCTTCTAAGAAAGTGAGAACCCTCTCCCCTTCAGCTTTCGTCACTTTATTATCATCGATAAGAGCGTTGACATTTTTGATCATCTCGAAGAGAGCAGCAAGAGAAACGGAGATATTCAAGTCATCGCCAAGAGCCTCTTTAAAAGTGGTGCGTGCTTCTTCGATGAGAGGAGCAAGGGGAGCGCCAGATGGGGCGGTTGCTGAGCGGAGGCGGTGGATAAAGTCGGAGAAACGGGCAAGGGTTTGGCGAGCAGCGTCGAGTCCCTCTAAGGTAAAATTGAGTTGGGTTCGGTAATGGGTCGATAGAAGAAGATAACGGACTTCGGCTCCGGTATAGCCTTTTTCAAAAAGATCGCGGAGGGTGAAAAAATTGCCAAGACTTTTCGACATTTTTTTACCATTCACAATGAGGTGGTGAGCATGGATCCAGTGACGGACAAAGTGTTTCCCCGTGCACCCTTCCGACTGGGCAATTTCATTTTCATGGTGGGGAAAGATGTTATCAATACCACCGACATGGATGTCGATCGTTTCCCCAAGCAGTCTATTTGCCATGGCAGAACATTCGACATGCCAACCGGGGCGCCCTTTACCAAAGGGGCTATCCCAAAAGACATCGCCGTCGCGCTCTTTATCATAAGATTTCCAAAGGACAAAATCGGTTGCTGATTCTTTATCATACTCATCAGTAGAAACCCTCTCAGAGGCCCCTTCTTTTAGGTCCTCAATTTTGAAGTGGGAAAGGCGGCCATAAGAGGGGAAGTGTTTAATGCTATAGTAAACTCCACCATCTTTTCCTTGGTAAGCAATCCCCTTTTCGATAAGGGTTTCAATCATCTCGATCATTTCAGAGATATAGTCTGTAGCTGCTGAATAGATTTCAACAGGCTGAATATTTAACGCTTCTAGATCTTCAAAAAAGGCCCTCTTATAAATTTGGGTATAGACGCCAAGAGGAATCCCCTTTTCCATTGCCCCTTTGATCGTTTTATCTTCTACATCAGTAAGATTCATCACTTGAATGAGGGGAAAACCAAAATACTTAATGGTGCGGCGAAGAAGATCTTCAAAAACATAGGTGCGGTAGTTTCCAATGTGGGCATAGTTATAGACGGTTGGGCCGCAGGTATACATCTTAAGGGTTTCTTCCCCTTCAGAAAGATTGATTGGCTGTTTGGTGCGCGTTTCGGTATTGTAGATATTAAGCATGCTTTTCCTTTACAAGTTCGCTCAGTGCTCTCAGCTGTATTTTCCCTGTTCCCGTCATTGGAATGGCATCGATTTGATAACACTCTGCCACTTTTACAATGCGGGCAAATCCAGCCACTTTTAAAACATTATTTGCGTCCTCCTTTGTAAAAGGAAAGGTGGTGAAAAGAATAAGGGCCGGCCTCACTCCCTCATGAATATCAATCGCTAGCTGTGGCTCCTCTTCCGTCCCTTTAATAAGTCCCTTTTCTTTCGCATACTTTGCCAACTCTCCTTCTAAGGCGATTAAACTTACCATTTCCCCACCAATTTTCACAAATCGCTTTAATCTTCCTTCTAAAATAAGAGAACCATCGGGTTCAAGATGGCCGATATCCCCACTCCGATACCACTGTTTTCCGTCGATCTCGATGAACGGATTTGGCGCATCTTTTCCCAAATATCCCTTAAAAACATTGGCTCCCCGAATACAGATCTCCCCTTGATGGTCATTGGGGATTTTTTCATTGGTCTCCGGATTGATGACACAAAGTTTCACATCGGGAAGGGGTTGCCCTACCCCCTTAGCCTTCCTTCCTTGCCGATTTAGTGTGACAATAGGAGAACACTCTGTGATCCCATACCCCTCGATCATCTCCTTTTTTCCTCCAAGACGTTTCACATGCTTAAAGAGCTCAGGAGGAGCTTTTTCAGCCCCTACGACAAAAAGACGAACACTCTTAAGGTGCCTGGGAGAAGCAATACGGAAAAGATTTCGATAAAAACTTGGTGCCAAACAAAGAATCGTTGGTTTGCGATAAAAACAATCGCGGGCCATTCCGTGAGTGTCAGTCGGGTCGGGAGCATAAAAAACGCGCAGCCCAGAAAGGATCGGAAGGAGCCCTGTTACCGAAAATCCAAAAGAGTGAAAAGGGGGAAGTGTTCCATAGAGGATATCATCTTTATGGAGTTTCGTGCACTCAAGAGCAGCCTTTTGATTAGCCATTAAGTTTTTATGGGAGAGAGGGACTGCTTTCGGATAGTTTTCCGTCCCACTCGTAAAGAGAATAACCGCTGGATCATCCCCTTTAACTTGATCCAGGTTGAACCGCTTCATTAGAGCCTTTTTCTTTCTCTTTACAAGGAAAAGACCAGAAAGCTTTTCCCATATGGAAATCGTCTGCCGAAAATCTTCCATCAAAACAATTTTTTCTTCGAGTGGACCAAGCTCTAACACATCTACCCTCTCTAAAAACCGGCGGGCACTTAATATTTTCGTAAGACCCAATAAATTCATCGCAAAACTAAGACTCCGCTCCCCCGCAGTCCAGTTCAAAAGGACAGGTGTTTTTCCTGCCACCAAAATGGCAAGAATCATCACATAACAACCAACGGATGATGGAAGAAGGACCGCAATATGATCACCTTCAAACTCCTTAAATTTGCGTGCTAAGACAATCACTCCGAGTTTCAGCTCTTGGTAATTTAAAATCTTAGCTGCATCATCTCCACAAGCCATTGCTTTTCCCATCCGGTCAGCCGTTTCAAGAAAACACTCGGGAATGGTTTCACCCTCAGGGAATTTAACTTTAAGGCGGAAGGTCTCTTTAGGCCACTCATAACCCTTCAGATTCTTCATATCGATTTTTGACTGACTCGCACTCCCCCCAACAGCCAAAGCTAAAAGATCATAGACTGTCTTCAAGTCAGACGGGCGAGCAGCTTCCACATCATATCTTTGATCGAGAAAAGTGTGGACACTTGCAAGGTCTAAAGAATCCAAGCCCAGATCTCGGGAAAGATCCATCTCCTCTTTAACCTCTTTCATCCCTGAAAGCTTTTGGAGCTCCTTATAAATATCTTCTCGGATGTGCGCTGGAACAGTGATTCCTTTTTTATTCTTAACCTTCTTCTTTTCTTTGGTAATAAGGGGAAGATCTTTTGAAAAAGGGCTATAAGAAATCAGTCGAAGAGGTTCTGACGTGACAATTTTTCCCTCATCGGTCTCGTAACGATTATACCAATCCTCTAAATATTGGTTAAGCTTCAAGCGACTCTCCCTATAAGGGAAATCTTTTGGAGCTGCAGCAAATTCAATTGTCACTTTCCGCCGCGGCATGAAGAAAATTCCACTTTTAAAAAGCTTCTTTATCCCCAAACTAAGCATTTTCCAAAAATCGGGAGAATCTCCAGTGAGAGCGCAAGAAAAGGAACTTCCCCAAAGGCCATCGGTCCTCACGAGTACAATTTGAGTTTCCGGACAACTTTCCATAATGTGATGGATAAAAGAGTTCCCTCCAATATTTTCATGCCCTTCTCGTTTCAAATGACCCGAAGGATAGATTAAAAAGTTTCTACCCTTTTTGATTTCCCTCCCTATCTTCTTCAAACACTTGTCTACCTGGCGAACCTTCCAAGAGTTAGCTGAAAGCTCAAAGTTAGGAATAGGAAGAGCACGTATAAGATCCATAAAGAAGCGAGCCCCTCTCAAGTAATAAAAGTGTTCAATGACTAAAGGGCGGGGATAAAATTTTCTCGCTAAAAGATTATAAATCACAATTGGCTCGATTTCAGCCGGGTGATTCGGAAGAAAAAGGATCCCTCCCTTTCGCTTTAAGTCCAAGCAATCGAGCCCCTTAATCTCAAAGGAATACCGAAGAGAAAATAGCTTAATCATCAGCCACGAACCAATCCAGATGAACCCTTTACGCATATCTATTTCTCTACATTCAATGAGTTTTCCCAGCATAACAGTTTTTTCTTTTTTTATTAACCACAGAGATCAGAGAGGACACGGAGGGAGGAAGATGAGAATCTCTAAAACTCTTCCTCTGTGCTCTCTGTGGTTCAAGAAATTTATGTGACTATATTTTTATCAAGATAAAGAAAACCTGGCCCTTTAGGGCCGGGTAGTTTAACGCCATTTTGGGAGGGGTACGAAGCCCCTCCCC
>JANQJL010000076.1 GCA_028281675.1 Simkaniaceae bacterium
CCTTCGCCAAGGTGGCCTCACCTTGGCTCGGCACTCAGCTTGTATCTCCGCTAATTCAAAAGGCCGCTGCCGCGAAATAGGTCGCATTCACGGGTATTACATAATTTTAGTTTGCGCGAGTGCAAAATTCTTAAAATCACTATTTGCACTTCTACGCACAATTGTGCGAGCGGTTTCATCAGATCTATTGGTAAGGCTGATATTCCCTGGGGTGATTGTGTCACGGAAAAGGGCTTTGTTACCAGACCTTGCTGCAGCATGTAGAGGAGTATCTCCTTCGTCATCTTGGATTTCAGGTCGAGATCCTAAACGTTTAAGTAATATCACCTGCTCCGTATTTTCTTGTTCCACTGCTTGGTGAAGAAGAGTTTTTCCTCCACCTATAGGCGTATTGATATCAACCCCTTTTTCAATTAGAAGTTGCGCGATTTCTGGTTGCTTCATGATGAGAGCAAGTTGAAGAAGAGTAAATCCCAGATTTTCTAGTGACGCGCCATTATTTAAAAGGAAGCGGACCTCTTCGATTTTTCCTCTTTCAATAGCAATTTGAAGAGGGGTACGACGTGTTTGATCTGGTCGATTTACATCTGCTCCCATGCTGATTAATTTGCGTGCGAGAACAGCATTTCCTGATGCTAAGGCAGCAGTGATGTAAGAAGGACCTGTCTTAGGATTTAGATTAAGAGGAACAACGTTAGGGAAGGTATTCCAGTTTCTTAACATCGTTTCGACGATACCAAGATTTTTGATTCGAATGGCAAGGTGAAAAGGAGTAAGACTATTATAGCTATCAGCTTCATTGATATTAGCTCCTCTAAGAATAAGTGTTTGGATCATCCCTTTACCTTCGTTACCCATTCCAATGGCTTTAACAGCTTTATGGAAAAGATGGCGTTCTTCTACATTTGCATGAGCCCCTTGTTCCAGAAGGAAGTGAACGATTGGAGTCTTTCTATTTTCAATGGCAATTTCTAAAGGTGTTTGACCGTCATTATTTGGCTGATTGACATCCACATCTTTTTGAATAAGGAATTTGATAAAGTCTAAATTATTTGAGCTTGCTGCAGCCAAATGAAGGGGGGTATTGCTTTTAGCATCGGTATGTGTGACTTTTGCACCCTCATTGACAAGGAATTTAACAAGGTTTTGATCCTCGTCAAATAATTGTTTGTCGAACAAAGGTCCTGCTTCGGGGTTGAGATTAGTTCTATGCTTAACAAGAAGCTTGATCATCGGCTTATTTCTAAATAAGACAGCCTCTTGAATCGGGAGGCAGCCTTTAAAATCGGGAAGGTTGACATCAGCGCTATTTTCCAAAAGAAATTCTGCAACCTCATTTTCTTTCCTCTTAACCGCTTCAAAAAGGGGGGTGTTGCCCGCTAGATTCTGCATATTAACATGCGCCCCCTTTTCAATAAGGAAGTCCATGATCTTTAGTCCTCCCTCCATTTTTGCTGCTAAGTGGAGGAGCGTATCACCTGTTTTATTGACGGGAGAGTTGATGTTCATGATCCCATCAAGAGTGAATTGGCCAATAATCATATCAGCTGCTTTGAGATGCTTATGCTCAATAGCATACTTTAAAAGGTTGAGTTGAGACTCAGGCTTTAAACGCTCAATCTTGGCGCCAAGTTTCACGAGCCTTAGAGCTAAGTGGAGCTTACCTTTGTTCATTGCTACTTCTAGAGCTGTTCGACCATTAAATACTTGATTCACATCGATCCCTTTTTTAACTAGACGTTTGACAAGGTGATCATTTCCAATGACAGTTTCGGCATGTAAGGCAGCCATGACGACACCTTCCGATAGATTCGTAGCTTTAGAATCTTTAAAAATTTGTTTTAATATTTTTTTCTGACCGATAGTGGTCCCTTTCTTAATATCATAATTTAAGTGGACCGTCAGAAAGTCTTGAACGGCTGTTTTGACTTCTCGTGCGACTTCGGTAATGGCAGATTTAATTTCTCCGGCCACTTCTGTAATAATACGTGGAGTCGCAGGTGTAGCTGCTAAAGTTTCCATAACTGTACCTTATTAATCCTTTTATTTAGTATAGGTAACAATTATAGCATATTTAATAATATAATACTTTATACTTATAGTTTTAATTAATCAATGGATAATAATTAAAAATTTAATTATGTTTTAGAGACTGGTCCCAGTCGCGGCAAAAGAGATAAAACATCTCTTTTTCAGAATCTGGGGTAAATACCTTGCTAGTATCGATAAAGAAAGCAGGAGCAGGATCACCCTCTTCTAGGATAGTAATCCTCCCTTCAAACTCTTTAAGGGTGAGAACTTTATCGCTCATGAGTTTTTCAGCTAGGAGGGGCTTGTGGTCGTTTTCCCAAACAATGGTCCAGAGGCGGAGGCCATTAAGGCGGAAATAACCTTCTTCATCGATAATTAAAGTATTTTTTTTAAGATGTGTCACATCAAACCGCGTTCCAGAAGCGGTTTCAAGAACCCCTTTTTGAGAAGAAGCGTGGTCTCGTACCATCTGCTCAATCGTTTCCGCAAGCTCTTGAGGGGTACAAAACCTTTCGATGATCCGTTCCTTTTTCTCATAATCATAGAGTCCTTCTCTCCAGATGACCACATTGACGCCACCAAGAGGCCTTCCTCCTTCAAGAGCAAGTTTGCAAATGTTTTTAGGATCAAAGGGAGCCCCTTTTGGTTGGTTTGGTTGATCAATAAAAACGACCTTTTCTTCAAATTTTTTATTTACAATTTCTAGGGCATCTATAAGGACCTTAGAGCCATCGCTTGTCGGAGAAAAGGGTTCACAACTTTCTGAAATAGATTGTACTGCCATAATTAAAGACCAAAGGGGAGATTACTCATATCAAGTCCACCCATCCCTGATGTGGGGGAATTTTCCTCGATTTTTGCAGCTGCTTCATTAAATGCGACAATAATGAGATCTTGAAGTCCTTCGATATCATCGGGGTCGACACATTCTGGGTTAATCGTTAATTTTTTAATCTCTTTTTCCCCAGAAAGGGTGATTTGAACGAGGCCATTTCCAGCTGAGCCAGTCACTTCGAGCTTCTTCATATCATCCTGCATTTTAGCCATTTGCTGCTGGAACTGTTTTGCCTGTTTTTTCATTTTAGAGTAACCGCTACCCATGAAGCACCTCAAGGTTTTGTTTATGGGATATAGCTTAGCAAAGAGATGTTACTTTTTCAAGGAGCCATTTAACTCTACGCTAGCAAAGCGCATTACCTGCTCTTGCTTAATTTTTTCTTGAATGGATTGGGGCGCAGCCTCCACTTTTGGCGGGGCAGGTTCCAATGGAGCTTCTACTGGAGTAGGTGTTTCTGGAAAGAAGGGGACTTCTTCAACAGGGGACTCAATTTTTTTCGTGGCCGCTTCTACTTTAGGGGCGGCACTTTTTAGGGATTCCAGCCGCTCAACTAGAGAGGTCAGAGGGATTTTTTTCATACTTCTAATAATGTGGAGGAAAACCACTTCAAGATGGATCCGCTTAAAGGGGGTCCGTGTTCCCTTTTCAAGGGCATCGATTAGGTAATCGAGCGTTTCTAAAACATGGTATTTGGAGTAGATCTTTGCCGAAGTAGCATATTCAGGAAGGGGAGGATTTTCTCCCATTTGTGTGCATGCAATGGTTCGGAAATGTTCGGCTAAACTCTCTAGAACATATTGGAGGTGAGCCCCTGTTTTAAAGATCATTTCACTTAATGTGAATGCGGCGGCAAGGTCATAGTGGGAAGCAGCTTGATCAAGTTGGAAGAAGAGATCGGTTTGAATGAGGCCAAGGGCTTTAGTTGCATGATCACGGGTAATCGGCGGCTCTTGAAAACAAATCAGCTGATCAAGAAGGGACTCTGCATCGCGGAGCGATCCTTCGGCATGATTAGCAATGACTTTAAGGGCCCCTTCGTCAACTGCAATATCTAGGTTTTTAACAATGGAGGAGAGTTTAGCTTCGATTTTTTCAGGAGTAATTCTTTTAAGGTCGAACCGTTGAGTGCGACTAAGGATTGTTGGGAGGACTTTGTGAGGCTCCGTCGTAGCGAAGAAGAAAACCACATGAGAGGGGGGCTCTTCTAGCGTTTTAAGGAGAGCATTAAAGGCCTCTTTAGTAAGCATATGGACCTCATCGATGATGTAGATCTTATACTTTCCGTTAGAGGCGGCGTAGCCAACCGTTTCGCTCAGGTTGCGGATATCATCGATCCCCCTGTTAGAGGCCCCATCGATCTCAATCACATCTAAAGAAGAACTAGAAGTGATCTCTAAACAAGAGGTGCAGGTATTGCAGGGTTCTCCTTCAGAAGAGAGTTTTTCGCAGTTGATCGCTTTAGCAAAGAGGCGAGCAAGAGTTGTTTTTCCTGTCCCCCGCGTTCCACAGAAGAGGTAGGCATGGCCGACTCTATTTAGGCGCATCGCATTTTTTAACGTTTGAACAATGGCCTCTTGTTCAAAAACCTCAGAAAATTTTTGGGGCCGGAACTTTTTTGCAATGACTTGATATCCTGACATAGTGTAACCTTTTTCCGTGATTGTGACGTGCTGGTCGATAATTTTCAAGTGTGTTAATGTGAAAATAGAAACGTACCGCTCGTGATTCGACATTTCAGGAGTTTGTCAAACCAGGCGCTCCAGATTTTTTTGGCACTGAAGCAGCCACTATCCGCAGGTGATAGGGGCGATGGAAGCGACACAAAAGATGGAGATGCATGGGCAGACAAAAACTGAAATGCTGGATTATGATCGGTACCAATGGCGGATGAATCGAAAGAAAAGCCTAAGTGGCAACGCTACTTAAAAGAAGGAAACCTTGGCAAGCGGCTTCTTATAGGGGTTGCAATCCTCCTTTCACTGGCGTGTTTCATTCACTTCAAGGAAGTGCGTGTCGAGATGCTTGAACTTGATAGTAATGCCAAAAATTACATTGTAGCACAGGTTGATTTTGAGTTTCCCGATGATGAGGGAACAGTGATTCTCCGTCAGGAATCTGCTCGCGACATTGGAGCAATTTACCGAATCGATCCTCAATCGATTGAAAAAAGGCGCTATCAATTTGAGAATTTTCTTATTCATGATCAAAGGTGGCGCAGCCTCCTCCCCCAAAGTACTTTTGAAGAGCTCTACCAGGGAGCTGATGAGGTAAAAGAACTCCTCCAAAGTCTCCGTTTCACCGATATGCGGACGCTCCAAAGGCTCCAAGCTCGCGACATTCGCACCTCAGAATATTATCCTCTTCCCTCTTCGTTTGATGGCTATTCAGCAACTTTTCCTGAAGGTTTTTGGGAAACCCTTCAAAAAGACCTTGTAAAAAATAGCACTCAAGAACCCAATATCATTTACATTTTAAGTTATTTCCAACAGGTGAGTTGGAATTTTGATAAAGACACAACTGCACAGAGAAACCTGAGAAGAATGGTTGAAGCAACCGTTCCCGAACGATTTAGTCAGATCAAAGCAGGAAATAGGATCATCGATCACGGGGAAAAGGTGACCCAGCGCCACATCGCGATGATTCAGTCAATGAAAAAAGCGATGGCTGAAAACCAGAAGATTTGGCAACCCCTTCCTCTTCTAAGTAGCTTGATTTTTGCCACGATTATCACTCTGATCGGAGCATTTTACTTCCGAATCAGCCATAAGGATCTTGTAAACAACATTTATAAGCTCTTTTTATATGCGACGATTATTATTTTGACCCTCCTCATTTCCAAAGTGACAGAGTTTTTCCTCCTCCGTGATATGGGAGGGCTCTTAGAAGTTGTTCGTTATCCCCTCTTTGTCCCTTTTGCTGCGATTCTTCTCTCTGTTTTGCTTAATGATGAAATTGCTCTATTCTCCGCCTGTTTTTTAACAGTTATTTTAGGTCTTTCTTTAGCAGTGGATCACACCCGCTTTATAGCTATTAACCTAATTACTGGTGTTATTGCAATTCTGGCATCGCGCAATTTAAGGAAAAGGAAAGAGGTCTTTGTTGTTTGTGGAAAGGTTTGGCTTTGCTGTATCCCCATCTTCTTTGTTTATACCTTCTCCCAAAACACCTTTTGGAGTATCTTTATTATTTCAGACTTGAGTAGCACCTTTGCCTTCCTTATCCTTACCTCGATCTTAGTAGTGGGACTTCTCCCTATTCTAGAGTCTATCTTCCGAGTCATGACAGACATTACATTGATGGAGTATATGGATCCCAATAGTGAACTCCTCCGCCGCCTCAGCGTGGAGGCGCCTGGTACCTATCAACACTCCCTTGTTGTTGGAAGTATCGCTGAAGCTGCAGCCCAGGCCATTGGCGCTAACGGACTTTTTTGCCGTGTCTCTACCCTCTACCACGATGTTGGAAAGCTCTTTAACCCTCATTACTTCACCGAAAATCAGATGGGGGGCTTTAACATCCACCAACTCCTCACCCCACAGGAATCGGCTCAGGTCATCATTGCTCATGTCATTGAGGGGGAAGCGCTTGCCCGCAAGCATAGCCTTCCTCAGCACTTTATTGATATTATCCGGCAGCATCATGGCAATACCCTTGTCTATTACTTCTTCTGCAAGCAGGTAGAGCAAATGGGGGGGGACGTTGACGCTGTCGATGAAAAGCTCTTCCGCTATCCGGGGCCCAAGCCCCGATCCAAAGAATCGGCCATTATTATGATGGCAGATACCATCGAAGCAGCCTCCCGTTCCCTCGAAGAGGTCAACGAAGAAACGATTACCGAGCTCGTTAACCGCCTCATTGGCGAGAAGCTCGAAGATGGGCAGTTTGATGAGTGCCAGCTCACCTTTGATGAGTTTGGAATCGTTAAGCGCACTATAATCAAAAACTTAGCAGTCGCTCGTCATCTCCGCATCAAATACCCAGCAAAGCAACCTGCATAATACCCCGAAGTGCGACTTATTTCGTTGCATAGAAGCAAGTAGAACCCGTGAATGCGACCTTTTTCACGGTCGACTAAGTCAGATACTGTTCTTTTAGGAAATTCAAGGTGGCATCTAGCCGCTTTTTTTCTTGATGGCGGGCAAGGCCATAGATCTTGATCTTAGGTTCGGTCCCGGAGGGGCGGAACACAAACTTTGACTTATCCTCGAGGCGAAAAACAAGGACGTCTGATTTGGGAAGAGGAATATGGGTTTTCCCATTTAGGTAGTCTTCCACTTCAATCACTTTTTGCTTATCAAGTTCTTTTGGGGGATCAGCGCGGAGTTTTTCCATAAGTGCTTTCATTGCTTCCATCCCTTTTCTTCCCCCGCCGAAAGGGACTGAGAGCTGTCCTTCCAGAAAGGGGCCATATCTCTTATAAATCTCATCTAAAAGATCGACGAGGGTCTTATTTTCTAACTTGAGCGTGAGGGCCATTTCTGCGATGAGGCAAGCAGCAATGGTGGCATCTTTATCCCGGGAGTGGGTTCCATAGAGAAAGCCGAGCGATTCTTCGGCGCCAAAGAGGAAGGTATACTCATGGTTTTGCTCCCACTCATGGATCTTTTCTCCGATATATTTAAAGCCAGTCAAGACTTCGAAGGGAGCCACACCATGGGACTCAGCGATAAGTTTAAAAAGCTCGGTGGTGACGATGGTGGTGACCACAGCACTGTTATTGGGAAGGGACTTGGTGTTGCAGAGATAGTAAAGGCAAAGGGAGGCGATTTGGTTTCCATTGAGGATTACTTTTTTCCCTTCATGACGGATGACAATCCCTAAACGATCGGCGTCAGGATCGGTTGCTAGAAAGATATCTCCTTTTTCATTTAAGAGCTGTTCTATTCCGAGCTCAAGTGTTTTTTCTTGTTCAGGATTAGGGGAATGAGCAGAGGGGAAGTTTCCATCGGGGTACCGCTGCGCTTCAACATAGGAGATGTTGGTGAAGCCCCAACGCTTGAGACCTTCTGGAAGGGTGGTAATGCCGCAGCCATGGAGGGGGGAGTAGATGATTTTTAGCTCAGAACCTTTCTTCTGATTACTATCGGGATGATTTTGTAGAGGGATAAGGGCGCGGTAATAGGCTTCATCATCTTCGATTCCCACCTCGTGGATTTGCTCATCGTTAAACTCTGCAAGTTTTACTTCTGTTGGGCTTTCAATTTTATTTACTTCAGCAATGATCCCTGTATCATGGGGAGGAACGACTTGAGCCCCATCGCTCCAATAGACTTTGTATCCATTATATTCGGGAGGATTATGAGAGGCGGTAATCATGACAGCTGCAGTGCACCGGTGGTGGCGACATCCAAAGGAGACAAAAGGGGTGGGTCGGAGCTCCCGAGTAATAAAAACTTCGATCCCATTTCCAGCGAGAACGCGGGCGGTCTCTTTGGCAAAGAGTCTTGAGTTATTTCGGGAATCATGACTGATAAAGACCTTGGGGTAGTCAGTTTTTTGCCCAATTATATAGTTAGCAAGTCCTTGAGTTGCCTTTTGAATGGTGTATTTGTTGAGGCGGTTGGTCCCCGGTCCCATGATGCTTCGCATCCCCCCTGTTCCAAAGGCGATGTTGGTGTAAAAAGCATCGATCAGCGCTGCGGTGTCCTTTTCTAAAAGAGCCTTAACCTCATTTTGCGTCTCGGTGTCATAAGGTTCCTTAAGCCACTCTGAAACTCTTCTTTGAACATCTGGTGGGAGTTTTTCACTTGCCATACTCCCTTTTTACATCATTATACCCGTGAATGCCACCTATTTTTGCCTTTAGCACTTCATAAATGAGTGAGACTTTTTGAGTCAAAGCGCAGGGCAGCTCCTAAGAGCTGTTCAAGCTTTTGAACCAAAAAAGATTGCTTATTTATGTAGATGATAAAGGTAATGATTGCTTTGATATATTCTTTTTTTAACAAAGGAGGTAT
>JANQJL010000018.1 GCA_028281675.1 Simkaniaceae bacterium
CCTTCGCCAAGGTGGCCTCACCTTGGCTCGGCACTCAGCTTGTATCTCCGCTAATTCAAAAGGCCGCTGCCGCGAAATAGGTCGCATTCACGGGTATAACTATATTGAGGCCAAAATCGTAAGTTTAAGAGATAGTATTTCTTCCACCGCTACGTTTATTTCTACTTTATACTTCGTGAAAGTTGTGCTTAGGTTTTTCTGACTAGCAAAATGGAAAGATCACGAGCCAATTACTCGAAATAGTTTTCAAAGTCGAGCTTAAGAGTTGCTTTTATTTTTATCGGTTTTCTATAATTGGCGGACTTAGTGAATAGGAAACGCATACGAATATGAATAAAAGTATCCTCAAGGCAATCGCCCCTCTACTCTTAATAGCAGCACCAATAGGCCCAATCTTTGCAGCGATGCCAGTTTCAGAAGCATATGAAAATAAACGGGTGGGGAAGATCACCATTGTGATGGAAAATTTGCCCCGTGGCGCTACTTTTAATCAAGAGCGCGTTTTAGCAAAGCTTCGAACAAAAACAGGAGATCCCTTCTCACAACTTACCTTTGACCATGACCTTAAGACCCTCTCTGAAGAGTATGATCGCGCTGTCCCGACAATGAAAACAGATCAAGGTGAAGTGAATATTACGATTAATCTTTGGCAAAAGCCGATGATACGAGCTATTTCTTGGAGCGGAAATACCAAGATGAAAACAAAGTCACTTCAAAGAGAGCTTGGGATTAAAGCCCATAGCATTTTCAATCGAGAAGAGTTCAATCGAGCCTTTACGAAAGTTAAAGAATATTACATGAAAAAGGGATATTTTGATTCTCAGCTCGAGTATAAACTCATCCCTTATCCCAATACCAATGAAGTTGACGTTGAAATCACTGTTCATGAGGGGAACTCAGGACACATCAAAAAGATTTGCTTCAATGGATTTAGTAAGAAAGAGGAATCGGCCATTCTCGATCTCATGACGACCAAAAAATATAACTTTTTCACAAGCTGGCTGACAGGGACAGGAAACTACCATGATGAAGCCTTAGAGCATGACAAGCTCGTCATCGTAAACTATCTTCAAAACGAAGGGTATGCAGACGCTCGAGTCAATATTCAAGTCAAAGAAAATGTGGAAGGGCACCTTGAAATCTATCTGAATGCTGTCAAAGGAGAGCTCTATAAATTTGGAGCTATCAGTATCACTGGAAATGAGCTCCTAACTGAAGAGCAAATCGAAAAGGTGATGATCATTAAAGATGGATCGACCTTTTCCCCTGAAAAACTTCGGGAAAGCATTGAAAGTATCAAAGACCTCTATGGAAAAGATGGGTATATTGAAACCGATATCAACTACTCTCTCCACCTATCGCGGACTGTCCCTGTTTATAATGTCGATATCCGTGTGACCGAAGGAGAACAATTTAAGATTGGCCTAATCCGTGTTCTTGGAAACTCATCGACGAATAAAAATGTCATTCTTAGAGAATCTCTTTTAGTTCCTGGCGAAGTCTTTGACTCCCGCCGCTTGAAAATTACGCAAATGCGCCTTGAGGCAATGGGATACTTTAAATCGGTCAACGTCTACCCAGTAAAGACTCCAGAAGATCAAGAACTTGGTGAAAACTACCGCGATGTTATTATTGAAGTGGAAGAAACTACAACAGGAAGTCTGAGCCTCTTCTTTGGTTTTAGTACGATTGAAAACCTATTTGGTGGACTCGATCTAGCTGAGAATAACTTTGACCATCGAGGCTTAAGAAACTTCTGGAAAGGACTCTCTAATTTAAGAGGAGCTGGAGAATATGCCCATGCTCGGGTCCAAATTGGTAAGAAACAACAAAGTTATACCCTCGTCTGGATGGATCCCTACTTTAGAGATTCTCTCTGGCGGTTTGGAGTTGACCTTAATTACTCAAAAACAGGAATTCAAGCTGATGACTATCACGTTAATTCCTTTGGAGGTTCCCTCTTTGGAAGTTATCCTCTTACCTCTTATTGGACCTATGGTTGGAAGTTCCGCGTTAGAAATTCCATCACCCATATTCATGGCGTAGAAAATGAAGAAGCTCAGAGAGAGAGGCAAAATAGTGGCATTGTTGCAGGACTGGGAAGCTCTCTTTCCTTTGATTCTATCGATAATGCCTTTAAACCCCACCGAGGATTCCGTTCGATTTTCGAGGTAGAGCTTGCTGGAGTTAGGCGCCACGATGACGATCGGACAATGTTCCCATTCTTGAAGCTTGGTTACCTCAATAATTATTACTACCCTATTTGGAGAAAAGGGACTTTAAAACTTCGTTGGGAATTTAGATTTACTTACCCATTTGGAGATGGAAGTCCCCTCCTCCTACCACTAAATGAACGATTATTCCTTGGGGGAGAAACGACCGTTCGGGGTTATAAACCCTACATTCTAGGTCCTCACTTCCGTAAAACTAACGGCGAAGAAAAAGACGATCCTACTGGTGGTGTCTCCTCTACACTCCTATCGATCGAATACAACCAGACGATCTTTAAGATGCTTGACCTCTTCGCATTCGTCGATGGCGGATCGATCTCTACCAAGCGATTTGACATTCCTGACCTCAGAATGAGTTACGGTGTGGGTGCTCGCATTGAACTAGGAAACCGTGTCCCTATTACAGTTGGTGTTGGTTTCCCTATTAACCCACAGAAGCGCCTTCAGGTGAAAACAAATCCTGATGGCTCGATCAGAAAGAAAAAATTTAGAAAAAATGAAGATGTTAAAACCTTCTTTTACTCGATGGGAGGACAATTTTAGTCCCATTAATTCCTAAGTCTGCTATGATTAAATACAAGTTAAAAAATGTTTTAAGGAGTCTATTCATGAAAAAACGACAGGTTTTCATCCTACTTACCACTCTCTTCTGTCTTTCCTCTCTAAAGAGTTTTGCCGAGGAAATCCCCTATGGAATCGTCAACTTTACCAATTGCGTCACTGAATCCATGTATGGTAAACAAGAGCAAGACTCTTTTGAAAAACTTCGTGAACAGATGACATCTCTTATGTCTGATATCGAAAAGCAGCTCAATGAGATTGCAACTAAATTTAACGATCCTGAGTTCGTTGATAGCCTCTCTCCAGAAGCTGAGCAAGAAATGAAGGCCCGTTTCCAAACGTTAAATGAAGAGCTAAATCGGTATCAAAATCAGTACATGCAAGTCATGCAACAAGCAAATATGAAGCTTATGCAGACAATGAACAATCATGTTTCAAAAGCTTCAGAAATCATTGCTAAGAAGAGAAAACTTCCTATGGTTGTTAGAGAGGAAGCGTGCTTCTTCTATAACCCTTCGTTTGATATCACTAAATCTATCATTGATGAGATGGATAAAAGTTTTGAGAAAGAGTCTAATTCTCAGACCCAAGCAGTTGTAGATCAAGCGAAAAAATAGGGTAGATTGATGACCAAACACTTTTCATTAGGTGAGCTCTCTGAGCTCACCGAAACAGAGCTTGTTGGCGATCCAGACCTAAAAATTTGTAGCGTTGATAATCTAGAATCGGCATCTGAAAAAGATGCCTCTTTTTTAGCCAATCCCAAGTATAACGAAGCCATGAAACAGTCGAATGCAGGGGTCATCTGCATCGACCGTAAAACCGAGCCCGTGCAAGGGAAAAATTTCCTCATCTCAGATAACCCTTCTCGCACCTTTCAGCTCATTGTAGAAAAAATCATTACATCAACCCATCAAAAATCTGGGTTTACAGGGATCCATCCATCGGCTGTTATCCATGAGACAGCAGTCATCGGAATCAATGTCTCTATTGGCCCTAATGCAGTTATAGATGCCCATGCTGAAATTTGCAGCGGAACACAGATTTACCCCAATGTCTACGTTGGCGTTGCTGCAAAAGTGGGGAAAGACTGTATCCTTTACCCTAACTGCTCTATTCGAGAGCGATGTATCCTCGGCAACAGGGTTATTTTGCAGCCTGGAGCTGTTATTGGCTCTTGTGGTTATGGCTATACCACCGATACCAAAACTAAGCGTCATACCAAGCTAGAACAACTGGGGAATGTTGTTTTAGAAGATGACGTAGAAATCGGTGCCAATAGTACCATCGATCGGGCCCGGTTCAAAGAAACATTGATCAAAAAAGGGACGAAACTCGATAACCTCGTACAGATTGCCCATAACGTGAAACTCGGCGAAAATAATATCATCGTCTCTCAAACAGGAATTGCAGGCTCATCGGAACTAGGAGACAATGTCTTTCTCGGGGGCCAAGCAGGTGTTGTTGGCCATGTCACGATTACTGATAATGTAAAAATCGCAACTCGCGGCGGCGTCAGCAAATCGATTTCAGAATCTGGTATCTATGGTGGCGGCCCAGTCTCACCCATGCCTGAGTTCAATAAACGACAAGTTCTTCTTAGGAAGATTGGAAGTTTTGTTAAAGATCTAGCAAATCTCAAAAAACGAGTTGATAAGCTGGATAGTATAATAAAAGAAAATAATTTATAGATAGAGTTTTTTATCTTCTTCTGTTACCTTATCGATAAACTATTCCAAGGTAGTGGGCCATGATTACCATCTACGATAAGGGTGAGCACGACGAGGAATTCATTGAGATCCCAGAACCTAAAGAGGGATGCTGGATCCACGTTGAGGATGCAACCACCAATGACATTAACCAGATCAGCAAGCTGGTCGATCTCGAATATACCGATATGTATGATGCACTTGATCGGTACGAGATCCCCCGTGTCGAAAGGGTTGATGAAACGGTCCTCATCTTTGCCCGCCACCCCATCGATCCTGAAGTTGGCCTTTACACCACGACCTTTACCATTATCCTCACCAAAGATTACTTTATCACAGTCTGTCCACAAAAGAGTCAAATCGTTCAGAACTTTATCTCACAAAAGCCTAAGCTCAGCCCCTCACAGAAATCAAAGTTCCTGATCTATATCCTCCTGAAAATCACCCAAGAATATACCCTACAAATTAAGAAAATCCGAACCACTGTCCTAAAGCAAGAAAAGAAGATGTCTTATGTCGATAGTAAAGATATCACGAACCTCACCCATAACGAAGAGATCCTTAACCAGTACCTCTCCTCACTCGTCCCTATCAGAAATGTCCTCGAATCGATCACCTCGGGACGTTACACCCTCCTCTACGAAAAGGATCAAGATCTCCTTGAAGATCTCCTAAATGCCAGTATACAGTCAGAAGATCTTTGCTCGATCAACCTCCGTAGTATCCGGAGTCTCCGCGACTCCTACCAGATTATCTTTACAAATCAATTGAATAAAACGATTAAACTTTTGACAGCACTCACAATCATCCTTAGTATTCCTACCATGATCGCCTCACTCTATGGAATGAACGTCGGCCTCCCCATCGCCGGCTACAAGCATGCCTTTTCCATCATCCTTGTCTTCATCGTCCTCCTCTCCATCTTCTCCCTCATCATCTTCCAGCGAAAGAAGTGGCTCTAGGGGGCTTGAGTCACCTGACCTATAATAATTGCAAGATTTGGTGCATCTTTTGAAGATTCATCAAAGATAATTTTCCAGCTCTCGTAGGCAGCTAAATATTTCAGTAGATCCTTATGGTATATCTTATAAGCAGTTTCTAATTCCTCTCGCTGAGTACTGAAATCTTCATGATTATATTTTTTATTAAATTCAGCAACTTTCCATTTTTTATCAATCTCAACATCGCAGCGTCTTACTGCAATATCGGTAATCTTATCGTATCCTTTTTTACGAAAGATCCGTAAAATTAATGAATCTTTTTGTAATTCATCCTTGGTATAAAGAAGACATTGCTGATTAAGCCGAGTCATTCCCTCATAAAAAGGATGCAGCTTTTGAATAAGGTCTGTGGTGGACGAAAGCTCTTGAGTTAAGAGTCCTAGTTCATCAGCAATAGCCCTTTTCCTATCATCATGCAAACTTGCGTCAAAATCTATATTTTGTTGCGCAATGATCTCGCTTGTAGATTGCTGCTCTTGAGTGGGTGTTTTCCGGAGTTGACCTAAAAGGGCCCGAGCTTTTTCCTTCTCTTCATAGGAGAAGTCTCCCTTTTTGTTAACCAATTCGATAAATGTTGGTACAAGGACTGCATCCATGTTAACTGCACCACATTTAAACCTTTCTAACCGTTTCTTAAGTTCTACTGTCTCAGCTTCGTCTTTAGGCTGGGGCGGCGGGGGTGTAGTGGATTGATTCCTCCTAGCAATGGCAGTAGCAATAAAAACAGCAAAAAAGAGCGTTGCAACCGTTATGACTAGTTTAGCAGCGGTTGACATTCCTGGAGCGGGTGCCGGTGCTATGACTTGCGGCGGGGGCAACTGAACTGGCGGCTTCAAATTAACTTGTGACATTTTTCCTCCTTTCCCATTGTTTTCGCTGAAGAGGATATCAGAAGGTAAAATAAAGAACCAATTATAACATTGCCGATGCTCGATTTTTGGCCCTTTCCCAAAATTTGGGCCATCGATATAAATGCCCTACCCTAAAGGGTATGTGAATTTATATCGATGGCCCAAATTTTGGAAAATACCTCAAAAATCGACTAATCGGCAATGTTATAATTGGTTCTAAAATTAAATCAATAATATTGACGGGTTTTCAAGAAATTTTTGTATCGAAACAATAAACTTCGCTGCGTCGGCTCCATCGACAACGCGGTGATCGCTAGAGAGAGAGAGCATCATCCTTTTCCCTGGAACGACCTCGCCATCTTTAACGACAGGACAGTCACGCATTCCGCCGACAGAGAGGATGGAGACTTGGGGAGGGTTGATGATTGCTTGAAAGTCATGGATCCCAAACATGCCGAGATTAGAGACAGTAAAGGAACCTCCACGGTATTGCTCGGGCTGGAGTCTCCCCTCTTTTGCAAGGGTTGCAAGGTGTTTCACCTCGGAAGAGATTTGACCAAGATTTTTGTAGTCGACGTTGCGGACAATGGGGGTGATCAGTCCTTCAGCGATGCTGACAGCGACTGCGATATCGATGGTTTGAAAGCGAGCAATTTTATTGCCAACAACATCGAAGCCGCTATTAATGTGGGGGTGCTCTTTTAGAGCAAGGGCTGCAGCCCGCATGATAAAGTCGTTAAAGGTCACTTTGATTCCCCCCTCTTTGAGTTGACTGCGGAGGGTGATCATTGGCTCCACGTCGATATCTTGTTGAACGTAGAAGTGGGGAATAAAGGTTTTGGAAGCTTGAAGTTTTGCCCCAATTGCTTTCCGCATGGGAGAGATCGGTGCTTCGGTGTAGCTACCAGGCTTTGCGGTGGGCTTTTGCCCCGTTCCAAAGTTTGCAGGGAGACTCGGTTGTCCCATATCAAGATCGCGGCTCATGACCCGTCCATCAGGCCCTGATCCTTTAATAGAGGTAAGGTCGACCCCTTTTTCTTTGGCAAGTTTTTTCGCAAGAGGTGAGGCAGCCAGGCGTTCTTTCATTTCAGTATCGAATTCAAAGGTGTAATTTTCAAGGGGCGGTTCGATAGGAAAGTTAACTTGGGACATTCCGCTAGCTACAGGTTTTGGCGCAGCAGCTTCGGGTTTCTCCCCCTCTTCTGCAGGAACTTCTTCTTTTTTCTCTCCGTCGGGTTGATATCCTTCAATACTTTCACCTTTTGATTCTGTAAAAATCGCAATAGCTTGATTAACGACTGCTTCTCCCCCTTCAGGAATGAGAATCTTTCTTAGAAATCCTCCGTCTAGGGCTTCATGCTCAACGGTTGCTTTGTCGGTTGCCACTTCAAAGAGAAGGTCGCCACTTTTGACCTCATCTCCTTCTTTTTTGTGCCATTTCACAATGGTTCCCCCCTCCATTGTAGGCGTTAGTTTTGGCATGGTCAGGGTAAATGGCATAGTCGTCAGCTCCTAGAGGTAAGGGTTTTAGTGATAGCCTCAGCTATCCGTTCGGGATTGGGTTGTGACTCTCTTTCTAGCTCCTTGTTATAAGGAAGTGGGGTCTCTCTTTGGCAAACTCTGCTGAGCGGCGCATCTAAAAAGTCAAAGCATTGCTCTTGGATCTGGAACCCAATCTCTGCAGAGATTCCGGCAAAAATATGCCCTTCTTCAACAAGGACGGCAAAGTGGGTTTTCCGAACAGACTCTGCAATGGTTCCCATATCGAGAGGCTTAATGGTGCGAAGATCGATCACTTCGATCTCTATCCCCTTCTTCGCAAAATCTTGCGCAGTGGTCATACAGTGTTGAAGCATCCGGCTATGCGATATCAATGTCAGATGTTTTCCCTCTCGAATCACTTTTGCTTTCCCAATAGGAACAAGATACTCTTCGGTTGGGATTTCCATTTTCATTCCGTAGTCGAGTTCATTTTCTAGGAAAAGGACGGGATTATTATCCCGTATGGCTCCTTTCAAAAGTCCCTTGGCATCATAAGGATTACTCGGCGCTATAATCGTAAATCCTGGAATATTCCCATAGAGGGCTTCGACGCAGTGGGAGTGTTGACATGAAACCTGCGCAGCCGCTCCATTAGGGCCACGGAAAACAATGGGGACGCTAAAACGGTTACCTGACATGTAGTACATTTTACAGGCGTTAGAGACGAGTTGATCAAAGGCAACAAATGAAAAGTTAAAACTCATGAATTCAACAATGGGGCGAAGCCCTGTCATCGCAGCACCAATACTTAAACCGGCAAAGCCGTTTTCTGAGATAGGGGTATCAATAATCCGACCCTCTCCCCATTTATCGAGAAGTCCTTTGGAAACTTTGTAAGCACCATTATATTCAGCAACCTCTTCTCCTATGAGAAAGACCTTGTTATCCCGCTCCATTTCTTCATCAATTGCTTGCCGAATGGCTTCTCGAAGCTCTACTGTTTGCATTTTAGTGTTCATGGGGCAAAAACATCCTCTTCTAGGGTAATCGAACCGGGATTCGAGCTTTCTTCCGCAAATTTCATCGATGCAATAATGGTCTCTTTTTGCTCTTGATCAAATTTTTCGAATTCTTCTTCGGTAATCACCTTTTCCTTTTTGAGGTACTCTGCAAAAAGGTTAATGGGGTCGCGCCCTTTAGCAGCCTCCAGCTCTTTTTTTGAACGGTATAGCCCTGGATCAGAAATAGAGTGACCACGGAATCTTTCGGTGACCGCTTCGACGAGTACTGGACGCCCAGTTTTTCTTACCTCATCATAAACATGGCTAAAACCACTATAACAACTAGAAAAATCCATCCCATCAAGAGTGTAGGACTTCATTCCATAAGCGGGAGCAAAATGGTCAGCAATCGGTTGAACACAAAGAGCTCGATTAACTGCTGTTCCCATTCCCCACTGGTTATTTTCAATGACATAGATACAGGGAAGGTTCCAAAGGGATGCTAAATTGAGCGATTCATGAACGGCTCCCTGAACAAAAGCTCCCTCTCCTAAAAAACAAACAGCAACCCCTTCTCCCTTTTGATACTTAACGGAAAAGGCAGCTCCTGTTGCAATCGGAAGATGCCCTCCTACAATTCCAAAGCCACCAAGCATCCGATCAGCATAAAGGTGCATGGATCCCCCGCGCCCCATCGCATTGCCTGTCACTTTTCCATAGAGCTCAGCCATCACCTCATTAGGTGTTGCCCCCATGAGTAGCGCTAGAGCGTGGCAACGGTAAGTGGTAATCCACCAGTTCTTTTCCCGTCCCATGGCGTAAACAGCAGCGGTTTGGATCGCTTCTTGCCCCATATAAGCATGAAAAAAACCTCCAACTTTACCTTGTTGGTAAGCAGATTCAGCTCGCATCTCAAAATGACGAATCAGGAGCATCTCTTTTAGGACTTTTTTCAGTCCATCCTTGCCAAGCTCCTTCTTTGCCTCTTCAGCCTTGGTCTCTAAGAAGTTATATTTAACGTGGTGAACGGTTTTCTTCGCCATAGATAACGCTCTTTATGCCCCCTTTAATGTTCAACATATATCTCAGTATGGACTGTGTCAATAAGGCATTGACTGCATTGGTCCCAAACCTCTCTGGGGAGTAAGGTTAGGGTTATTTGTAACTGGTGTAGCACGGAGTCCATCTTCATCAGTTGCTTGATAACAACCTACCATTAACAAAGCTAAACCCATAAGCATTAAAGCAATTCGCATGATCCTTTTCAAGTGTTTCATAAAGAGACAATCATACTTTATAGAAGTCTTTTTGACAATTTATAATGAACATGGCTAGGGGCGAACATGGCTAAGAGCGTGTCAGCAATTACGCTGCGTTATCTTAAAACTCTCTTCCAACTTGCTTTAATTGATGACACGCCCTAAAATACTTTATATGGCTAAACGACCCATCTATTATGATACAGAAACAACAGGGGTCCGTTCCGACAAGGATCGGATCATAGAAATTGCTGCCTTTGACCCTGAGCAAGACCGAACCTTTCATTCATTGATCAACCCCGGTTGCCCCATTCCTCCAGAGGCTAGTGCCATCCATAACATCACCGATGAAATGGTAAAAGAGGCTCCCCAGTTTGGTGAAGTTGGCAAACAATTTATCGAATTTTGCTCAGAAGAGGTCGTCCTTATCGCACATAATAACGATGCATTTGACCAACCCTTCATCGAATGTGAATTCAAAAGAAATGAAGTAACGCTCCCCAATTGGCCCTACATCGACTCGTTAAAATTTTCTAGAAAATACCGCCCTGACCTTCCCCGCCACTCTCTCCAACACCTCCGAGAATACCACGGGATCGAAGCAAATAACGCTCACCGCGCCCTCGATGATGTCTATATCCTTCATCAGGTCTTTTCACAAATGATCGACGACCTCACGATGGAAACAATCCTTGATTTGATGAGTCAAAAACAAACGCTCCGCCACATGCCCTTCGGCAAGCATCGCGGAACGCCTATTAAAGATATGCCAGCTGGTTATGTCCGCTGGCTCCATGAAAATGGGGCCCTTGACAAGCCAGATAATGCCGAGCTCAAAGAGGCTTTCTCTACCCTCGGCATGCTCCCACTTTAATTAGCAAAATTTTCATTTGCTAAGTTATAGATTCTGAATTCAAAATCTTCAATCTCATCAATTCCTTCCCAAGGGAGAGGGCCAAAAGCTTCAAGGAGTTTTCCATGGAATAGTTCGATTTTAGCGACTTGCTCTTTTCCACCCTCCAGTTTAAGAAGCTCACCTCGAACTTTTTCATCTTGAATGAGAAGGTGATACCCATAACCTTTTGTTACAAGGCCAGTACATAAATAATAAATGTCTGTTGCTTTCGAGTATTCCTCATCTACATCTACATCTTTTGGCCATTTAGGAATCTCTATGTCTGTTTTAAAGGCATCGGTCAAAATTCTTTGAGCAATGGTCTGAGAGTCAAGGTTTAAAAGCTGTGTTGCTGCAGGTTCAACAACCCCTTGGAAAATAAATGAATTAAAAAGACCTATATGAGGATAGAACTTTAACAGATCCATTGCCAAATGCGTCTTCATTTCAAGGCTTAAACCCTCCACTTCATAGTCAATAAAGGGGAGGTAAATAGCTGCCAAAAACTTCCGCTCTAAAATAGGGTGCTCAACATCATCTTCAACAAGAGTGAGAACCTTGTCACTTGTTGGGACCAGTCCTAAGGCTTCATATAATTTACATGCACTCTTAGCTTCGCGGATCCCAACTGTACACTCATCTCCCCAAATCTTTGGGGTATCGAACCTTTCTCCAAACTTGTAATAAAGAAGATTGGAAATATATTCTATTTTTTGCACATTAGGATCAAATTTAGGATGATTCATCATCATCTTCAACCCTTCAATATCTCTATTCGATAAAGCCACACCCCATGCCTGGTTGCACTTTTCATCAAAGGGGTTAGCTCCATGGTCGATCAAAATCTGCGCCAACTCTAAACGATGAGGAAGCTCTCCTTTTCTCCCTCCTTCGTAATAATTCCCGTGAAGAGCACTTTCTTGAAAGTATTCATTTAATGCAGCACTAAGGTACTTTACTTTAATAAGAGGAGAAGTAACGAGTGCCTTCATCGCTTTGGGGTCATCCATATTCCCAAGCATGTATCTCAATCCATGTTTCTCTTGCTCAGCCACAAATTTCTCGAGCTCGCGGACAAAAGTAATGGGAGTTTCATGAACAGCTTTTGTGTATACAGGAACTAGAGATATAAAGATAAGGTCTTTGTTATTATTGGTATAGATTGTACTAAAAGCTTCCATGTCTTGATTTGCTACAGCTTTCTTCAACTCTGCTTGAACTGCGGCCCTCTTCACCTTTTTTTCAAGCTCTTCGACTTTCCAATTAGGGAGTAGCTCCTGTGATTGTATTGGGACTTCTTCCCCTTGAGTGCTGTTCGAGCTTCTGCTGTTAGTTTCTTCATATTCTGTTTCTGTTGAATAGGGTTCAATAGGATTTATTGATTCCGAACGGATTTCACTAGTCATGACCACCCCTTTTAGTTTAGGTTTTTAGATAAGACTACGAAGATGATCCCATGGCTCCATCATTTTGGGCAATGTAAAAAAAATATCTTATACCCGTGAATGCGACCTATTTCGCGGCAGCCATCCTTCTGAATCAGCGAATCTACTTCGCTTCTCACCTTCGCCAAGGTGGCCTCGCCTTGGCTCGGCACTCAGCTTGTATCTCCGCTAATTCAAAAGGCCGCTGCCGCGAAATAGGTCGCATTCACGGGTTATAATTTTTACTCTTGTCGGAGCTCTTGCTATTGGGTGCAATTCATTGAGCACAACACATGTCCATACCAAACCACAGACCTATGAAATCGATGAGCAGATTGTTCATGGAGAAACAACTCAAAAAGAAATTCTTAAAAAGCCTACGAATAAAATAGAAATCACAAGTTTACAAAGTTTTAATAGCTATCAAAAACCTGGTTATACGAATGAGACATATTTTCTCACCAAGCATGGTGGATTCACCCCAGATTTCGACACTAAGAATTACACCCTTGCAATTTTTTTGATGAGGACGGAAAGGTGATTAGCCACCATCTTGCCCTTGAAGAAAGTGATAAGATCCCTTCATGGCAATCCTTTGATAAGTTTCTAGAAAAACGGTAGTTATCAAATATTGATTTGAAATAAAAAGCTCTTGTCGCTAAAGTCAAAATTACTTTTTTGCGAAAACATAAACCGACGAGGACCTAATGAAAAGAAGCTTAGTCGCAATCATAATCACTGCATTTGCCTTCAACCTATATGCCCAGAACCAACGATCAACTCCTTATCGGAACCAATGTCCAATTCCTTACACAGACTTTTCTGTTGACCTCGATGTGAATTACACCCACGTTCATATTAAACCCAAAGGCAACCCTTCTCTAGATGGAAATATGGGGGGAATGGAAGGAAATTTTCAATATATTCCAGCTGACTTCATCTATGCAGCTGTTGGAGGGGCATGGAGATATGGCTCTATAGATGGAGAAGACAGTAGACGCCGTTTATTAGATGGTGAGATTTACCAGCGCATTGGTTATAATGCCACTTTCCTTGAAAAACGATTTCTCCTTACTCCTTTTACAGGATTTGGTTACCGCCACCTCTCTCATAACTTTAGAAGAGGGGTATCAATCAACATGCGATATAATGAATTCTATATTCCTGTAGGCCTTTTAGGACGATATAACTGGGATTCCGTCTCCCTTGGGTTTTTTGCGATTTGGATGCCTCAAGTTTACCCCACAGTTACATTCGATGTTACTGAAGGAGCGCGCTGGGTGACTGAGGCCACCTATAAAAACTTCCGAGTGGGTCTTCCTATCACCTATCACATCCAATCGGTTAAAAATTTAAGCATTTTCCTTAGACCCTCTTATGAGCTTTGGCAAGATGGAAAAACGATTGCGAAGTTAAGCTCACCTAATGTAAGCCTAGGGATCGCACAAAATACTTATAACTTCTGGGAAGTAGGTTTAGGTGTGGAGTATAAGTTTTAATCAAGCCTAAAGATAATAAAATCAAAGTAAACAAATAACAAAGTGAAAAGACATAATGAAAAAAATTCTTATCCTTGTCATAACGTTCAATGCAATACTACTAAATGCTGTCGAAAGACAGTTTTCAGACCCCCTCTTCACTGATTTTCTTGAAGAATTCTCTGGCAGTTTTATTTGCGAAACCAAGCATGATCTCGTTCCCACGGGCTTGACCTCTCCCTGCGGCGGCAGACTCTTCTCTCCACTGCCACCTGTTCCTCCTCCTCCTCCTGCTCCTGCTGCACCACCGCTCCCCTTTGCTCCCGCTGCAATGTCAGCTCACTTGCCCATACTACTAACAAACACGACAGGAAAACCAGATGCAGATGTTTATCTTGTCATCACTGGTCAAAACACCGCGAAAGATATTGGCGTAATTGATATTGTTGGAGGGGTTGGATCCTTTGTAGTTGGTGTCTCAGGAACGACTCTAGATGCCTATGTTTTTCCTTTCACTTCCTTACCAGCAAGTGGGTCGAACCGTCTCATATATTTACCTGAAATCATCTCTTCTCGATTTTGGTTCTCTATAGACAATCCCCTTAAAATGTCATTTAATACACCTGCGGGTGGAGGTGTAGGGCTCGTAGAACCAAACTTTACAGATCCTAATGATCCAAATTTCAACTTTATTTTTGATAAAGCTGAGCTCAACTTTCAAATTATTGGTCTGCCTACAGTAAGTATTTTCGCAAATGCAACTGCTGTAGATTTCTTTTCAATGCCTATTTTCATTTACCTGAACTCTCCTGATGTGCCTTCTACTTCCAATCACACCGGGTTAACTTATTCTCGAGCAGGGGCCATGAACTATGTCGAAGAGGTACTGAACTTCCCAAATGAGCCTGAAAGAGATCAATGGAGCAACTTAGTGATTAGAGATTCTGGGGGCACTCCACTTCGCATTGCATCCACTCAAAATGGAATCTCTGCACCTAAAGATCCCTCAAATCCAAGCTTAGGGCAAATCTTTGACCCCAATTATCTTGATAATTCAGGAACCTATGGGCTCAGCTTTATCAATGAAATTTGGGAAAGCACCATAAGCTTTTATCGCCGGAACCAATTAACAATGGTTGGGTTCAATAGCGGAGAAACCTATATTGGAACTGTTCAAGATGACAATAGCATTGTTCTCAATAGTACATCGTCCAGTAAAACTGTCACGTTTAATCCCCCTGTTACAGGAACAGGAGATCCAACTAAGACAACTACTTTTCTTATCACGGGGGGTAAACCACTTTTTACTACTGATACAACAGGTGTGGGCGATGCAACGCAGCTTAGCAAGCTATTTGAAGAATATATTATTACAGGACTTGTTCCAACAACAGATACTTTAAGTGTCCCTGCTTTAATCAGCAAGCAGGCTGACTACTATAAAATAAACCCCAACTTGAGTAGTAATGGGCAAATGTCCGGTCCATGGTATGATGTCTACTCCATAGGCCTCCATAATCTGGGGTTGATCTACTCTTACGCCTTTGATGATGCCTTTTGGTTGCAAGTTCAAGTCAACACTGCGGTTCTAGATCCAACAACTTTTGTCAATATGGTGGTTAACCCACTCAACTAGACAGTGTTTGGAAATTGCTTTCGAAACTGAAAAGATCAAGCTAAATTTTCTTGCTCTGTGCGGAAGTGAGTTTCCCACATCTGGCGGAAATGAGGACAAGTATCAAGGAGCTCCCCTTTGGTTCCCTCGGCAGCTTTTGTCCCATTTTCTAGATAGATAATACGGTCTGCATACTCAATAGTAGAAAGGCGATGGGCGATAAGAATTTGGGTGATTTCTCCATGAAGTTCTTCAATAGCCATTTTAATCTTGTCTTCACTAACGGCATCGAGTGAGGAGGTCGCTTCATCAAGGATGAGAATAGGAGCACTTTTTACAAGTGCACGGGCGATTGCTAAGCGTTGCTGCTGCCCTCCTGAAAAATTCTTTCCTGTTTCAGCAAGCATTGTGTCATAACTTTGAGGAAGGTTCTCAATGAATTCATGCGCATGGGCTTTTTTTGCCGCTTTAATGATTTCTTCTGAAGAAAAGGGTTTTCCATAAGCAATGTTAGCACTAATCGTGTCATAGAAAAGAAAGGGCTTTTGAGGGACAAAGGCAATCTGTTCACGGAGCGATTTTTGGGTATACTCATGAACTTCTTTGCCGTCAATCCGAATCGCTCCTTTTTGAATGTCGTAAAGACGGGGAATGAGTTGAACAATCGTTGATTTCCCCACGCCTGTTCCCCCAACAAGGGCAACAGTCTCTCCTCTCTTTACTTTGAAACTTAAGTCTTTTAAAATCCATTTATCTTCGTAGCGAAACCAGACATTTTCAAACTCAAGGGCTACGTCAAACCCCTTCAAAGCAACAGCACTTGGAAGATCTGTAATCTGTGGCTTCAGGTTGAGCACTTCATACATCCGCTCGGCTGCAACCACCCCTTTTTGGATGTTGGTATTTTCTTCAGCAAACTTCTTAACGGGTTCATAAAAGAGGTTCAACAGACCAATAAAGACAATTAACTCTGAGATCCGCATCTCAAGGACATAGAGCCCTACAATCAGGACTGTTGCTATGCAAAAAGTAGTGATCATATGGAGAATGGGACGGGTCAACAGGTCATACTTTGCCGTCTTGCTTTCGAGCTTTGCCATTTGAACATTTTGCTCTTGGTATTTCTTAAAGGAAAAGGACTCCATTGAGAAAACCTTTACCGTTTGGATCCCCGATAAAAAGTCAATGAGGACTGAGGTGAATTTTTCTTGATTTCTCTGGAGTTGGCGTGTGATCCTTTTGACCTTACGGGTGACAAAAATAACGGGAAGGATGACCATTGGTAGTCCCAAAAAGATCACCATCGAAAGTTGCCACGACATCCAAAAGCAAGCTGTGAGAGTGGCAAGGATCGTAAAGGGAGCATGAATGTAGTTGATCATAAAGGAATTGATTGAAACAGCAATCTGGTTGGCATCTCCAGCTACTCGCGATGAGAGGGTTCCAATATTATATTTTTGGAAAAAGCTCATCTGCTGATGCTGGATATGATCAAAATATTGCTGCCTAAGGTCACGACTGATCCGAATCGATAAAAGCTGAGTGGCATACCGACTAAAAAAGAGGAAAATCGCCTTTGTTACTGCCACAAGAAGGAGGAGGGTAATAAAAGCTTTCATATTATGTTCAAAATGGAGGTGACGTTTGATCTGATACATCACCCGCTTCAGGGGGTTGTTCCCTGTTTTTTTGATCATATAGCTTTGGACATCATCTTTGGTGATCGCTCCTTCCCCTTCCCGATCAATTTTTTTCCACCTTTCCTGAATGTCTTCAAGAGTGACATGTTCTTTTTGCCCTCCTGCCTCATCATTAGGTGCAAAAAGAGCAAAGAAATCGGTTCCTGTATCGGCAATCACACCGATGGAGAACATTTCCATCTGACTAGCAACGGTGAGACCAAGAAGCGTGACAATAGTCACAAAAAATAAATAGAGATGACGACGAACACGAAAGGCGGTTTTTAGAAGTAGTTTCATACCACTGGATTATAGTGAACTCTTAGATAAATGTCACTCTGCAGCGACCGGCTCGATAGTAAAAGCACCGAGTTTGCGGAATTTTTGGTACCGCTTTTCAAGAAGTTCATCAGCGGGAACTTTGGCAAGTTTTTTTGCCTCTTTGAGAATAAACTTTTTAACCTCTCCATAAACTACTTTAGGATCGTGATGGGCACCCCCTTGCGGCTCAGGGATGATTTCATCGATCACACCAAACTCTAGAAGGTCTTCAGATTGCATCTTAAGTGTTTCAGCAGCTTCTTCATTTTTTGATGCGTCCCGCCAAAGGATCGATGCGCATCCCTCAGGTGAAATGACCGAATAGTAGGCATGTTCAAGCATTCCTACCACATCACCGACCCCCATTCCAAGGGCTCCACCCGAACATCCTTCTCCAATAAGGAGAACGACAATAGGTGTTTTTAGATTGGTCATTTCTAAGAGGTTAGTGGCAATCGCAGATCCTTGTCCCCTCTCTTCAGCAGTGAGTCCAGGATAGGCTCCAGGAGTATCAAGGAATGAAAGAACGGGGAGATTAAACTTTTCTGCAAGTTTCATAACGCGGAGAGCTTTTCGGTACCCTTCTGGATGGGGCATTCCAAAATTGCGATAGAGACGACTTTCGGTGTCACACCCTTTTTCCTGAGCGATAATGACAAATTTTTGCCCTCCAATCACCCCGAGCCCAGCAACAATGGCTCGGTCATCACGGAAAAGGCGATCTCCAAAGATCTCTGTAAAACTCTCACAAATATTTTTGATATAATCGATAGAACGAGGGCGTTCGGGATGGCGACAGATACCTACTCTTTCCCATGGAGAAAGCTGAGAGTAGACTTGAGTCTTAAGCTGTTCGAGTTTTTTTTCAAGCTTTACAATTTCTTCGTCTGTCCAAATTCCATTGACTTTGTTTTGCTCTTTGAGTTGAGCAATCGTTTCTTCATGGTCTAAGATTTGTTTTTCATGATCAAGCATCCATATCCCCTTACTTTTCTACTAGCTCTCCAGGAAGATCAGCTTCATGGAAGTCAGTCACAATCTCCACAACTGTCGGTTTAGTAATGACAATGGCGTAAAGTTCTTCAATATCTCCTTGTATCAATCGAATACAGCCATCGCTCTCATAACTCCCGATTGTCGAAAGATCTTCTTTATATGATTCTGTTTCAAGATCATAGACCCATGGAGCACCATGAAACCCATACCCTCGCGGACTATCCCCCTCGCCACTTATCTCTTCAGAGAAAGGGATCCACCTTGTTCCAAAGACACGAACCATCTCCACTTCAGATTCTTGAAAGTAACCCATCATTCCAGGTTTATAAGTGGCAACTTTATCACCCAGAGAAAACTTTCCTCTAGGAGTTAGAAGCCCCGAGTAAGAATCTTGATCAAAACGGCCAAGTCCTACCTTGTAAGTCTTAAGAAGATAGCGCTCGTTAGAGCTTAAATCAATTCCATAAAACCACATTTTGCATCTTGAAAGATCAATAACGAGATAAAAGTTTACATCTTTCTTTAGGATATTAAACATATCTCCAGGAGAAACTTTCTGAGTGTAGTAGTCTTTTTTTCTATTTAGACTTCGAGCAATAAAATGGCGTGATGTCGAGTAATGAGCAGCATAATCTGTGACCCATGCTGAGCGCCCTTGTAGCCATGGCACACGTGCTTTATAGCGGATTGTTTCTACGATGGGGAGTTTCTGCTTTCCTGTGGTGAATAAACGCCAAATTTGATCTTCTTCCTGCTCAGCAACTTCATCTTGAACCGGTTTTAAGTACTGTTTTGATCGCTCCTCTTGCTCAGCTACGGGAACCTCCTCCTGAACCTCTACAATAGCTACAGCAGGGGCTGGAACATCTACTTTCCCTTCTTTATTTTTTTTTATAAGAGCAAGTCCTCCAATTACAGTTAAAAGGGATAAAGAACCAATAAAAATTGCTTTAGGAATAGACATCATTCTCCTTATATTTGGGGTAAATTATCGAGAATTTTTAAATTGTTTGCAAGACATACCAACCTTTTAATTCACTGCCCAGCTATAGGGGTAAAGCTTTTTATTGAGTGAAAAAGCAAGTAAAAAACCTGCTGACCAAAAATGTTTCTTACCAGCAAGAGGAATCAACTTCATTTCTCCATCAAATTGAGGAATAATTTCAATACTTTCTCCCCCTTTTTCAAATAATACGTTATGACTCTTACCAAAATATCTATTGAGAGTTCCTGGATGAAACTCCTCTTTTTCAACAATTCCTTTGTCAGCAGAGACAAAAAAGACAAAATATAGGGGGGTGGACTCGTTATGGTGACTCTGCCGCACCATTAAATCAATTTTTTCCTTTTCAGCTTTTAGGTTGAAAAAGAGCCACTGCTCGCTAGAAATCACTCGGGTCCACCCTTCTATTTCCCCTTTGTCATTTTCAGATTCAATCTTTAAGTCTTTAAATCCTTCTTGACTACCATTTGAGGCGCGGGAAATTCCATAATAGTTGGAATCAGCAAGTGGAGCGTAATGAGGTCCCATTGAAACGATCTGCACCCCCTTTTTGTGAATAGAGCCCATCCCAGTATTGAAACCTAAAGCAGAAACAACAAGACTCATATCCTCATATTCGTAACGAAAGAAACCTAGACTCCGATCAATATCGAAATGACTCACCTTCTGCTGAATAGTTGGAAAAGAGAGTTTTTCAAAGGCACACCTAAAAAGAGAAATAAATGGATCTACATCCTTTAACTTTGAAAGAGTTTTTACAGCAATTTCCAGTCTTGAGCTATGTAAAAAGTGGGTGGTTATTTTAAAAAAGAGGGCAAGCGTCTCTTCTAAAACTTCTAGATGATAATCGGCCTCTTTAATCCATATCCCTTGAAATAACTCCCCATTATGATCACAAAGAGAAAGGCAAAACTCAGCACTCTTTACCCCTTTTTGAAGAAGTTCTTCATCTTCCCAAATAGATCCTAGGTAAAGTGCAATCAACCCCATGTGTGCATTTTGCATAGGATGGGGAATAGGCCCTTGCAGCATTGCCCCTTTTTCCAGCTGTTTAAACTCTAATTCCGGCTCTTTTTCTTCAAACAAGTAAGATGCTAGAGCTTCATATCCCTTTTGCAACTCAAAACAGTTTCCAAAACCCTCTCTCTTCCCTTTTTTGATCAGAGCAACGAGTTTCTCATCGAGCTTTTCATCTTTAGTTTCACAAAGTTTTCTAAGGAGTAGGATTGAGAGAACAGATCGATAGTATTCAATCAATTCTTGAAGTGTGTTAATGGGCATTCTGCAACATTTTTCCGCAGCAGAAAATAGAAGGATCTCGTCCCCTTCTTTCCCAGTAAGAAAAGCATCAACTGCTTTAATTAGTGGGTCATCACCACGAATTTCTTCCTGGCGAGCCTTAAAAAAAGTGACGAGACCGCTCATAATCTTCCCATCCAAAAAAGGGATGCTTCGGAGGGGCGCAAAAATGGCTTAAACGCTTCTGCACACCTCTTTATTTTATAAAGCAGCCCCTTGGCTTTCTTCAGTTTCTATCACATTTTTCATCTTCTTTCCAGGAGTGAATTTCACTGCCCGTCTTTCTGGGATGATGATAGGTACTGAAGCATTTTTTGGGTTTCTACCAATTTTTTGTTTTCTTTTGACGACTTCGAAGACACCAAAATCACGAAATTCTAATCGATCTCCATCTGAGAGATACTCCGTCATACAATCTAAAAAAGATTGAACAACTAAACGGACTTCATTGGGATGTAGACCGCGCCGACGGGAAATTTCACTGATCAGCTTCTTTTTTGTAATCGTTGCCATATCACCCTGCTCCTTAAATTTTAACAAAAGAGATTAATCTCCTCTTCTCATGTCTTGTTGTTTTCTTTCAACGAAAAAGATCAAGAAAAGATTTCGATTCCTTAGCTGCATTGTTCTATCTTACTAATTTTCAAGCAAGTTCTTTTTCAATTTTTATGAGAATTTTCTTTTTTTTACCTGCACCAAAAAGAAGATATTTTCCACCAATGATATGCTTAGATTGGATTAAAAATGACTGATCATCAATCTTTTCGTTATTAAGATAAGCGCCGCCATTTTTAATGATTCGGCTTCCTTCACTTTTACTTGTAAGTAGACCTGACTTCGCGGCGATATCTGGATAAGTTTGGTCCACTACATCCCCCTTTTTCATCAATATATGAGGCATATCTTTTGCAATTTCTTCTAAAACCTCAGGGTCAAGACTTGCCTTAGAGCCAGGTGCTACGGCTTCCGTTACTTTAAGGGCAATTTGGAGTCCTTCTTCTCTATGAACAAAACGGGTCACCTCTTCCGCGAGCCGTCTTTGAGCTTCATTAGGGGTAAAGTTTCCAGATTGAATGGCTTTTTCAAATGTTTCAATCTCTTCAAGCTCCATAAAAGTGAGCATCCGCATGAGCTTTATAACATCTTCATCGCTCACGCGAACCAAATATTGATAAAACTGATAAGGGGATGTTTTTTCAGGATCAAGCCAAATGGCTCCCTCTTCACTTTTTCCAAATTTTGCCCCATCGCTCCGAGTTAATAAAGGAAAGGTCATCCCATAAATCGTTTTTCCTGAAAGTTTCCGGGTCAGTTCCATTCCAGCAGTGATATTCCCCCATTGATCGCTCCCTCCTATTTGCAAAATAACCCCCTCCTTTTCCGAGAGGTGGTAAAAATCATACCCTTGCAAAACTTGATAAGAAAACTCGGTAAAGCTCATCCCTTCTTCTGATTGAAAACGACTTCTGACACTATCCTTCCCAAGCATCGGCCCTACGCGAAAATGCTTTCCTACATCACGCAAGAAAGCAACCAAACCATAATGAGTGAGCCAATCATCATTATTTAAAAGTGTGGGGTTTTCCAAGCAGCGGTTAAATTGTTTCCGAATTCCTTCAACATTCTTTTGAAGGACTTCGTGGGTAAGAAGGGGGCGTTCTGTACTTTTCCCCGATGGATCACCAATTTTTCCTGTTGCTCCTCCGATTAGAACAACTGGGGTATGACCAAATTTCTCCAGCCATCTGAGGGCCATAATCCCAACCAAATTTCCTAAATGAAGACTGTCAGCTGTAGGGTCAAATCCTATGTAGGCCTTAAGAGGTTTATTGGCACGCTCCTTGAGCTTGTCGCTCGTGATATTGTCGATGAAGCCCCGTTTTTCTAGAGAATCTATAACATTGTTCATGGGGATGAGTCTATCCCGCATAAGGGTTTTAGCTCAAGAACTAAGACTTTTTAATTTCTCAACGACAGCACTCACCTTTTGGCTGAGATCGGCAGTATTTTGATTTTCATCAAAAAGAGAGATCGATTTTGATCGAAGAGCAATCCGCTCGCGAGCATGACGGGCGATCCAACGGTGGATTTCAGATGACTTTCTTTTGAGAGCTTGGGGGGTAATCCCCTGGTCCATTTCTTCTAAACGTTTCCGAAGTTTTTCTCTCGTTTTCTTTGTCTTTTCGCTCTCTTCTGCGAGTCCTTTACCTTGCGACATCAGAGTCTCACTTTTTTATCGTTACCCATTCGACCAGGATGGCATAATACTAAACAAAAGAAAAGTATAAAAACCTTGCTCTCAATCGCCGCTTTAGAGAAGATTAATTTTATGAGTGATGAAATGAAAAAAGCAGCGGGATATGCCGCTGCAGAGCTAATCGAAAATGAAATGCTTGTTGGACTGGGAACTGGTTCAACAGTTTTCCATTTTATTAACCGCTTAATCGAAAGAACCAAGGAAGGTCTTTCCATTCAGGCTGTTTCAAGCTCTTTGAATTCTGAAAATCAGGCAAAAAAGGGAGGAATCCCATTCGCCGATATCAATACGATTACTTCTATTGACATTACGGTTGATGGTGCTGATGAGATCGATGGAGAAAAGCGGATGATCAAAGGGGGAGGAGGCGCTCTTTTAAGGGAAAAGATCCTCGCTAACACGAGCCGCGAAATGATTGTCATCGTTGATGAAAGTAAGGTTGTTGAAAAACTTGGCAAACACCCTCTGCCTCTCGAAATCCTCCCTTTTGCAAGAGAGGCTATCATCGATAAAATTAAGAAGTTCGGGTTCCATGGTACTCTCCGTGAGCATCATAAGGATGGGCCCTACGTCACCGATAATGGAAATATGATCTATGACATTCATTTTGAATCACTTCGCGATGATCCTGAAAAAGATCATGAAAAACTTCTTCGGATCCCAGGTGTCTTAGAGACAGGGTTTTTCTTGAGCCATGCCGGCCGTGTTTTCATTGGAAAGGGGGATGGGACGGTTGATCACTGGTCCTAATTTTTATATAATAAGGAAAAGGATCCAGGGGGAAAAATGGACTTTGAACTTATTCCCATACAGTTCAACAAGATCATGCAATCTCAAAACTATACCGTCTTCATTTTAGGGACAAAGGAAAAGCAATTTGCGATTTATACCTCTCCTCACGTAGGGCATAACCTTCAAATGCACCTTGCTGACCAAGTCAAACCTCGTCCTTATACCTATGACCTCATAAATTCTGTGTTCAGTGGTCTGAATATCAGAATCTTGCAAGTAGTTATTACCGATGTCCAAGACACCCTCTACTTTGCCCACCTTTTTGTTGAGCAGGAAACCGATGGGTTGTGGAATATCCTTGAGATCGATGCCCGCCCTAGCGACTGCTTAACCCTTGCTCTTGAAAATGATATCCCTATTTACTGTACGAAAGAGGTCTTCGATAAAACCGTTTCGATTGAAGAGTAATCTTAGTAGCGAATATTAAACTTATTGCGAGCAAGGCTAATGATCGCAGTAATAGCCTCTTCAGCATCACTCCCCTCAGCTTCAATCTCGATTTTTGCACCACGTGTAGCTGCAAGCATGAGAATTCCAAGGAGAGACTTGGCATTGACATTGAGTCCTTGGTAAATCAGAAAAATTTGTGACTTGTAAACTTGTGCACATTTGACAAGTTCAGTCGCTGGGCGTGTGTGAAGCCCTTTATCATTGAGGACGACAAAAGATTTTTTTAATTTATTATTCGTTTCCATACACCACTTACGGGAATAAACCTTAACTATTGGATACCTCTCTTCCTATTTTAACTGCAAGCGGAAAATTCTTTCTCAAACTCTTTAACAAGCTCTTCAAAGCGATCGATAAGCATTTGAATGGGACCACTTTCCCTCATATTGACCCCTGCAATCTCTAAGAGTTCAACCGGATACTTGGAAGATCCTGAGGAAAGAAATTTAAGATAATTTTTGCGCGCTTTTCCTCCTTCTTTCATCAGTTTTTCTACTAAGGCATTTGCAGCACTAATGCCAGTTGCATATTGGTAGACATAGAAGCTGGAATAAAAGTGAGGGATGCGGAGAAATTCCACTTCAATTTCTGGATCGATCGTAAGATCAGGACCATAATAATCTTCATTGAGCTTCCGATAAATCTCTTTGAGAGTTGCAGCGGTTAGTGGAATCCCCTTTTCTCCCATGGTATGAATCATGAGTTCAAATTCTGCAAACTGGACTTGTCTAAAGAGGGTAGCACGAATGTCATCAATCTTTTGATTGAGAAGATAACATCTTTCTTCAGGGGTTACTGCTTTTTCCATCAAGTGTCTAAAGAGAAGCTCTTCATTAAAGGTCGAAGCAACCTCAGCGACAAAAATGGGGTAGTTTGAGTATTGGAAGGGTTGGTTTTTATTGCTATAGTGCGAATGAACACTATGTCCTGCTTCGTGGGCAAGGGTCATCACATCTCGAAGTGTTCCTTGGTAGTTTAAAAGGATGTAGGGAACACTATCATAGCATCCACTTGAGTAAGCTCCAGACCGCTTTCTTGCATTTTCATAGCGGTCAACCCATCTTTCTTCTCGGAGACCTTTTTCTAAAACTTGATGATACTCTTCGCCCAGAGGCTTTACTGCATCGAGTATGAGTTCGACCCCTTCCGGATAAGAGTAGTGCTTTTCGAACTTAGGAATGAGAGAGACATAAAGATCATAAAAGTGGAGCTTATCATATCCAAGTAGCTTTTTTCTTAGAGAAACATATCTGTGCAAAACAGGGAGGTTTTTTCTAACTGTTGAGACGAGATTATGATAAACCTCTACATCAATCTGATGAGGCGTTAAAGCTGCATGAAGAGCAGAAGGGTAATTCCGTGCCTTTGCTTCGAAGATATCTCGTTGCACCTGTCCATTTAGCATTTCTGAGACGGTATTTTCAAATTCTTGAAACTTCTGGAGGAGTCCTAAAACTGCATTTTTCCTAAGGGTTCGATCTTTTGACTGAAGGTAAAGGCCATAGGAGCCATGGGTGAGATCAACCTCTTCTCCTTTTTCATTTTTAATCTTTCCAAATTTAAGATCGGCATTATTAAAAACCCCAAAAGCTTTTTGTGACGCTTGAAGAGCTTTTCCAGCGAGTGATAGGAGATGTTCTTTATCGGCTGTTAAAGTATGAGGTTTGAGTGCAGAAAGTTTTTTCAAGTAGATGTGATGTGCACTTAATTTTGGATCCTTTAAGTAGGATTCCAGGGTTTTTTCAGAGAGTTGAAGAATTTCGGGTTGAACCCAAGAGGTTTCATTTTGAAAATCATGATAAAGGAGGGAAATTTGATCATAAGCGTGCTTATAGGTTTCATTTGCTACATCTTCATCATGACGAAGGTGAGCATAAGTGTAGAGTTTGTATAGACGTCTTTCCACATCTAAGGTGTTATTTAAAAGAGCTTCGAGACTCTCAGAACCTTCTCTAATTTTTCCTTGATAATCACCTATATGAGGCCAATGGGTGGTTTTAGATTTATTCTTTGTCAGTTCTGTAAATTCTTTTTTCCAAGCCTCTAAATTAGGATAAAGAGGGGTAACATCCCACTGATCACCAGGTTGAATTTCACTACGCTCTTTTGCCACGAATACTCCTATAGTTTAGACCCAGGTTCCAGATTTTGTGCGACCACTTTCTTCATCTTTTTAATCCTAAGCAAGTTGCAAAATCTCATCTAGTATCTACACTATGTTTTTGATTTCGCAGCTTGCTTAGAATCAAAACTCTATCGAAATCGCCACCCACAAAATCTGGAACTTGGGTCTAGAGATAGAACCTACCGAATTTTCCAATCTTTCGCAATTAAAAAAAAATTATATTAGCAATTTCATGCGATCAGTGCTAATTTTTATTGAAAAAAAGTCCTTCCATCTCTAAACTGAGTGTTGTAAACTTGCTAAAAATTTTACTGAAATTAGGAGTAATTCTATGTCTCAACAAGCAAAAGTTTCCCTTAGACCTCTTGGCGATCGCCTCCTTGTTCAACGTTTAGAACAAGAAGAAACCCTTAAGGGAGGCATCATCCTTCCCGATACCGCAAAAAAGAAGCAAGAAACGGCGAAAGTCATTGCTGTCGGAAAAGGAAAAGTCACAGAGGATGGAAAAACATTGCCAATGCCTGTAAAAGTAGGCGATACCATTCTCATGGACAAATATTCCGGACAAGAAGTGACTGTTGATGACGAGGAGTTCATTGTTCTTCGTGCTGATGATGTGATTGCAACAATTGAAGATTAAGAAGGAGAAAAATAGTTTATGGCACCTAAAGATATTAAATTTAAAGAAGATGCAAGAGAGAAGATCTTAAAAGGGGTTAAAGCACTCTCAGCAGCAGTGAAAGTAACGCTTGGTCCTAAGGGGCGAAATGTTGCGATCGATAAAGCATACGGCGCCCCACATGTAACTAAAGATGGTGTGACCGTTGCTAAAGAAGTCGAACTCGAAGATAAGCACGAAAACATGGGTGCACAAATGGTCTTAGAAGTAGCTAACAAGACCAATGATAAAGCTGGTGACGGAACGACTACTGCAACGGTTCTTGCTGAAGCCATTTATAGCGAAGGGCTTCGAAATGTCACTGCTGGCGCAAACCCCATGGAAGTTAAGCAGGGGATCGAAAAAACGGTTCAAGCTTTAACTGCTGAGCTTAAAAAGATGAGCAAAAAAATCAAGGACCGGAAGGAAATCGCTCAAGTTGCAACCATTTCCTCCAATAACGATCCTGAAATTGGTGAAACGATTGCCAAAGCAATGGAGCGTGTTGGAAAAGATGGAACGGTAACTGTTGAAGAAGGAAAAGGATTCGAAACCACTCTTGATATCGTCGAAGGGATGAATTTTGACCGCGGCTACCTCTCTGCTTACTTTGTGACCAATCCAGAAACACAAGAAGCGATTTATGAAGATGCTTTTGTCCTTATCTATGACAAGAAAATCTCTTCCATGAAAGACTTTTTGCCGATTCTTCAAGCTGTTGCAGAAAGTGGACGCCCTCTTATTATCATCGCAGAAGATGTTGAAGGGGAAGCTCTTGCAACACTCGTTGTTAACCGTCTCCGTGGTGGCCTAAAAGTTTGCGCTGTAAAAGCCCCTGGATTTGGAGATCGCCGCAAAGCGATCCTTCAAGATATTGCCATTTTGACTGGTGGTCAGTTTATCAGCGAAGAGCTTGGAATCAAACTTGAAACGGTAACCCCTGATATGCTTGGAAAAGTGAAGAAAATTGTCATCAAAAAAGAAGACACCACCCTTGTAGAAGGGGGAGGTGACAAGCAAGCGATCCAAAAACAAATCGCTTTGATCAAACGTCAAATCGAAGAAAGTACTTCTGATTATGATCGCGAGAAGCTCGAAGAGCGCCTTGCAAAACTTTCAGGTGGCGTAGGAATTATCCGCGTCGGCGCTGCCACTGAAGTGGAAATGAAGGAGAAAAAAGATCGCGTTGATGATGCTCTTCAAGCAACAAAAGCAGCTGTCGAAGAAGGGATACTCCCTGGCGGCGGAAGTGCTTTCATCCACTGTATCCCTATCCTGAAAAAGCTTTCAGAGAGCTTTACTGGATGTGAAAAGGTGGGTGCTGAAATCATCATGAAGGCAATCACTCATCCCCTACGCCAAATCGCTGAAAATGCAGGGCAAGAGGGATCAATTGTCGTTCAAAAAGTGATGGGAATGAAACCGAATGAAGGATGGAACGCTCTGACTGATGATTATGGCAACCTCGTTAAAATGGGTGTGATTGATCCGACAAAGGTTGTGCGCCTCACGATTGAGCTTGCTGCATCGATTGCTTCTCTTCTTCTTACTACAGAAGCAATCATCACCGATGAACCTAAAGATGAAAAGGGAGCGCCTGCTATGGCAGGTGGGGGGATGGAGTACTAATTCCACCCCCTTTTCCTTAGGAAAAAGCGCTTCGACCATCGAAGCGCTTTTTTTTTATCTCCAGATCGAGTATCGATGGGAGTATGAAGAAACTCATTGGAATCCTTGCTGGTATCATCATCATTCTCATTGCTGCGGGCTACATCGCCTACGCTAATTCAGCCTTGATTTTAGGAGAAATCATCTCCCACAAAACAAAAGTCCCTGTCACCATTCAAAACATTGAATTTCGAAGAGAATCGTTTACCATTCAAGAGCTTCATATGGAAAATCCCAAAGAAGCCCGTCTTCCTACAGCGCTCAAAGTAGAAACAATCAATGTCCATGCCCCTTATCATCAGTATATTGAAGATCCTATTGTCATCGATCAAATCAACGTCAACAATTCTTATGTGAACATTCAGCTCTATACAAAAGACCAAACGAAGGGAAACTGGCAAACAGTCATGAATAATATGGCTGAGGATCATAACAGTCTCCTATCGATTGAGCGGCCTGCCCTTATTAGGAAACTTATCCTTACCAATATCCAAATCGATCTAATTCTCGCAGATGGAAGTATGCATAAACTCTCTCCCATTGATCGACTTGAGTTTGATAATATCAATTCTGACAAAGGGATTCCGATCCAAGAAATCTCAGAAATCATTGTTGAGAAAATGATGCAGTCGATCTTCCTTGAAAAAGGACTAAAAGCAATTATCGAGGTTCCAGCCGATATTATCAAAGGAGTCTTTCCCTTTTTATGACACACATGGAGCTTTCTAAAGACAAAAAGCGGGGAATCCGCACCCTCTTTCTCATTCAGATTTTTTCAACACTGAGTTTTAGTGTTCTTTATTCCACCTTGGTACTTTATACAACAAAGGGACTTGCGTTAAGAGCCGATACAGCCATTGCAATCACAGGAACTTTTGTTGCTTTTAACTATTTCCTCCACCTCCTTGGGGGTTATATTGGAGGGAGGTTTTTAAGCTACCGCCTCCTTTTTTGCATTGGGATGCTTTTTCAGGTGTTTGGATGCATGATCTTATCAATGGTTAGCCTAGATTCTCTCTATTGGGGCCTCGCAATTTTCCTTACAGGATGTGGCCTTAACGTCACCTGTGTCAACTGCATGCTCATTCAACTTTTCGAGCCACATGATAAAAACCGTGAAACAGCTTTTCTATGGAATTACAGTGGAATGAACATCGGTTTCTTTATTGGATTCACGATGAGTGGAATCTTTCAGATCGATCAAAACTATACCCTCCTTTTCTTAGCAGCAGGCCTAAGTAATGTGATCACCATTGTGATTACTTTGATCAATTGGAAACTCTTAAAAGATGTGGGAACCCACCTTACCCATGTGACAGGGAACAAACAATTTCGGTTAGGAGTGATTGGCCTGATAATGATCGTCATCTTAAGCTTTGCGCTTCGGTGGCTCCTTAACCACTCATACTTTAGTAATGAGTTTATCATCATTGTGGGCATTATCATGCTTATTGTGATTGGAGGGATTGCTTTTCAGCAGCGGGTGGAAGATGCACGGAGAAAAATCTGGGCCTTTTTAATCTTAGCTCTAGCCTCTCTGATTTTTTGGACCCTTTATCAAATGGCTCCCATGGGTTTAACTCTTTTTTATATTCACAATGTCGACCGTAACATTATGGGTTTTACCATCCCCCCTCAGTGGCTGATGAATATCAACACAATCATTATCATTCTTGGAGGCCCTTCTCTTGCTCACTATCTAAAATGGATGCGATCAAAAGGAAAAACAGTCCGAATCCCCTATCAATTTGCTATCTCCCTCTTTCTCATTGGAATCGGTTTTGCAATTCTACCTCTTGGAATCCATTTCGCTGATGCACAAGGGATGTCAGCTTTCTCTTGGATTATCATTAGCTACGTCTTCCAAAGTCTCGGTGAGATCCTCATCTCCCCGATTGGCTATGCGATGATTGGACAGCTCATCCCTTCAAAACTCCAAGGGCTGATGATGGGAACGTGGCTGATGATTTCAGGAATCGCAGCAACACTCTCGAACTACTTCTCACAGAAAAGCTTTGATAAAACCTTGTTAAACAATCCCCTACAGACGAACCCTACTTTCAGTTCATCCTTCAATATCTTAGGGTGGAGCTCAATCGGCGCAGGGATCATCTTGGTCTGCCTTTTCCCCTTCCTGAAAAAACTGATCCAAGAGAAAACACCTCACGATACTCCTCATCTTTATAACGCCCCAGAAGACACTCCTTATTAAGCCATACTTGCTCGACTTGGTAAGTTTTTGGCTCCATCTGAAAAGGTTTAAAAACCTTCCCTGCAAGAGTTTGCTTGGCGCCTCAGAAAACATTTTGCACGCCTTTTCCCAGATTTCGTGAAATATCCAGGCTAACCATTTGTGGTGAAACCAGGAAAGAGGGTCATCCCTCCATCAACGAAGAGGCTTGTCCCATTGACATAGTCTGAAAGGTCTGAGGCAAGCCAAACAGCCGCATTCCCAATATCCTCAACCTCCCCGATCCTCTTATAGGGGATAACGTGCATGAGGTCCTCAAGAGCTTCTGGGGTCTCCCAAGCACCTTTATTGATTGGGGTTTTGATCGCTCCTGGACAGATACTATTGACCCGGATTTTCTTGGGAGCATGCTCTTGAGCCATCGATTTCATGAGAAGCATAACTCCCCCCTTAGAGGTAGCATAGTTGGCATGTCCTGCCCATGGGATCATCTCATGAACCGAACTCATACAAATCACTTTACCAGCAGCGCAGGAGACCTCTTTAACAACGCCACGACGGAGGAACTCGCGGATCGCTTCGCGAGCGCAAAGAAACTGACCAGTGAGGTTAATCCCAATCACTTTGTTCCACTTTTCAAGTGTCATATCGACAAAAGGAGAGTCTTGTTGAAGTCCTGCATTATTAACGAGAATATCGATCGTTCCAAATTCTTTAAACATGAGTTGAAACATCGCTTGGACATCAGCTTCATTTGAAACATCGGCCCTTGCAACAAGAACTTTTCCCCCATATTGCGTGGCTTCATGGGCAACAGCTTCGGCTTTTTCTTTCGAACCAGCGTAATTGATTACAACATCAGCACCTGCTTTCGCAAGCGCTATGGCAACGCCATGACCAATCCCAGAACTTGAACCTGTAACGAGTGCTTTTTGTCCTTTGAGTAACTCAGACATATGAATCTCCTTTCATTCCTAGATAAGAGATTCGCGCTGTTTTTGCAAGCAATACTCAAGAACTTCAGCACTATCATTAATGAGTGGAAGCAAAAGAGCTTCGTTATGAGTCGCCCATCTTGCTTCAGTATGCTCACGAAGATTAAGATGAAGTGTGGGCTCTTTTGTAAAAGTATAATGATAGATGGAAAAGTCGTATTTCAAGCCAGAAAACTCCATATAGAGGGTGATCAAGTGAGGAAGGTTTTCTAGGAGAAGCTCGACTCCACACTCTTCGTGCAATTCCCTTTTCGCTCCCTCAATACGGGACTCCCCATCTTCTCTTTTACCTCCAGGCAAACACCATGTCCCACCAGCATAAGACTGAGGGCTCCTTTTAAGAAGAAGGATTCTCTCTTGATAAAGGCAATAACATCCAACGGCTGTAACTTCTGGGACGTATCCTTTAGGTTGGGTCTCATAAACTTTTAGAGTCATTTTCAAAAAAGATCGATTGGTTTAGAGTCCTTAGGTATGAGTGTTATAGATATTTTCCCAAAAATCTGCAACTTTTTTCCTAAAGTGACAGCTATTTTTCTAAATATTGGGATGCTCATCGTTTCGCTTTATCATGTTTATTACCAAAATGTCTTTTTTAATACTTCTTTCGATGAGGCTCATGGAATCGAAAAAGTAGGGAATTTCTTTTTAGTTCCCTCTCAATACCTTTGTGAGGGAAAGGTTGTCTCCTATAATGAAGAAGCCCATTCCTTCGAAATCAACCAACGCTTTCAATATGAGACAAATAAACGATTTTACACCCCTCTAGCTACTATTCTTTTCACTCCAGGACTTATTTTAGGAGTCGCTTGTAAAGGGCTCGCTTTCATTTCTCCTAAAGTCCAAGAAAGACATCGAAACCTATATAATGAAATGCACCAAACAGAGGTGATCTCAAACAACGATAACTACCTAAGACTCGGAATAAAGGTTAATGATTGGAAGGAAGGAGAAACATTCACCTCTCAAGGATATAAACGGAAGCCTGGGGATGAAAACAACCTTCGAGAAGACAAAGAAGCCCTAAAAGAAATCGCAAAGCTTCTTCATAAGGAGAAAATCCCTTTTTGGGTCGATTGCGGTACCTGTATTGGGGCCTATCGCTATGGAGGAGTGATTCCTTGGGATAATGACATTGATCTTTCTGTCCTTGTTGATGACTTTCAAAATGTAATGAATGCTCTAAGAAAACTAGACCCCAAAAGATTTGTCGCACAAAATTGGTCCTGTCGAGGGCGCCCCGGCTCTTATATTCGGGTTTATGTGAAGAAAAATCGTAATCATATCGACATTTATATGAACGATATCAATCCTAAGGAGAAAACCATTACTTATATTATTGCTCATGAAAATAGTCATTTTATGGCAGAAGGGTGGAAGAAAAGAGAGCGGGCTCAAAGGGCCTCCATTCCCTTTGATGTAATCTTCCCCCTTAAGCGGGGAGAATTCGATGGAATTGAAATTCCTGTTCCCAACCAAATAGAGCGCTTTTTAAGCTCCAAATATGGCCCTAACCTAAAGCCTGTGAAAGTCTACAGTACAGAAACGGGTGCATATGAAAAAGATCTCACCCATCCTTATTGGGAAATCCCCCTAGCTCATTAATATTACCCGTGAATGCGACCTATTTCGCGGCAGCGGCCTTTTGAATTAGCGGAGATACAAGCTGAGTGCCGAGCCAAGGTGAGGCCACCTTGGCGAAGG
>JANQJL010000046.1 GCA_028281675.1 Simkaniaceae bacterium
ACCTGGCCCTTTAGGGCCGGGTAGTTTAACGCCATTTTGGGAGGGGTACGAAGCCCCTCCCCAAAACGATTCCCCGTCCTTTAGGGCGGGGTTCACCAATTGAATTAGTTCTATTTTTTTTTCGAAAGTCCTTTCAGGTTATTTCGTTTTTCCTTTATTTATCGAATTAACAGGGGAATTGAGATGAAGAAGGGGTATCATAAAAAGGGAAGACGCTTTTCCAACCCTCATATTGATTCAACAAAACGATCGCTCCTTGACGTTATTCTTTGGCAGTTAGGATTTTATAACGATAAGAAGAGCCCAAAAGAGCGACCCAAAAAGTTTCGGTACCCAAACTCGAAGCGAAAACTTCGGCAAAACGCCCCAAAAGTGACATGGATTAACCATTGTACCTTTTTAGTAAATGTTGGAAACCTCCACTTGCTCACAGATCCAATATGGAGTGAGCGCTGTTCTCCATTTTCTTTTCTAGGGCCAAGGCGCAGGCATGAGACTCCATTGGCCCTAGAAAGCCTTCCAAAAATAGATATCGTGCTGCTCAGTCACGATCACTATGATCACTTAGATAAAAAAACTGTACTAAAACTCCAGAAAAAGGACCCTGGGATAACTTGGGTTGTCCCTCTAGGTCTAAAAAGACGTCTACAAAAGCTTGGGATAAAACAGATCATTGAAATGAAGTGGTGGGATGAGGTTCGGATTGGGACTCAGGGAGAAGAAGTCATCTTTACAGCTGTTCCGTCGCAACACTACTCAGGAAGGGGAATCTTTGATAAAAACAGAACCTTATGGACTGGATACGTAGTTGATTTCCTTCGGCCTAACCAACAAGAAAAGCGCCTCTACTTTGTAGGAGATACTGGATACAATAAAAAAGACTTCAAAAAAATTGGGGAAGAATTTGGGGAAATGGACTTGAGCTTAATTCCTATTGGAACCTACGTTCCCGGAGCTTTTATGGATACAGTCCACATTAATCCTTATAAAGCTGCTGCCATTCATGAGGAAGTGGGTTCCCTTTTAAGTATTGGGATGCACTGGAAAACCTTTCGTCTCTCTAGTGAAGGGTTAGAACAGCCTCCTTACGATCTTAAGTGTGCTCTTGAAAAACGGGGAATCTGCCCGAAGACTTTTCGTGTTTTAGACCCTGGACAAGCCATTAACTGGTAAGAAATTCTCCCTTCAGGTAAAATAATGCTTATGAACCAATTGCAAAACTCCCAGTGATTGCTTTTTGGTTCTTTTAACTGATTTTGGCCAAAACTCCTAAAAAATCGACTAACCGGGAATTTTGCAATTGGTTCTTATGAAAAGACTATGGAATACCGTTAAGTATACCCTCATAGACCGAAAGCTTCAAAAAGAGGTCAGGAAGCGGTACTACACTGACCACCATTTTGCGCAAGTTGATCGAGCGCTCTTGACTGCCTACATTTTTAAAAACCCCTATACCATCAGCAAGAACTACCTCAAAAAACGGGATGAAAAAGAGATTCATAATTATGGCGAGACCCCCCTTACGACCTATGAAGCAATTGCTCGCGAAGTGGATCTTCAACCAACCGATACCTTTTTAGAACTAGGTTCCGGAAGAGGGCGGGGAGCTTTTTTTCTCCACCAATTTTTCAAATGCGAAGTCATTGGGATCGAAAGAATTCCTCAGTTTGTAAAACTCTCTCGCCATCTAGCCCATAAATATCACATCGGCAGAGCCTCTTTCATTTGCGCAGATATGTTAAAAGCTGACCTTCCAAATGCCACCGTGATTTATCTCTATGGAACCTCCCTTCCCGATAGTGAGATTGCCCCCCTCGTCAAAAAGCTCAAAGCTTACCCCAAAGGGACCAAGATCATCACCATCAGTTATCCTCTTACCGACTATGATGAGAATGCGTTTCATATTGAAAAAAAGCTTACCGCCTCTTTTCCGTGGGGTGAAACCGAAGCCTATATTCAAATAATCAAGGAAAAACATGAGTGAGCTAATCAAGAAAAAGTGCACCCCTTGTGTTATTGGGGCAAGCCCTCTAAAAGGAGCTGATCTAAAACCTCTTGCCATGCAACTCAGCGAAGGGTGGGAAATCATCGATGAGCATCACTTAGAAAAACATTACGCCTTTCGAAACTTTAAAGAGGGGCTTGCCTTTATCAATGTTGTTGGCCATATCGCCGAAGAAGAGGGGCATCATCCAAATATTTTCTTGTCATGGGGGAAAGTATCCCTCCAAATCTGGACTCATAAGGTCGATGGCCTCACTGAGAATGACTTTATCCTCGCTGCCAAGGTCGAAGCAGAATATATTTCTCATCAAGGGTAGTTTTTTAAAGAAACTTCTCTTATAATTGACCTAAAATAATCTTGGGGGAGTAGGATGGAAGTTAAAAAATTTGGTATAGGTTTGCCAGTGGCCACAGCTCTTGTGGGTACGTCTTATTATATAGTCATGAGAAACCGTTTATCGGGATCAGCACTTAGAGCGCAGCTCATTGCATTTGGAGGAGTTGGGGTTTTTCAATTTGCAAATGCGAGCTTTGGGAAGCGAAGGCTTCCGTATTGGTTTCACCATCTTTCCCCATTTGCGTTGATGGGGCTTGGAAGTTATTATGGAAGAGTTCCCTTAAAAAAGGCCATTGTATCATCCCTTGTCTTAGGATTATGTCAATGGTTCTTTGGACCTCAAAAACTTGCTGCTAGATTTACCCATCAACTCGAAGAAATGAAAAATGCCCCATTTGATTCTGCTTGGATTGAAAAGGGATCTGCAATGCTCAGCGATAGTAGGATAACTTTGGGTTTAAAACTCGGTCTTGAAGAGTTGATTGCAACCAAAATAGCGAGAAGCAAAGCAAGACCACATCTTTTAAGAGGAATGATTCAAGAGATAAAAGATAAGCTCATACCACATATGACTTCTATGGAATGTAAAATGTTTGTGTGGGTGGGTATTTCTCAACCTGGCGGGGAAGAATACTTTACTGAAGTAAGGGAACTAGCAGAGCAATTCATGGAAGCGGAGGATTCTAAAATCCTTCCAGCCTATGTCATTCACTTTCTTTTTACAGGGGGGGAAAAATATCTGGATGATCAGCGGTTGAGGAGTGAGCTTTTCAAATATAAATTCAACGCAACTCAAACTTCAGACTGGCCTCAGGTGGTTCGAGCTTTATGTAAGATTAATCGATCTGATCTTGCTATAGAGTTTACCCTTCCGCGATACGGTTGTGCTCAACCTTATTATTATCATACTCTTGCTGCATACCATGACGCAACTGGAGAAGAGTTAAATTTAGAAACCTTTAAGGTACTCATAGACAAATCTCCTAATCCAACAGATAATGACACTATTTGTGAAGTTTTAGATGAGATTAGGTCAAAGACCCTTCTTGACCATGTCCTCCCCCTCCTGAAAAGTATGAACAACAACTCGTCGAAAAGCGCTGCATTTCATCGCTTGGAAGATAGATTTGTTGTTGCACACCCTTATCTTGTCGATGAATGGCGATTTGTCGTGGAAGGGCATAGAAGGTTTTGACCTTGAAGAAATTCGAAAAAAGATTATCGAATTTCGCGATGCAAGAGGAGGTCCTTAGTCTGTACAGTCTGAAGCACAATTTATAATGCTTTGCCGAATCATTGAAAATTTATTTAACGAAGCAATGAGGTTGACAGCTTAAGAAGAAAACTTTTAAACTTTCCATCTTATGAAATATTCAGAATCAGTCTATCAGACAAAGAGATGGAAAACCCGAGAAGTTAAGGTTGGTGATGTAGGGGTTGGTGGAGATAATCCGGTCCGGCTCCAGTCGATGACAACCTCAAGCACTCAGGATATTGAAGCGACAGTCGATCAAATTATCCGCTTAGCAGATGGTGGGTGTGAAATTGTCCGTGTTACTGTTCAGGGAAAAAAAGAAGCTGAAGCTTGTGAGGGAATTAAAAACACCCTTATCCAAAAAGGGTATACAATTCCTGTTGTGGCCGATATCCACTTCTATCCACCTGCGGCGATGCTCGCTTCTGAGTTTGTCGATAAGGTGCGGATTAATCCCGGCAACTTTGTTGATCCACGTGCCACCTTTAAGACGATTGAATATGATGACGCTTCTTATACTCTTGAACTTGATCGGATCCGCGAAACCTTTGGACCCCTTGTTGAAAAATGCAAGAAATTAAAAAGGGCGATGCGGATAGGGACCAATCATGGCTCCCTTTCTGATCGGATCATGAATCGCTATGGTGATACTCCCCTTGGAATGGTGGAATCAGCTTTAGAGTACGCCCATGTTTGTCGAGAGCTTGGTTACCATGATTTTATGTTTTCTATGAAAGCAAGTAACCCTCTTGTCATGGTGCAAGCCTACCGTCTTCTCGTAGCAGAAATGATGAAGCTTGGGTGGGATTATCCCCTTCATTTAGGTGTGACCGAGGCTGGGGATGGAGAAGATGGACGAGTTAAATCGGCCATTGGAATTGGTGCTCTTCTTCTCGATGGGCTCGGCGATACAATTCGGGTCTCGCTGACGGAAGATCCCTGGCTAGAAATCGATCCCTGCAAACGACTCAAGGCTTACGCTCAAAATTATCAAGGGAAAGGGACAGTTCCCTTTATTGAAAAAGAGCGAAATATTCGAGAAATCAAACGGCGTTTTGTTCGAAAAGTGGATCCTCTTCATCGCGACGGCTCAGTCCTTATTTGGGGAGAGAAGGAAGATGGGATTAAAGGAGACGGCTTTTTTAATGGAAAAGAGGTAATGACTGAGAATGAAACTTATCCTGTAGTGCCTATTGAAGCATTTGAAGGAAGTGCCATTGTCTATATCAAAGATGGAGATCCATCGATTTGGCTAAAGCTCTTAGAATATCCTGCTTATTTTATTATCCTTGAAATGACCGAATCGGTCCTTCATCAAGGACGCCATTTTTTTGAATGGATCCGGGAAAGTAAGCTCGATCTCCCTGTTATCTTAGTGGGTAATTACCCAATCTCCGATGAAGATACGGTGATTCATGCTTCGGCAGAAATTGGCGCTCTTCTTGCCGATGGACTTGGTGAAGGATTAGTACTCAAGACAAATCTCGCAAAAGAAAAAGAGAGTTCTCTTGCTTTCAACATCCTTCAAGGATGTCGGATGCGGGCAACAAAGACAGAATTTATTGCTTGCCCAAGCTGTGGACGGACCCTTTTTGACTTGCAAGAGGTAACACAAAAAATTCGAGCAAAGACAGCCCATCTTCCTGGTGTAAAAATTGCCATCATGGGATGTATTGTTAATGGTCCTGGAGAAATGGCCGATGCTGACTTTGGATATGTTGGTTCAGGGAGAGAGAAAATAGATCTCTATGTTGGCAAAGAGTGTGTTGAAAGGGGGATCTATTATATGGAGGCGGTGGAACGTCTTATTGAGCTAATAAAAAAACATGATCGTTGGATCGAACCTAAATGCCTTACGGAAATGGTATAACGTCAACGACCTCTTTTTACCTCGGACGGTTACCAAAAAATTTTTCAGCAATAATTAATTCTCCTTTCATTAAATACGGATAATTAATATTAGTTAATTAAAAGGACATTTAATGAGAGTTAAACAAATTATCCGTTTTAATAGAATATTCTTTGTCGCAAATCTTGTCCTTTTTATTGCAATCATTAGTTTTTTTGCTTTTGGATCTCCCTATCTGATTCAATCAGGGGGAAACATCGAAGCAAATCGGATTGTATTAAAAGGGGAAAGTGGAGCAGCAAATATCATCTTGCAAGGGGATGATGGAAATACCTTAATGGCCTTTAATGATGCTCAGGGAAACATCCGTCTTCAATTGCAAGGAGGAGTTTTTCCAGCAATGATTATGAAGAGTGAAGAAGGGGAAGTTGTTGGCACTTTTTTTCCCCTTAAAGAAGGGGGAGCAGCGGTCGGGTTAGGAGATCGGGAAGGAAATATGGCAACATTCATCCGGGGGGGCTCCTCTCCCATGATGAATTTCTATCACGAATCGAGTCAGCCAAATATTGCCATGGGGATAAACAATGGGCTTCCTCATTTTGTGATGGTACCAAAAGAGGGGCAAGAAGGGGTCCTTATTCATGGCAGCGCGCCGACAAGCCTCCTTTTCATCGATGAAAATGGGGGAATCCCTGTTTCCCTTTCACGCTATGGACTTCATCAATCCATTGATTCTAAAGGGGAGGAAGAGGAAAAATCGTCGAGTGAGAAAATCTTCTCTTCAGACATTCAAAACCTATTAAATGGTAAAAAGTGACTGATAAATTATTTTTTCCAAAGGCCCCAGCTGAATCAAGCAATACGCAAGAATACGAAACCTTGATCAATCAAGAGTTTAATAAAATGCACACCTTTCTACACTCTGAAGTGGGTGATAGAAGGGTCAAAGCCAAGCTTCACGACCAACTCATCTGGCTTCAATATCAATTGCGGTATTTTCATAGATGTCAAGATCTTGAGCTTTTAGAGAAAAGCTATAACTGGGTCGTCTCCAATTTCAACCATGATCTCTCTCTTGCTAAAGATCAAGCTTTTGAGCTCATAAATAAAAAGTCTCTATAAAAAATAGATCTATCCATGCTAAATTAAAGGTAGGGCCGTTTGGCAGACCTTCAATAGGAGTTAGCAATTTTTTGCGACAGCACCATCCCTAGATACTTCTAGGGGTAACTACTATAAGGGGTTGCAAGTTTGAGAGGAGACTTGTTCTCATAGATCGCTTGAAGCGGTCAGTTCTCAGATAACTCTGGGCATCATGTCTCTTATAGAGGCGAAAGGTCAGATTGAGGCTTCGGCCTCTCGACCTGGACATAGCTAGAGGATCAACGCAACTACCTGGACCTTCAATGCGACACAAGCGCTTGGTGGGGACGTAAGGCCTTACTGAGCCTATGGAGCTTGAAGGTTTTTTTTTGGGGGGTGGGTGTTTTGGGATTTATTTAGCCCCCTAAAACGAAAACATCCCAAAACACCCACCCCTGCCTAAGCAGCAGGTAATAGAAGTTTATATAATTCCATAATACCGAACAATTTGTGTAATGTGGAGTGAATGTGGAAGGGTTATGGAAAGGATGGTATTTTCCTTATGGTTTGCGGCGATTGCCAAGATTGGCGAAAAATTTTGCTGTAAGGAGAGAAATAATGCCCCATTTGTAGGGGAGGGCGTGAGGGGTATTGCGATAGGAGCGGATAACGAGAAAGGAAGCAGCGGTGATAATCATAGAACGTATCCCTTGGTGTTTGGAGTTATGGACAGTTTTTTCGTTGGTATAGGTGCGGTGATCGATGATGCAAAGGGCATAGTGAGAAAGGGGGATAAAGGCTCCAAGAATGATCGGAACGCGAGGCGCTTGGTGGAGAATTTTTGCAATGACACCTTCTGCTGCAGCAAAAGTAGATGTGACTGCAAAACACTCGATCAAATTTTTTCTAATGATCTCTGAATATGTTCCCGATAAGGGGCAAGCTTCCATGTTCCTCTCCTCAGAATATGGGAGAGAATATATAGGAAGAATTATTAGAACTCAATGAATTTATAAGTAGTTATCTTTAAGATGATTATGTCTTTTTGTCGCGGAGGTTCTTAAAAAAGATCAGCCGCTTTTCCATCTCTCTTTCAAAACCTCTGGAAACAGGTTTATAGAAAGAGGGGCGGCTCATTTCATCAGGGAAGTAATTTTGCCCTGAAAAGGCGTGGGGTAGATCGTGGTCATATTGATACCCTTTTCCATAGCCTTCTTTTTTCATCAGTTTTGTAGGGGCATTGAGGATTGTTTTGGGGGGATTTAAATGAGAAGTTTCTTCGGCGGACTTTTGCGCTTTTTTTAGTGCTGTATAGGCAGCATTACTTTTGGGTGCTAGTGCAAGGTAGATGGTTGCCTGGGCTAGAGCCAGCTCTCCTTCTGGTGAGCCGAGTCTTTCATAGGTTTGCCAAGCACTAAGGGTTACTTGGAGGGCTTCTGGATCAGCAAGACCGATATCTTCAACAGCCATGCGGACAAGGCGGCGGGCTAAATAATTGGGATCTTCTCCTCCTTCAAGCATTCTAGCAAAGTAATAAAGGGCAGCATCAGCATCAGATCCCCGAACAGATTTGTGGAGAGCAGAGATGAGATTGAAGTGATGGTCATCATGACGGTCATAACTAGCAGGCTTTTTCAGAGTGAGAGCGCAAAGGGTTTCTAAGTCTATTTCTCCCTCTTTTAGGGTTTGCAAGTTTTCTAATGTGTTGAGGAGATGACGCCCGTCGCCATGGGAAAATCCAATAAGGGCATTTTTTGCATCGTTTGTAAGGGTGACTTTCCCAGAGTTTTGCTCAAATCGGGCGATGATTTTTAAAAGGGCTTCAGGAGAAAGATTTTCTAAAGTGAGGAGACGGAGGCGGGAGAGGAGGGCGTTGTTAATTGTGAAGGAGGGGTTTTCCGTTGTAGCTCCGATCAGGATAATCGTTCCATCTTCAATACAGGGGAGAAAGACATCTTGCTGCGCCTTATTAAAGCGGTGAATCTCATCGATGAAGAGGATGGGGTTCCCACTGATAAGAGGGCGCGCTTTAGCCTCTTGGATTGCTTTTTTTATATCAGCAATGCCATTCATTACCCCAGTAAAGGGGAGGAAAGGGCGGTCGAAAGCTTTGGCATAGAGGCGGGCAATGGTGGTTTTTCCACACCCTGGAGGGCCCCATAATAGAATCGACAGGGGTTTCCCTCTTTCAATAATCTTTGTGAGAAGGCCATTCTCTCCTACAAGGGAGTCTTGGCCAACAACATCGTTAAAGGTTCGAGGTCTGAGTTCTTCAGCAAGAGGAGTCGTCATTCTTCAGTACTTTTGATGACCCAGGAAGGTTTTCTAAATTGATAGATGATGAGAGGGATAGCAATCATAATCAAAAGTCCAAACCCTAGGAAGGAGTCATAAATAAGGTGACTTCCTGTATCAAGTTGCGTAGGAGGGACAAAACCAATCCCAATTGCAAAGATAGAGGCAAGCATTCCAAGGCTTGAAACAAACCAAATCCCCTTGTGTGGGTGAGGGATTCGATAAATTCTTGGGATATGGGGGTGAGAATATCTTAGGCGGATGGCTGCAATAAACATAAAGATATACATAATCAAATACATCTGAGCTGAAATAGCCGTAAGGATCCAGTAGGCAGTGCTGAGTGTTGGCATATAAATGATGACAAAGGAAGAGATGGTAACAATAATCGCTTGGAAGAGGAGAAGATGGGTGGGCATCCCATGTTTATTGAGATTTTGAAAAAAGGGAGGGAGGTTTCCATGAATCGATGTTGTATATAGAGCTTTAACAGGTCCCATGATCCAGGAATTGACCTCTGCTACTGCTCCAAAAACCAAAAGGATCGCAAGGGCCGGGAGGAGCCAAGAAAGCCCATAATTTGCTAAATAGATTTTTAAGGCCTCCATAAGTCCAGAAACTAGGCTAATGTTTTCCTGAGGAATAACAATAGCGATCGAAAGAGCTCCAAGCATAAAGAGAAAAAAAGTGATTCCAGCTCCAATCATGATCGCTCGAGGGTAGTTTTTCTGAGGGTTTTTAACCTCTCCGGCGTAGCCTGCAGAGACCTCAAGTCCTGAAAAAGCAAGAAATAGCCCCGCTAAGAAGACAATATTTCCCCATTCAGATAGATCTGGTACCAGTTGGCTTGCGCTAAAAGGGACTTGAATAGGTTGTCCAAGGGCAAACCAGACGATCCCTAGACCAATAATAAAAATTCCAGGGAGAATAGTTCCTGCAATCACTCCAACAGTACTTACGATCGTTGATGTTTCAATTCCAAAGTAGTTAATAAGAGTCATTCCCCAAAAAACTATGAGGACAATACTTTGGATAAAAATCTTATTATCAGCAAGTTCAGGATTAAAAATATAGGCGAGGGTTGCAGCAACAAACGTGAGGATAGCAGGATACCAGGTGACATTATGGACCCATTGCATCCAAACAGCAAAAAAACCCCAGCGATCTCCAAGCGCTTCCCTTACCCAAACATAAATCCCTCCCGACTTTGTCCATCCTGTTGCTAGTTCTGCAGAGACGAGGGCGCAGGGGATTAAGAAGGTTGCAGCAACAACGACAAAGAAGAAAATCATTTTATAACCGAGCTCGGCTACAAGGGGGAGGTTCCTTAAGCTTGCCATGATAGAAATATTCAACATGGCCAAGACAAAAACTGAGATGACTCTTTTTGAGTTGGAACGAGGGATCATCCTAAGACATCCTTTTTTTCATCAAGCCAATCAATAATATCAGAAGATTCATAGAGAGGTTTTCCATCGATAAATAGACAGGGTGTTTGGACCTTTCCTCCTAGGTGAAGGAGTTCTTCTAGAGCTTTAGGATCGGTTGCTACATCTTTTATGGGGATCTCTTTTCCAATTTTATCTAGGAAACCTAAAACTCTTTTTGAATAAGGACAGTCTGGATTATAGTAGAGAACTAGGATGGGTTCTTCCTCATTTTCCATCGAAACCTAATTTTTAATGCGATCTAAAACTCTAACACATATAATTTTTAGCATTATAAAGTAAAGGAAATTCAGTGCTTAGTACCGATAAGCTTACGATGATTTACGGGGACCGGGTCCTCTTTCAAGGGGCTTCGCTCCACTTCAGTGCTAGGAGACGGTACGGACTCGTTGGAGCAAATGGCGCGGGAAAGACAACGTTTCTAAAAATTTTAAAAGGGTTAGAGGAGCCAACAGATGGGATTGTTCAAATTCCTAAAGAGGCTAGGGTGGGCATACTCGATCAGGAATACTTTCGTTTTGGCGAGAAGAGGATTCTCGATCTTGTTCTCATGGGAGATAAAGAACTCTGGGATGCAAGGATGCAAAAGGACACCCTCCTTGCGAAAGAGATAATGACTGATGAAGAGATAAAGCTCTTAAGTGAAACGGAAGAGCTAATCAGTCGAAAAGGGGGGTACCGGGCAGAGGCGAGGGCTGCGCAGCTTCTTAGTGGTTTGGGAATTAAGCCGAAGCAGCATGGAAATAAACTAAGTACACTTTCTGGAGGCTATAAGCTCCGGGTTCTCTTAGCTCAGGTTCTCTTTATTCAACCAGAGATTCTCCTCCTTGATGAACCAACGAATTATCTTGATATCTTTTCCATCCGCCAGCTCGAAAAATACCTTATCGACTATCCCGGCACTCTTATATTAAGCTCTCATGATCGATTCTTTCTCAATCAGGTTTGCCAGGAGATCATCGATATAGATTATGGCACGATTCGCCGTTATGTAGGGAATTTTAACCACTTCATAGAGGAGAAGAAAAAAGAGGTAGTTGTTAAAGAGTCTCAACTAGAGTCTCTTGCAAAGAGAAAGAAGGAGATAGAACGGTTTGTCGACCGATTTAAAGCAAAAGCATCGAAAGCAAGGCAAGCAAGTTCACGCCAAAGGATGATCGAGAAACTTGTGGAAGAGGAAAAAGGATACCAGATTTTTCCTACTTCTCGACAATATCCCCATTTTCACTTTCAAATCGGGCGCCCCTCTGGAAGGGAGGCCTTAACGGTTAAAGATGTTGATAAATCCTTTGAAGATCATCCTGTTCTTAAAGGGATCTCTTTTCAAGCTATGCGACAAGAGAGGATTGCTCTTGTTGGTCCAAATGGGATGGGGAAGTCAACACTTCTTGAAGTCCTCACAAATAACCTTCCTGCTGATAAAGGGACCCATCGATGGGGGCCTCATACGAAATGGAGTTACTTTCCACAGAATTTTCATCGATTACTCAACGAGGATTTAACACTATATGACTGGCTTTCAGGGATCTCTAAAGAAATTCCCGAACAAAAGATCAGACAAACCCTTGGGAAAATGCTTTTTGATGAACATGCAACCCATAAAAAGATTCGAGCTTTAAGTGGAGGAGAGGCTGCTCGCCTTGTTTTTGCCCATTTAATGCTAACGGAGCAAAATTTCCTTATTTTGGATGAACCGACCAACCACCTTGACATGGAAAGTATCGCGGCCCTTATCCAAGGACTCAAAGAGTACGATGGGACATTGATTTTGGTGAGTCATAACCGCTACTTTATTTCTGAAGTGGCGAACCGAATCATCGAGTTGCTCCCTGATGGAATCAATGATTTCCAGGGGGGATATGAAGAATTTGTCGAAAAACATGAGAATGACTATTTCGATCAGATGGCTATAAAATCAGTAGCAGCAAAGAAGCCTTGCGAGGAAAAAAAAGAAGAGCGAAGAAAGAAAAACCGTCTCAAGCGAGAAATTGAAAGACTCGAAAAAGAGATCGAGAAATTAGAAAAAGAAATTGAGAAAATCAATACGAAACTTGGAGCTCCAGGTTTTTATGAAAAAACACCACCAAATTTTCTGCAAGAAATTTTAAATCAAAAGGATAGGTGCGAAAAAAGTCGAGAGAAAGCATTAAATCTCTGGGAGGATAAACTAGAAGAGCTCGATCATAGCCATTGATAGTTAACTTTTTGCATAAATATGTGTTTTTTAATTCATAATCTAAATATATAGGAATTACTGACTAAAATTAAGAGAAACTCGTTCAAATGATAAAAAAGAAAAACATTAAATCTACTATGAAAAATCCGTTAATGGATAAGTTAAAAGCGAAACGTCGTCATTATTTTTCAAATGTTAGACGACACTCACTTCGTCGCATCCCATCTCCTACATTAAGTAAATCATCATAAATCGTTCTTTTTTAAGTATTTCAATCTTTTTGTAATTGCATAAGGCCTTAAATATAAATAAATTGTAAATTAGTTAAATTTTATTAATCTTTTTAAGAAAAAAATAGGTTTTTTCATTTTTTTTAACTAATTTTTGATCTTTCTGAAAATTTTTTTCATTTTTTTTATTTATTAAAATCAAGCTCAGAAGGGTCTCTGAAGTATTATTCAATAATTTCGATTTTTCAAAATTAATTAATTAATAAAAATAATTTTTATTTTTTATTATAAA
>JANQJL010000061.1 GCA_028281675.1 Simkaniaceae bacterium
AAGCAGCCTCCTATCCAAGAGATAGGAGCGATGCAGAGGGAGCTAAAGATCGGGATGCTGATGAAGGGAAAAACCAAATTTTGAAATACGAGGGGTATATTTAATTGGTTTTAAGAAAGTTATGACTGTATCCAGTTTTTGGGGGGCTTCTTTTTCTTTTTCGGCGTTTTCTCTTCTCCCTTTTTTCCTTCAGGAGGCTCTTTCCTCTCTTTTTTACTGGTTTTCTTGAGAGCCCCAAGCCCCTCTTCCAACTTCTTCTTTGCCCCTTCAATGGCAGTCCATTGATCAGATGAAAAGTTCTTAGGGTCATTAGAATAAGCAGCAAGCTGCTGTGGAGTCAGCCCTGTTTTATCACAGATACGCTTGGTCTCTTCTTCAATCTTCCTCTTGAGGATCATCACCTTTTTAACCGCTTCTTTTTTCTCTTCAGAAGTCCCATTCATCATCACATACTTAAAACGCTCGAAATACTCGACAGAATCTTCGAACACCTCTTGGAGGCGCCCTTCTTTTTCCTCAGGACTGAGGTCAAAAAATCCCATAATCCGATCAAATTCATCTTCCATCGCCTTCTCCACTCGTTAAACGGCCCTAAGGGCCCGTACAAGGAATAATCTCTCAATTTGACAGGCTGCGACGTTGCCAAATTAAGCTTCTTCATCGCCCTTCCCTATTTTGGGAGTGGTGCTCCTCATTCAGCTCAATTTTGCTGCGTCTCGCTTGGGGTCAAATAGGGGTATTATTTCTTGTGCGGACCCTAACCTTATTATATATCAATAAGGGAAGGGGTGTCTATGGAATACTTGCGAAAAATCAGAGAAAGCTTTAAACCAAGGGGTTATTAACAACCTGAGCTTAGGATTGGTAAATGCACCTAGAACGGTTGATCGAAAATCTTTCTTCAGAGCTGAAACTGGGAGCTATTCCCCAGAAAGACAAAAATGGGCTCTATCAGCTGAAAATTGGGGATTCTCCTCAGGTCATGGTAAAGGAACTTGATCCGGGAGTTTTCTTAGGAGGAAAGATTCTCCCCCTTCCTAAGGAAGGAAACAAAGAGGCACTCTTTATCTATTTAATGAAAGCTAACCTTCTTGGGCAAGGAACAGGGGGTGGCGCCATCGGGATTGATCCCTCGGAAAAGTTTCTCACCTTTTCTCTGACCCTTCCTTTTGAGGTCAATTATAAAACGTTTCATGAAAGTTTGGAAGATTTTCTCAATTATATCGACTTCTGGAAAGAAGAAGTCGTTAGATTTCAGGCAACTTTGTTGTAGTCATAAAACTATTAAATGTGTATTTTTCGAAAGGTGAGACTTAATTGGTATGTAGTCTCTAATAATGGTATGAGGTAATGGCAGGTTATTTAGTTGCCGAAGAAGGGCCACTCGCTGGTCTTGTGATTCGTTTCGAGGAAGGAAGCGAATGGATTCTTGGGCGCGATCCAGATGTTTCTTATCAAGTTTTAGAAGATCCCATGGTTTCTCGGAAACATGTGATCTGTCGACTAACTGATGATGGATATATTCTCGAAAATCTTAGTGCTGTCAACCCCGCAAGTATCAATGGTAAGCCCATTGATACTTCTATGCTGCTGCAAGAAGGAGACACGGTTCAAATTGGAAATGTTTTTTTCCATTTCACTCTAAAAGATCCGATTGACAAGGTCGTGAAAGAAAAAAAAGAAACAGCAATGAGCGATTCTCCTACCATTTACGAAGAATCAGATGATTTAGGAGCACTCGCCTTCAGCGGAATGGCGGATAGCCGTTGGATTATCAAAGTAATCTCTGGGCCAAATGCGGGTGCTGAATTTGGCATTCCTGAAGGATCAACTTTCATCATTGGAAAAGACCCGAGCACTTGTGATATTTTATTCCAAGATTTAAGTGTCTCAAGGCAACATGCAAAAATCACTGCAAAAGTCGATGGAACGGTAACCATTGAAGATCTTGGGAGCTTAAATAAGGTCCTCATCAATGGACAAGAAATTGCAGCCCCTACACAGCTGCACACCCAAGATTTAATTGCCCTTGGGACAACCTCTTTCCTAGCCATTGATCAACAACAAACACGCGAAACGATTGTTTCTCCGTCAGCTGGAATGGAATACCCTGCCCCTCATAAGGAAAAAGAAGCTGAAGAGGTTGAAGAAATCACCAAGAAGAATTGGAAAAAAATGGTGATCCCCACCCGTCACTTAGTTTTAGCAGGGATCTTTGCTATTCTTTTAATTCTTGGTCTAGGGAGTGTTTTCAGCCTCTTCAAAAGTGAATCAATCACTTTAACAATGGGCAATGAAACCCAAGAAGTTGCTAAAGCCCTTAAAAACTTTCCTGAAGTTGAATTTTCATTTAACCCTGCCAATGGAAAGCTCTTCATCTTAGGTCATGTAATGACTGAAGTTGATCAACAAGAAATGATCTATCTCCTGAAATCGCTCGGGTTTATCCATTCGATTGAAGACAATGTGATTATTGATGAGTTGGTTTGGGAAAACACCAATGCCCTTTTGATGAAAAATGCCGCATGGCGTGGGGTGAACCTGACTTCGATTATTCCGGGTCACTTTGTCCTTAGAGGTTATGTTCAAAATCTTGAGGATTCCTCAAAGCTTGCCGAGTATATTAATATTAATTTCCCCTATCTAGATAGACTTGATAATCAAGTTGTGGTTGAAAATACCTTAGAAGCACAAATCCAGGGAATTTTAACCCAAAACCAATTCGGAAATGTCACCTTCCAGTTTTCAAATGGAGAGGTTGTATTAGCAGGGCGAGTTCCTTCGAATCAAGAGTCAAAATACAACGACATGATAGCCGACCTCAAAAAAGTGACTGGGGTCCGGTTGGTGAAGAATTTTGTAGTCCTATCAAAACCAACAAGTGGCATCGTCGACATCTCTTCAAAATATAAAATCACTGGAAGCTCAAAGTATGGAAAAGTCAATCAATATGTGGTCATTAATGGAAAAATTCTTTCTGTTGGTGGGGATTTAGATGGAATGACAATTACAAAAATGGAAAACAATTCAATTTTTCTCGAAAAAGATGGCATAAAATACAGGATTAATTACAATCAGCCATAATGGTACACGTGCGGGGGGTGTATTCCCTATGAAGCCAGGGGGTAGTGCCACAGGTTTTGAACCAAGCCCCGTGAACGTGCACCTATGATGAATAAAATGTAAAATAGAGGTTTCTACCGGTAATGTTTGGATTAGAAAAAGAAAAAGAAAAACCTGAGCGCTTTGAATTTGACCTCGAAAAAGAACTTAAAGAAAGTGATAAAGAGAAAAAGCGCGTACTCGATCAAATCGAAAAACAAACGAATCAATTGAAGATGACACTTCGCGCGGGGACAGCTTCAGAAAACTTTGATAAATGTGGAGTTCTTCTCCAAGCATACGCAGCCCTTAAGCGAGTTGTCAACCGTACAACGAGGTAAATCTCGATTGGAAATAGAAAATTAGTACTTTGTATGAAAAGTTCTCGCAGCAATTTGCGCCTAGATTTTTGGTTCTGGGGATCTCGAAAAATCGAGAACATTGTCTATCAACAGGCAAGATTTTGAGAGTTCTCCGGAACCGAAAAGATGGGTAAAATTGCACCAATAACTTTTTATACAATGTACGAGTTAATCCTTTGCTTAAATTTTTTTATTTGGCATAGGGATGAGAAGAAAAGAATGATGCAGTGCTGCAATGCCTGCATGTAAAAGAGGTAAAGAATAATGGCAGCTAAAGGTCATCCAGTTTCGTTAACTTTTGCAACGCTGATTAAAAAGTACTCAAAGCTTCAAGCGCAGGTTGTTTCTCAGGTCAGACATGTCGCGAGTAAGCTTTCAGCTGCAACACCCGGTAAGTTTCTCCTTCTACAATTTTCGATGTCACAAGTGACTCAAGTAGGTGATTCGATCTCGAACTTGATCTCTCAAGTCAACACGATGATCAATAACTCGGTGCGAAACCAGAAAACTAGTTAACCTTTTGCCTAAGGAGGTGTACAAAAATAAATTGAGCTTTTCTGGTGTCATAGCGCCTTAGCTGCGCGGCGCAAATCTGCAGGAAACTTCTTAGTTTTCAAGGAATTGCAACAAAGCAGATGAAGATGCTATGATTGCAGAAATGGTTAAGTTATTTTTGCACACTTCCTAAACCCATTATACTTGGCATAAGGAAAACCAAAAAAGGACATAGATCATGGAAGATCTTTCTAAATATGATGAAGACTTCTTTTTGTTTTTAGAAGCAGGCTTTATCGCTATTAATCAAGCTGATGAAGATGCTGCCCTAAAAATGTTTAAGGCCTGTGAACTCCTCCGCCCAGAAAACTCTCTTACAACTGTTGGGCTAGGCTATTTGCATCTTCATAAACTTGAGCTTAAAGTTGCCATCGAACATTTCCGAAATGTTATTACTAAAGAACCAGATAATTCTATGGCTCAAACATTTTTAGGCATTGCCCTTTCGCTAACTCCTGATCAAGTGACAGAAGGAGAAAAAGTTTTAGAAAATGCAGTAAAAAATTCCTCAGACTCTCAAATTAAAAAAGTCGCGAATACCACCCTTGATTTCGTCGATGAGTTTGTGAAAAAAACAGGAATTCAACCAAAACGGTAAATCAGAGATGGCAAACAATAGTCCAGGTGAAATCTCAGGTCCAAACAATATCGATCCAACCAAATCGATCCAGCCCGGTGGCGAGCAACAGCCAAAACCCTCGCAATCCTTCGAATCTTATATGAAAGAAGGAGGGGGTCCTCAAGGTCCTGGAGCAAAAACCGAAGGTCCTTCTCCTCTTGACCTAGCTGCACAAGGAAAAGCAGCTGTCACTACAGGACCGACAAATGAATCGATCTTGGGGCAAATGAACAGTACAGCTTCTGTTCTTGGCGATCTTCAAAACCAAATGAATAATAAAAATCTAAACCTGCGGCAGTCCCAAAAGTATCTTCTTCGAAACAAACTCACGAGTGCTAATCAAAACATACGAACCGCTGCAAAAAAAACTGGTGTAGACACCGGACCTCCAGTTCCTCAATTCAACCGAAAGAATCCAGTGAATAAGTTCCTTGGACTTCTATCAGACTCACAAAATCAGCTCTCTAATGCGCAGTCAAAAATTCAAGAGCTAAATGCCAATGGACAATCAATGAATCCTGGTGAACTTCTCCTCGTTCAAGTGAAACTTGCCAAAGCGCAACAAGAGCTTGAATACTCCTCGGTTCTTCTCAGCACGGCCGTCAGCGACATCAAAACCCTCTTCAACATCCAACTATAGCATAGGCTTTAAAAAAGTAGCTCCTTGTCTTTTTGCAGTTCTTTGTCGACATTCTAGGATTTGGATTAGCGTTTCTAGTCCTTACAGGTCTATTTACAACTGGAGGCTTTCTTCCAGCTCATTCTTGTCTACTTGCAATGCGCTCTTAACTATACAACATTTAGAATGGGAATCTTCAAAAGATTCCTTATCTTACTTATAATTAATGCATTAAGAGAACACCTTGCCTCTTTCATGAAAATCTCTTGGCAAAAAAATGTCAATAAGTTACATTTAGAGAAAAGGGGTAAATGTTTTTGCCATCTAGAAAACCGGAAAAGATTAAAAACCTCATCGAACATATTAGGAATTGTATTATCTCAGGGGCCTACCGAGATATATTTCATGCAATTGTGAGAAAAAATGAGAGGAATATAACCCTTCCTGAAATCATCCATGTTCTGAACACTGGAAGGCATGAAAAAAGCAAGGACCGCTTTGAAAAAGCCTTTAATTCATGGAATTATGCAGTAAGAGGTAAAACGATAGATGGGTTGGATTTGAGAGTCATTGTCTCATTTGAAGAAGAGAGAAAACTTTTGATTATAACAGCCTTTTACATAGAAGGGAGACATTAAAAATATGAAAAAACAAAAAGTTGAAAAAGAAATTGTTTACGAAGGATTAGGGTTTCCTATTATTCTCCGTAATGTTCCCATGATAGAACTTCATGGAGTTTGGACTATAGATATTGACCTCAATATTTTGCAGAAAGTTGTTCTTCTTGCCCTTGCACATCACCCATCTGACATGACAGGCAATCAAATTCGCTTCATTCGCCATTGGCTTGCCTTAACTCAAACTGAATTTGGCAAACTATTTGGTGTCACCCATCCTGCTATTGTGAAATGGGAAAAAGCAGGAAACAAAGGTTCTAAAATAAGCTTAACAACACAAAGAGATTTAAGGCTTTGGCTTCTTGACCAGTTGTTAACCAAAGATGATGATTTCCGTAAAGCATTCAAAATTATACATAAGAATGACTACTCTCATCCAATAGAGCCTCTTGAATTCGATGTTCCAATAGACCTTGTCGCTGTCTAAGAGGCTGTTCAAAATCTCCGCAATAATAGAGCAAATATCGGCATGGCCGGACGCAGAGTGGGCTATAGTGATAACGAAAGACGTCAAAATGTACAAGAAATCTTCACCCGCCTCCCTTTTGATCATCAGCACGCTTGCTTACGGTAGGCGTTACAACTCGAGTCTTGCGCAAGGCGGCGGCGGATACCCCCGACCCCCGACAAATCAAACAGAAGAGCTTTATAATCTCTTTCCAAACTTTTTCTATTTTCTTTTTCCTTCAGAATTTCCACTAATGGAATCTCGCCTTAAATCATCCTGTTAGGTATAATGAGAAACGGGTATGGATTCTGTAAAAAGGCATTTATGACTGATGGTCCCGACTTTGAAAAACTCATTGGACATCTAGAAGATATTGAACTGACAACAGTTCATGGTCGCATTACCGAAATCGTAGGGATGCTCATCCGCGCAATTGTCCCAAATGTAAAAATGGGTGAGGTCTGCCTCATTAAAAGAGAGGGAGAACCTCTCATCGCCGAAGTTGTCGGCTTTACAAAATCAGAAGTCTTTCTCTCCCCTCTTGGAGAAATGACAGGAGTTGGCCCTTCATCAGAGGTGATCCCCACAAGACTCCCCCTCCACATTAAAGTGGGTCCTAATCTACTCGGCCGAGTTTTAGATGGAATGGGACGCCCCCTTGATCTCGAAGAAAAAGGCCCCTTAGAACTCGAAGAAACTTATTCGGTCATCAATCCCCCACCTGATCCTCTTAAAAGAGATATGATTACTGAGCCCATCTCTGTTGGAGTCCGCGCTATTGATGGAATCCTCACTGCTGGCCGAGGACAGAGAATTGGTATTTTTGCAGCGGCTGGTGGAGGCAAATCAACAACGCTTGGAATGATGGCCCGTTATGCTAAAGCTGATGTCAATGTCATTTCCCTCATTGGTGAGCGGGGACGTGAGGTCCGCGAGTTCATCGAACACGATTTAGGACCAGAGGGGCTCGCCCGTTCGGTTATCATTGTTTCAACATCAGACCAAGCAGCGCAACTCCGTTTAAATGCTGCTTATGTTGGAACTTCCATTGCAGAGTATTTCCGCGATCAGGGGAAAACTGTCATTCTAATGATGGATTCTGTCACCCGTTTTGCTCGTGCCCTTCGTGAAGTGGGTCTTGCTGCGGGAGAGCCTCCAGCGCGCGCGGGTTATACTCCATCGGTTTTTGCAACTCTCCCCCGCCTCCTTGAGCGTTCTGGAAATTCAGCAAAAGGATCGATCACCGCTTTCTATACCATCCTTGTTGCTGGCGATGACATGAATGAACCGGTTGCTGATGAAGTCCGATCGATTCTCGATGGGCACATTATCCTTTCTAGTGAGCTGGCCCGTCAATATCACTACCCTGCGATCGATATCCTTGCCTCCGTGAGCAGGATCCTTCCCAACATTACGAGCGAAGAGCATCGAAAGCTGATTGGGCAAGTTCGGGAGGTCTTAGCAAACTATAAGAAAAACGAGCTCCTCATCCGAATCGGAGAATATAAGCCCGGATCGGACAAACAAGCAGATTTTGCGATTAAGTATATCGATAAGGTAAACCGCTTCTTAAAACAAAAAGTGGATGAGAAATGCACGTTCGAGGAAACTATGGAGCAACTGCAGGCTCTATTTAGATAAATACCGTCATGAAAGAAAAGTATCCCCTTGAACAACTTGTCCGGATTAAAGAGCGAAGGCTGGAAGAAGCTGAGCGAACCTTAAAGGAAAAAAAGGAGGAACTCGAAAAAGAAAAGAAAAAACAAAAAGAGCTTGAAAAAAAGAGAGATGAAACTTTTCAACATAAAAAAACTAAGCTAGACCAGCTTCGAGAAACCCTCGATAAAGGGACCACTTCCGATAAAATTGAGCAAATGAGAGATTACATTAAAGTTGTAGAAGAAGAGCTCAAGCAAAAAGAAAAAAATGTCGAGGTGCAGATTGAGCAAGTGGAAGAAGCAAAAAAGGGCGTAGAGGCCGCTCGAAAAGAAATGCTCAAAAAACAACAAGATGTCGAAAAACTAAAAATCCATCGTAAAGAGTGGGATAAAGAGATGAAAGCCCTTGAAGTCTATGAAGAAGGGCTCGAAACCGATGAACTTGGAACATCAATGCACACCTCAAAGAAATACAAAAAATAGGAGCAAAACGGGTGGATCCTGATAAAAAAATAGGTGATGAGCAACGTCCCTACTCTCCCCAAAAAGAAGAACCTGCAGAGCAAGCAGAACCTGGAAAGTTTAAGCGCATCATGAAAGTCGATGAAACAGAAGAGTCAGAAAAGAAAAAAAAACGGCGCTTTCGAGAAGATAACGATGAAGATGAGATTGAAGATGGTCCATCCAAAGCTCCTTCTTCAAGTTCTTTTTCTGAATTGATGAGTGATAAAGAGTCGGAAGGAAATATTTTCGACAAAGAGTCGAGAGGGACACGCCAAAAGATGGCTCCTGATGAAGGGACTCCATTTACTGCACCACCAAAGGGGTCGATTTCGACCGAAGGGGTTAAGTCTGAACAAGACACTCCTTCCTCCCAAACCGGACAAGATTTTTCTGCAAAGCCTTCAACGCAATCTCCAACTGATGAAGCTGCACCGCAAGAACCTCCTTCTGGACAGCCGCCCCAAAAGCCCCCTTCTGGTGGTTATGAGCAAGAAGGAGAAACATGGGGAGGACAACCTCAAGCGGAAGAGCTCTCTGAAAATGTCCCCTATGATGAAGGGGGGATTGAAGAAACTCCATCTCAACAACAAGGAACCACTCCATCAGATCAAGTAGAGCAAGAAGCTCCAAAAAAGAAAGAAGATGACTCTTCTCTTTTAGCTTCTCAACCTAAGAAAAGTGAACTAGATGTTTTTAAAAAGGGAATACCAAAAAGTGCTCCACCCGAGGAAAAAATCGTTCCAGGAACTCAAACTCCTCAATTAAAAGAAGGGGAACAGCCCCAAAGACTTGAAGAGGGTCTTGTTCCACCGGAAAAAGAAAAAAAAGAACTCCCTCCTACTACGGAAGAGGGGTTAACAGGAGCGAGCGAAGGAGGGAAAACTCAAAAAGAGCCGAGCAAACAAGGGATTTCCTCTAAAGAGGCAGAGGGCTCTTTACAAGAGGCTCCAAAAGAATCAAGCCTTTTTCAAAGGTTCACCCCTCAGCAAGTGCGCAACCAAAAAATAGAAAAAGAAGGGGAAGGAGGAGCCTCTCTTGAAGGACTTCCTATCCCCACTGCAGCCGAAGGGGGCAAGGGAGAGATGGGACAAGGAAAAAAAGAGGAGGATACGGATTTCATTGAAGCCAACTCCGATACTGCAGGGATCCCTCTCCCCTCTTTTGAAAACCCTGTTCCAGCAGTTACACCGGCAGCAGAAGCCCCTGCCTATTCGCAGCTCACTCCTGAAGTCCATGAGCTCTTTGAAAAGATGGGAGGTGTCATGATGATCCAACAAGATAAAGGAGTGACAACGACGACTATGAATATCAATATGCCTGATTCTGTTTTTAATGGAGCTCAAATCATCCTTGAGCAATATAGCACCGCCCCAAACGCCTTTAACATCCAACTAGTAGGCAATCCTGAATCGGTCAAAGTATTTTCTGAAAACCTTGAAGCTCTTGATAACTCATTCAAACAAGGTGATTTTAACTTCAAGACCAATCTCCTCGCCCCCATCCTAACTAGCGAAAGAAAGTCTCCCCACCTTATTCGGCGTAAAGGGACTGCCGGTGGGAAAGGGGGAAGAGGAGGCAAGCAGGGTGGTTAATCTTGCAACCAATCCTTAATTCTTTTATCGTAATAAAAGATGGAAAAGGATTGGTTATGGAAATTAAAAAAGATCCTCCCGTAGTAAATAATCAGACAAGTGCACGAAAAAAAGAGGAGAGGGTTCCCCCTAAACGGAACTTTCACGAATTGATGGCAACGCGAAAGAGGCGCCGTGAGCCTGAAAAACGTCGTACTATCTTTGATGTAGCTTCGAAGGATAAAGAGAAATCAGGGCCTCCTCTCAGAAAAAAGAGAGAAGATCATACTCCTCATTATGGGGAAGGGATTCAAGAGGGGATGGCTTCGCTAGAGGTTGGAGAAAGTTTTTCCGTTTCCTCGATGACAAAGCTTTCACCTGAAATGGCTGTATTAGTGGAAAAGATGGCTAATTTTATTCTGATCGCGTCGCAAAATGGAGTGTCAACAACAACGGTGATGGTTGAAATGGATGGCTCCGTTTTAGATGGTTCACAAGTTGTAATTGATCGCTATGACACAGCGCCCCCTAGCTTTAACCTTCAACTAAGTGGAAGTCCTGAGGCAGCAGATTTGCTTTCTGCAAACCTTGCGTCTTTGCAAGACTCTCTTCAAACAAACCCAATACTTCAAAACTTTCAGGTTCATGTTCTCCCTCCAGTTTTAAGCGAAAAATCAGATCTTTTTTCTCAAGGAAGAGAGAGAAAAAGGAAACTAGGAAATAAAGATAAATCCTCCCTTGATGAAGGGGAGAAAAAAATCTCTTTCTAATTTGAACCGAATCACGTATCTTTTGCTATTATGGTAGATAAGCTCGACTTTATCCGTTTTCTGACTGCACCTCCCCAGTGGTTCCAGCAAATCAGAATGATTTTTAACTTTCAGAAATGGCCATTTGACCATTCCGTTCAAACTAAAAACATCCTGCTCCGTAAAAAGCACTGGAGATCTGTTAGTCAAAAAACGTATAAAGCCGAGCTAAGGTAATGGTATTATGAGCAACGCATCTGATAGTTGGATAAAACGTGTGGAATCTGTAGCTATGCAAACGGAGGAGATTCCAATGTGGGGATCGCTCCCTACTTTTCCATGGAAGGCTTTTACAGAGACTCTTTCAAAGACTCTTGGAACAAAGAAACTCAAAATCTCTGCTGGAAGTTCTGAATGGAAAAGGGGAAGTGCTATTCTCAAGGGAATGGGACGCTCACCACTCCAACTTGCAATTGAAATGTCCCCTCTTAAAGGAAGTTTTTCTCTTGTCTTTCCATCTGAAGATTTTTCAAAACTCTCTTCTTGGACCATTCATCCCGAAGCGGGTAATGATGGATTCTCCGACCCTTATTTGCAAAAAGGGTTTTTTCGTTACCTCTGTGCAGAGGCAATGGCAATTCTAGAAGGGCTTCAAACGTTCCCAGCCCTTTCTCCAAAACTTATCGATATGCCTCTTGCCAAAGAAGATAGCTATTGCATCGACATTGCGATTGAACATGAGGGAGAAACGATTTGGGGCCGAATGATTTGTCCCGCCATGTTTCAAGAGTCGATGAAACACCATTATGCCCAAGATTGGGAACTTTCCACTCCATCAAACCTTTACGGAACCTTTTTTGCCAACCTTTCAATCTTAGCAGGCAAAACAACTCTTTCGCAAGAAAGTTGGAAAAAAATTCGAGAGGGAGACTTTGTTCTACTCGATCACTGTTCCTATTATCCCAACTTGAAGAAAGGGACCTTTCAGCTGGAGTATGAAAATACGCCCCTCTTCCAAGTGAAGATGAAGGAAGAAACTATTAAAATTCTCGATTATGCACACTACTTTGAGGAAAATAAAATGGACGATGAAAATTACGGGGAACCTTTTAGTGAACCTATGGAAGATGAAGCTATTTCCGTTGAGGAGGCTCCGAAAAAACCGATGATCTCCCCAAAAAAAGTTCCCGTATCACTCACCGTTGAAGTGGCAAAGTTAAAAATGAGTTTAGATAAACTCTTAAAACTAAAACCTGGAAATGTTCTTGAGCTCGGTGTTCAAATAGAAAAAGGGGTAAACTTAGTCGCTAATGGGCAATGTGTAGCGAAAGGAGAACTCCTCCAGATTGGTGATGTCATTGGAGTAAAAATTACAAAACTTGGCGAGTAGGAGTGGCTGCAGAAGATTTTCATAAGCAATCTACCCTTCCAAATCTAACTGGAGAGGAGAAAAAGACTCTTCCCCACCCCGTTAATATTGGTCCCTATAAAATTGAAGCCCCTCTAAGTAAAGGGGGAATGAGTTTCCTTTATTTAGGATTGGATCCTCAAAACCATTCTCCTCTAGTCATTAAAGTCCTCTCCCCAAAGTATCTCACCCACCCCGAAATGGTCCAGCAGTTTCTAAAAGAGGCTGAGATCATTGCAATGACTGACCATCCAAATATTATTAAACTCAAGGGACAAGGAGAATGGGAAAACGGCCTCTATATAGCTATGGAGTTTATTCAGGGAATCTCCCTTAAACAGTTTATCATGCAACAAAACTTCTCCCCAAGAACCTGCATTGAAATTGTCTTGCAAGTCGCTTATGCACTTCTTCATTTACATACTCATGGAGTCATCCACCGCGATTTAAAACCGGAAAATATCCTAATCACAGAAGGTGGAAGTGTAAAGGTAATCGATTTTGGAGTTGCTCAACTTATCTACGATAAAGAGGTAGCTCTCCCCTCACAACGGGGGAAATTCTTGGGCACTCCTAGCTATATGAGTCCTCAGCAAAAAAAAGATCCCCTCAACGTTACTTTTGCAACTGATATCTATTCCCTTGGGGTGATTGCTTTTGAACTTCTAGTAGGAAAGCTCAGTTTCGGATCGATTCAACTTTCCCTCCTCCCTAAGGATTTAAGAGCTATAGTGGAAAAAGCACTCGCTCCCTCTCTCAATAAGCGGTATGGAGATATTGTCGACTTTATTACCGATATTACCACTTATCTTAAGAAAGAACAGCAAGTAGGAACAGGGGAAGGGATGAAAGAAGTATGGGAACATTTAGAAGAGAGCCACCTAAAACTTCTCCCAACAGAAATTCCTAAATGGAACGCCTTTGATATCGGACTTGCAAAACCTGATCGAGAGAGTGAATTAGGCTCTTATTATGATTTTATCCGTTTTGCTGATCAAACCTACTTCATAGCAATGGGGGAATATATGGAATCTTCTGTTGAAGGGCTTTCCTATATCGGTCTTCTTAAGGGGATGATCCAAAGCTTAACTCGGGAGTATTTAACTTCTGCAGACTCTCATTTCGAGCCAATAACGTTTATCACAACACTCAATGAAATGATTGCCTCTCATAAATTAAACAATCACTTCCTTTTTCAACTTCTCTACCTCGCCCCATCAACAAATCAATTTTCATTTATCTCTTGTGGCTGCGGCGCCCTTATGCACCTTTCACTAGGAAATAAAACCCCCCGTTTCTTGGCAAACCAAAACCCTCCTATCGGAAAAGATCCAAATCATGGGTTTTATGAAACAACTGAAAACTGGACTGAAGGAGACCTTCTAATCGCTCACTTTTTTGATACAGAAATTTCTACGAAAAAGCATGGGGAAGACTTTGAAGATGGTCTAAAAGGAATTGTTGAAGAAAATCTCCAGCTTTCAGCACAAGCGCAATCGGAAGGAATCCTTAATGGGATTGTAAAAACCTTCCCTTCTGTTGTAGAAACATCCCC
>JANQJL010000063.1 GCA_028281675.1 Simkaniaceae bacterium
CCTTCGCCAAGGTGGCCTCACCTTGGCTCGGCACTCAGCTTGTATCTCCGCTAATTCAAAAGGCCGCTGCCGCGAAATAGGTCGCATTCACGGGTATAAATGATCCGTATGATAGAGCCACAACCTTATTGGAACTGGTTAAAGTTGAAATGCGGTTTAGCAAAGCGGAAGGAGCAATAACAACGGAATCTATTGAAGATCTACAGTTATAAAGACTGCTTGACTCAAACAAAGAGAGTACCATAACGTCTTATATATGAAAAAGATTGTTATTGCAGGTGGGGGAATCTCAGGGCTTACAGCCCGCTACTATTTATCGAAACGGTATCCAACCGCTGAGATCACCTTATATGAAAAAAGTAACCGTTTAGGGGGGTGCGTTGAGTCGTCCCAAAAGCCCTTCTTTTTTGAAAGAGGGCCCCGTACCTTTAAGGCTTCAAGAAGTGAGGCCCTCTTAGAGCTTATTGAAGGGGTCGGTCTTTCCGATCAAATGATCTATTCAAGCAAGTGTGCCAATCGGCGGTATCTATGGAAGGATGGAAAACTTCAGAGACTCCATCTTTTTTCTCCTTTAATGCGTCCGGTGATCCCTTTTCTCCTTAAAGAGTGGCGGCAGCCTTACCCATGGGAAGGGGATGAGACGATTGCTTCATTTGCAACACGTCGCTTTGGAAAGTATGCAGCAGAAACATTTTTCGACCCGCTAGCCCTTGGGATTTTTGCAGGAGATATCCATAAACTTTCGATCTCTACTTGTTTTCCAGAGCTCAAGGAAATGGAAATGCATTATGGGTCAATCACGAAGGCTTTTTTTAAGAAAAAGAGAAAGAAGAAGAAGCGGGGACTTTTTACTCTTAGAGGGGGGCTTCAAACATTGATCGACCGTTTAGTAGAAAAAGGGGAAGGAGAAATCCATTTGAATACTCCATTAAAGTCGCTCGATGAGGAGGAGCTTATTTTAGCTGTTTCTGCACCCGCTGCAAAAAGGCTTTTTGAAGGAGATGCAAAAGCTCAGGAATTTTTTAATCAAATTGAGACAGCAAACTTAACGGTTGTGAATGTAGGGTTTAAGGAAAATTTTTTGAAATATAAAGGATTTGGATACCTTGTCCCAAGTTCTGAAAAAGAGAAGGTGTTAGGGGTCGTCTTTGACTCCTCAATTTTTCCTGAGCAAAGCCGCTCTGGAGAGACCCGTCTAACAGTTATGTTAAAAGAGGGAGGGGTAGAAACAGCATTAGAAGGACTTCATAGACATTTAGGGATACAAAATGACCCTACAGAAGTTCATATAAAAGAATATGCATCGATCATTCCTCAATATGGAGTGGGCCATCTTGAAAGGGTCAAAGCTTTTGAAAAACATCTAAACGAAAAGTATTCTCATATTACTTGCGTTGGAAATTATTTTCGGGGCGCTTCGATAAATGCATGTGTGAATCAGAGCAGATCAAGATTTAAGATATAGAAAACCCAATAGAATAACATTTTGTAAACAACCATGACAAAGTAGGGAATGATGATAAGGGCTGCAGCACGTGATACCAAAAAGCTATAAAACATCAGAACGATCAAAGTCATAAACAAAAGGGTAATAAGAATTGGGGTCAAGACCGGAAGTGGAATATAAAAAAAACAGATCGGCCAAAGGATATTCAACACAAGTTGAACCACCCAAGCCCAAATTGCAAAGTTTCTTAAATGGGTAGCTTTTTTTTCCCAAATAAGAGCTCCTGAAATCCCAATCAAAATATAGAGACATGTCCAAATAGGGATGATCACCTGCAGCGGAAGTGCCCATGGAAGATTTTCAGTTTTTGACTTAAAAAGCTCTAAGATCCCTTTTTCACTAATAAAAAAGGTAAAGAGTTCCACAGCAAGAACAAGGAAGAGGAAGATGACGAAGATTTCGACTTTTTGCTTTCTGGTATACATATTAACTTTATTTATCTGAAAAAACAGATTTATTCAAGGGATCATACAACAGATAAAGAGGGCTCTTCCTTAAGATTTTGAAGAGTTTTTAAAAGATAAGAAATATCCTCTTGAGTATGGAGGGCGTTTATACTTAAGCGGAGACGGGTTGCTCCTTGGGGAACAAGGGGAGGTTTAAGTGTTTTTATTAAAATCGATTTTTTTATCAGAGCGCTTGAAAGCCTTTCACATTCTAGTTCACTTGAGCAAAGAAGGGGAATAATGTGAGAGGTTCCACTTCCAGTGTCCCAATGGTTTTCCCTAAGGGATTCGCGAAGGGTCCGACTTAAGAGTTCAATCTTTTGCCTCTCCACCTGCATATCAGGAATTAAATCGAGGGAGCCATTAATTGCTCCGAGAACTGCGGGAGGGAGCATTGTTATTTCCATTAGCTCTGGATTAAAGGCGAGCAAATATTCTCTTAGTAGATGATTCGAGGCGATATAGGCTCCAAAGCTTCCCGATTGTTTTCCAAAACTCCCGGAGATGAGATCAACGCCTCTCCGGTGAGAAGCAAGTCCCATTCCATGCTTTCCCATGACGCCAACGGTATTAGAGTCATCGATATAAGTAAGTGCTCCATATTCTTCAGCAATTTCTGTCAGTTTTTTTAAATCGGTGAACTCTCCGTCAATGCCAAAAAGGGATTCCGTCACAATCCATTTAATGGAATTTCCCCCAGTTTTCTCGATGAGTGAGGTGAGTTGGTCTAAATTATTATGCTCATACCGAAAAACTTGTGCTCCTGAACTGACCGCTGCCTGAATTAAGTTATGATGGCAATACCGATCGATAAAAACCTGAGTCCGACTGCTTAAGAGAGTTGATAAAATCCGGTCATGCGTTTGGTAAGCCGAGGGAAAAAGGAGCGCTCCTTCTTTCCCCGCTAAATCGGCGAGCTTTTCTTCAACACTTCGGTGACATTCTAAATGCTCAGTGACAAGGCGAGAGGAGGTTGTTCCAGCGCCCCATTCCAAAACATACTTAATCGTATTTTTTTTTACGTAAGGGTGTTGGGAAAGACCGAGAAAATCGTTTGAAGCAAAATTAATCTGACTCTCTGATTGTTTTTTCTCTAAATCGGCTACACACCGAAGTTGTCGGTATTCTTTTTGTTCTCGCTTTTTATCAAGAGCGTTTTGGTAATAGTGATACTTATCCATGACAAAAGGTAGATTACTCTTCTTGAAAAAAAAATTCAATCAGCAATTTGACAGAAATAAAGCTCCCAAAATAAAATGTTTGCCTCGTCAATCTAACTAACAAGAGAGTAGAGTTATTATGGCTGAAATGACGGTAAAAACACCTCCTTTTATTGAAGGGAGCATTCCTATTGTGGTGCCAGAACAACCACCAAAAATTGATCTCCACCAAGCCTTTACTGCAATAGGGGAGAGGATGTGCCTTGTGAGAACCCTTAAGGGGCGCTGTACTGGAATTTTAATAGGGGAAAAAAAGCTTCTTGTCCCATTCCATGCGATTGCGCTCACAAAGGTCAAAGATCTTCCTGAGGGAAGAGGAGAATATAAGATCTACTCGATTGAAGTGGAGTATCAAGATACGACCTATAAAGCAATCCATTCCATTGAAAATTTAGAGCGGGCCTGTTACTACGATACTTGTGTTTTTCAGATTGGAGATGATGATTTTGAACCTAAAACCCCTCTTACGTATTGTATGGAAGCACCAAAGCTTGGAGAGAAGGTCTATTTTGGAGGATATCCCATAACTCAAGAGGTCCCTTCTTTTCATAAAGCGCGAGTTTCTTCCGTAGAAGACGCAGAAGATGCTTTAAGTTTTCAAATTGATGGAGCAGTCCTTCCGGGAAACTCCGGAGGACCTGTTTTTATTCAAAGAGGGAAAGAGCTCTTATTGATCGGAATGATCTTTGCAGAAATGGCAAGTGTTGATCGTGGGTTTGTAAGGGAAAAAGAGCGGGTTAAGGAAAGGTTGCCGAATGCTAGGGTAATCGTTCATGGCGTGGGTATTCTAAAAGTTATCAGTCATGTAGTAGATGCTGTATTTGATAACTTAGCGACAGGAATTGGAAAAGTGATTAGCATTCGGCACGTACAAGGTCTCTCAGAAGAAGCACCACCACCACAGGCTCCTTCTCCATTTGCAATTGGTGGTTATCCAGTGATCAAGACCGAATGGCTTCCTGGGAAGTTAGCGACCGATCCCGAATATTTCGAATGGTACCACAGGCGGGTCAAAGGAAAGCCACTTTGTGGAGAGATTATTGGTAAAATTCTTCGTGCCAAAGATCAGATTGATAAAGGTGATGAAAAAAAGCTTCGCGCTTACTATGAATCTCACATTCTCAGTAGTGCTAGAAATGGGTACACCCCCGCTCAGAGAGCAACCTTAGAAAAATGGGAAACGCTAAGGAATAAAATCTTAGGGGCAAAGCCTAAAGCAATCAATACGCATAAAAAAAGGTGGAGAGGGCTCATTGAAGCATACCGACCTAGTCTCCCAGAAGGGATCTATCCACAGCTACAGGAGGCCCTGCAGACCCTTTCTTGATCGATCTTTTTAAAGTGACACCCGGGAATTCTCATCCCGTTTAGGGGATTGAGAGTGTCACCTAACTATAGATAGTGTGATCATGAGATGAGCATCAGAGCAAGTCGCATTAGAAGACTTTTCCTTAGAAAAACTTCATGTGGTTTATCCAGGGGAAAAAAGCTATCAACTTTCAGAGAAAGTTTTTGTTGTAGGATTAAAAGAGTATTTATCAACGATTGTAAACGATCGGATGAGTCGTTGAGGTGAGGCGATCGCCAAATCCATAGTCGAGTTTTTTTAGAGCATGGAGGTTAGGGTCCCGTTTTTCTTGGATATAGATAGCAATGTCTGCGGCATAGGCAATGAAAAGGAGATGGCACCCTTCTGGAAAAGAGAGAGGGAAGAAGGGGTTAAAGAAAATGCCACTTCCCCTTTTTTTAGGGACGATAGGGTCTTCTCCATCGTAACGACTGAGTTGGATGACAAGCCCGCAAACCACTTTTCGAATGGAGCTCATCTCAATAAGATTCAGAGGCTCTTTAGAAACAGGGCCATCAATGAGCATGTCGTAACCGATCCGGAGGGGACGGATCTTCGAAAGGTTTGAGGCAACTTCAGCAAGACTTGGACTAAGGACAACCTTTTTAATCCGGCCATCAGTGCGCCAAAGATCGTGCTTAGTAGAGCCTATCGCATCTTCGATCCCATCAACTTCTTTGGGGGTGAGGAGATCTTCGAATTCAACGTAGTGGTGGTGGTGGAAGAAGTCATGGTGTTCTTTTGTGAGTCCAAAGCCCATTATTTACCTTTATACTTATTTTTGTTAGAGTAATTATAACGATTATTGACCTAAAGTCCAATGAATACATACGACCATCTCCAAAAGGGCGTTCCACTGATTGAAGCCCAAATTAACTACACGTTTAAAGAAAAGTCTCTTATCGAGCTTGCCTTTATCCACCGCTCATTTACCAATGAAAATCGCGCCGTGATCGATGGTCATAACGAACGATTAGAATTTTTAGGTGACGCGATATTAGGGCTTGTTGTGAGCGATTTTCTCTATTCCCACCTCCCTGATTATCCGGAAGGGGAGCTTTCCTACCTCCGTTCGAGACTCGTCGAAGCACCTGCTTGTACCCTCTATCTCCAAAAGATCGATCTTGAAAAATTCCTTATGGTGGGAAAAGGGGAAGCGATGAATGCAGGGAAAGGGCGAGGAACGATCTTAGCCGATCTATTTGAAGCGATCATTGGAGCGATCTATATCGATGGGGGAATCGATGCAGTCCGCGCTTTTTTCTTTAATCATTTTAAAGAGGAAGTTCTTTCCATTATCGAGAAACCTCATCGCAATTGGAAAGCTGAGCTCCAAGACTATTGCCAAAAAAAATACCAAAAGCCTCCCGATTACGTTGTTCTAAAAGAGGAGGGTCCCGACCATTTAAAGACCTTCTACATTCAGGTTCATCTAGATGGTAAAGAGCTTGGAAGAGGAGAGGGCTCTTCAAAAAAAGAGGGAGAACAGGCCGCTGCAGAATCGGCCATTCAAGCGATGGAAAGAGGGCAAGGTGGTTAAGCAAAAATCTGTTTGGGTATGCACCGAGTGTGGCAATAAGCAGTTCAAGTGGACTGGTAGTTGCAATATCTGCAAAAACTGGAATACCCTCGCTGAGGAAATTGAAGCCCCAAAAAATGAAGGGCGGTTTGAGTCAAAAGCTCCTCACACGACAAAACCCGTTCTGATTGCAGAGGTTGATACCGCAAACTTTAAACGGGTCCCTACCGGTTACCAAGAGTTTGATCGCTTGATGGGAGGAGGAGTTGTTGAAGGGTCACTGAATCTCCTTGGGGGAGAGCCAGGAATCGGTAAGTCAACCATGCTTCTCCAACTCTCCAAACAATTTGCTGATCAAGGGCTCACCGTTCTCTATGTTTGTGGTGAAGAATCGGCTGAGCAAACCTCGCTTCGTGCAAAAAGGCTCGGCATAAAAAGTGATAAGATCTTTCTCTATAGTGAAACCCTCTTCTCCCAGATCCGTCCTCAGATTGACAAGATTCACCCCGATATTCTTATCGTTGATTCTGTGCAAATCGTCTATAAAAGTGAACTTCCCTCTGCTCCTGGTTCCGTGACACAAGTCCGTGAAATCGCCATGGAATGTATGCACATATCCAAGGGATCTGGAATCACCACCTTTTTGATTGGCCACGTCACGAAAAGTGGAGATATTGCAGGTCCTCGCATTCTTGAACACATTGTCGATACCGTTCTCGAATTTGAAGGAGATCGGCAACATGGCTACCGTCTCATGCGTTCGGTAAAAAATCGTTTCGGTCCCACTGATGATGTCGCTCTTTTTCAAATGAATGAAAGGGGACTTGAAGAAATTCTCAACCCCTCTCTCACCTTTTTAGAAGAGCGGATGACTGATTCACCTGGCTCTGTTATTATCCCAACGATTGAAGGGACCCGCGCCCTTTTGATCGAAGTCCAAGCTCTCGTTGCCCCGAGCTCTTTTGCCAGTCCTAGCCGTCGCTCCACCGGGCTCGATCCCAAGCGTCTTAGTCTCCTCCTCGCCGTTTTAGAAAAGCGGATGGGTTACCAGCTCCATGCCCTCGATGTCTTTGTTTCTATCGCAGGGGGGATGAAAATCACCGAACCGGCTATTGATCTTGGAACGATTATTGCCATTGCCTCTTGTTACTGCAACAAGCCAGTCCCTTCTGACACCGTTGTGATGGGAGAAGTGGGGCTTGGCGGAGAGGTTCGTTCGATTCCCCGTATAGAGAGCCGCATTAAAGAGGCGATCAACCTCGGTTTTAAACGGATCATCTTCTCCACTAAAAATCTCAGGGGGCTGAGTAAAAAACTGACCGAAAAAATTGCCTTGCAAGGGGTGACCCACGTTGAAGAAGCAGTTAAGACACTTCTTGGTTAACCAAAGCTTTGATTTCAGCAATTCTTTTTAGTGCAGTTTCTCGAGCTGCATTCCAACCTGACCGATTCCATGTAAAAGGAGTCGTGTAGATTTTATTTTCCACTTCCTTTTCGGCTTTTTCAAGATAAGCTTTAGCTTTTTCCTGATCAACTGAAAGAAGTAGTTTTGCTGCAGTGCAAAGAAGATCGACCCATTTAGAAGCAGTATCAAGAGAGTTAGTCTCGTTGAAATGACCATGGAAATAATCTTCGAGCTGATCGATTAAGGCATGCTTAATCACTTCGGCTTTTTCAAGATAGGCTTCAGATTTTTCTTTATCAATAGGACGGAGAAACTCAGCCGCGGTCTGGTGAAGTTCCACCCACTTAGAAGCTTTTTCAGCAGGATCAGTCTCTTTGGAGTGCTCATGAAAATAATCTTCGAGTTCTCCGTTTAAGGCATATTTAATCACTTCGGCTTTTTGAAGGTAAAAGTTAGATTTTTCCTGATCTATGGAAAGAAGCAACTCTCCTGCATTATTATAAAGTTCCATCCATTTAAGGGCTTTTTCAGGGGGCTCTAATTTTTTGAAACGCTCATTAAAGTAATCCTCGATCTGATCTAGTGATCCATATTTAGCCACATAAGGTAAAAAATGAATCAGAGGATCTGTTTTTACTTGATGGTTCCAAAATTTTCCAATAGAAATGCTCTGGAAAAAGATTCCTAATACGTGGCTTTTGAATACTTTATTCAAAAGCTCTGTTTCTTTTTTCTCCTCTAGATAATTGAGGAGTTTCAGCGTACCTGTAAACAAGGCTCCATTATAAAAAAGTCTTAGCGCTGGATGTTCTCTTCTAAGCCCTAAGCTTAGGATTACTAAATGCACCTCTGCCTCAGTCGATAAAAGAGCGGTACTTAAGGTAGGAAATCCATTTTTTTCTTCAAATTCATAAACTTGAATAAATGGGTTGATATATGGGGAAGGAGTAGTCGGTTGATTAGAAAAGGGAGAGAGAAGTTTCATTACTGCAGTTACATGGAACCCAAGAGTCTTTAAAAACTCAACATAAGTTTTAAAAACTTCATTTTTGAGTTCCTTATGTTTACCTTCAAAAGGGAGCGTTTCATTCTTCTTATCCATGCGAATTCTGATTTCTTGAGCAAGTTCTTTCAGATCGATTCCTGCATTTTTGCAGTCATCTAATTGCTCTTGAAGAAGATTAATGTCGAGCTCAAAAACCTTCATTAAAGTAGGCATTAAAGATTCTAAAGGCTTTTGATTCTTAATAAGGGCAGTAACCTCAGCGTCGACTTTTTTCTTTCTTCCCAAATTTTTTAGATTAGAAGAAGTTTCTCGGAGAAGGGCTTCTTCTGCCCTCATCCGCGCCTCACTCTCGCCCGGTTTTGCCTCCTGCTGAGGAGTGACTATTGGCTCACTGGTCTCTTTGGTTTCTTCACTTGTAATAGTGGGAAGCTCAGTAGTAGCTCCTGTGTCAATCGCTGAAACACCTGACATAACTTTTGTTCTCCTTAAAGAAAGTTTCGGGAAACGATTATACCTAATCAGTCCTTTTTTAGCGAACTCCAACTCGCAACTCGCGTAAACTTTATTCTTGAATTTTTTCAAAAAGGGCTTTAACCTATTGGGAAATTTTTCTTAAATCTAATGATGAGAGGATATTATGCCAGGACTAGCAGAGGTTACATTAACAGCGTCGACGGAGGTAAGTAGATGGATGGCACAGGGGTTACGTGAAAACCCTGAGTCCCTAAAGAATGTAAGTAGAGAATTCATTTTAAAAGTTTGGAAGCATGCGAATCAATCTCCACCCCTTTGGATAACCTGTGGGACAACTTGTGTGCTAGCAGTGGTGGCTAAGTATTGTTTTAAGGACAGCCTTCAACAAGACGTTAAAGAAGCTAATGATACGGGAAAGAAGGTGACTTGCGAAATCAAGGGGATAAGAGCTGACCTTCAAGGGATTAAGTTGGAACGAGAGGGTGAGATAGAAACAATTGGTAGGATTGCTCAAGCGCTTATTGAGCAAAATAGTGATTTGCAAAGGCTAAGAGATGGTCAGTTGGTGTCTAATAGTGAGCTTCACGGGCTCATAGAAAGCATGACTAAGCATCTTGGTTTTTATGAGAAAAGAGTCGTGGAATTGATAGACTTATCTGGAAAACAAAGTGAGTTGGCAAAAGGGCTTGCAGCCTTTATTGAAAGTCAAAATCAGGAGGGAAGGGCGATTAATGAAGAAACCAAAGAGCGTTTAAAAATGGTAAATATGATTTATGAGATGATAGTAACCCTTCTCCCCCCAAGCACGGTTGGACAAAGTGTTTGATTCATTTGTATATCGATATGGAAAATCGATGGCGTTGGGGATTATTAGGATTCGACCTAGAGATGTTGTAGAGTATGGAGAGGAATCAGTCAAATATACAGTTTTATCTCTTTTTTCTTTTCCTCCAGATCCCTTCCCACTCATTACATTGATTGCTGTAATTTTTATAACGGCAACAGCAATTTCTAAAGTTGCTCAAGGTAAAGGATTGAGGGTGAGAGAATGGGTTCTTGTTATTGGAATATGGGGAGGACATCATGCGATGAAGGAAAATCGTGTGAGAAAAGAACTAAAGAAAACAGTTGAGGCCTTTTCTGCTGAGCTGAATCATGCTGAGGAACAACTCTTAAGATGGAAACAAGTAATCGAAGACGAAGAACGGAAAATAGAAACAATGAGGGATGCATCGGGCTTGCTTCAGAAGACTTCATCGCAACTTAAAAGAGCCCTTGCTATTTTTAAAGAGCAGTTAGACCTTCAGAAAGGGCTTTGCGGAGAATATCTTAAGTTAGTTCTAAAAATGGATGAAGGAAGTCTTCTTACTCAAGGAACAATCAAACAGCAGCAAGTAAATGCAGAAAAAATCTCTCAAATGATTGCCAGGCAAATTCAAGAGCTTAAGGAAGCTAGAGGAGAACAATTAAGGATGATCAAGCTGCAGAAAGAAGGAGAGGCAAGACTAATTTTTCAAATCGAAAGATGGAGAGAGATGCGAAGGGAAAAAGCGGATGTCGAATAAAGTCAGTGAAGCAAGCCGATTATTTCGATTTGAGATGGAGCCATGGGCTTTTTCAAAGGTGAAGAATCAGGCCGAGGTGTTGTCAAAGGTTGCTAAGCTAAAAATTCATCAATTGCTTCCAGAAATTCCTCTAAATTGGATTGGTGAAGGGATTTTTTTTTCAACGCGTGAGCTTGCTTTTGATACGATGCTATTTGGTGAAATTGCTTTTGGCTTTTTTATTGATTCTCTAAATTCAAAAGTTTGGCGTCAATTAACCAATATCGTGTTGGATGATCTTGCAGATCGCGTTTTTCAACTTTATACGGAAAGTTCTCTGTGGCCTAAATCTCCCTATAAAATGTTTCTCAATTCGACAAGTCCGAAGGAAGCAATGAAGTATCTAATGAATAGATCTCCAGATTTTAAAGCGGAAATGGCTGATGAGGGAAGTAGAGAGGCACAAGAGGTCTTTCTGATACGAAATTTTATCTTGGGGAAGTTAATAAGGGAAGGTAGGTTAGGAGAACTTAAAAATAGAAGAGAGCGAAATGGAGAGAGCAAAAAACCATTAGGCAAGATTGTGGAGGTTCACTTAGATTTTATTTATAAATTAGGATCTGCAGAATGCTCTCGAGTGACTGCAATACGGAATGAAGGGATCAAGTGTAAAAAGGTGCTGGACAGTAGTATTCCGTTAATCGATTCTCAAGAAAATGAAGAAGCTCGCTCAGAGGAACAAGAGATCCTTAATTTTCAATTTTCAGCAAAAGAGCTAGGGTTTGAAGTTCCCCTTGAGCTCGCAAGGCGAATTGTAGTGAGTAAGACGAAAAAAGGGGAGGCTTCGTGGTTTCATACTGGGGTTCGAACAACAGCTACTCTTGCAAGTCGAGTTCTCCCTTATATTCTCCCTATGCTCAATGATGAAGCTAAGAGTGCGGTTAGGAGGTATCAATCTATTCTAGGAGGACTAAGGGAGGTTTCTCAAAGCCAAACAGAAACGATGCATAAGCAACGGATCCTTGGTGATCAATTAAGACAGATCAAAGCGGAGCTAGAGACAGTTGCTGCTGATCAAAGACGGATTGCAGAATTGCTCCCATTGCTTTCTGCTGAAACTCAGCGAAATCATAACGAAGTTATGCTTTCTTTGGCAATCATTACAGAAGAAGTTGTTTTGTCTCGGGCAGCAGTTTTTACTATGCTTGATCGTGGAGGAACTGCTTGTCGTCATATTCGTGCGCAACTTAGGCACTATAGAGGATATAATGTTGTATTGAATCGGTTTATTTCTTATGCTGCTTTTGTAAACTTTTATAAAAGAGAGCTTCTTTATATGGAAATTGGGCTGAAGGAGCTTCCACTTGCTATCTCTTTTTCGAAGTCAAATAATGTAGTGCTTAGTGAGGCTACACTGTTTTCTCATTACTTCAATGAGCTGTTGAACTTCTACTTAGCAAACTTAGAATATGATGAGGAAAAAGCGTTTGAATTTTTACTAGCTTCTCCCCAGAACGTTGAAAGTTTAGAGCACTACGTAGAAACATTTCATAAGAAAGAAAAGTCAGTATTACCTGAATGGATGAGAGAGCATTTTCAAAAGCCATTAAAACCTATCTTATCGACTCTTTATGATGTTGCGGTTTTAATTGATTATGCAAAATCCGTTCGCACTCTCCACTATTTTTATGAGATGTTAGAAAACCTTCCAGGCGGTCCCCTTCTTCCAATTAGTAGGTTGGGAGAACATAGTCATAATGTAACAGGGATAGAACTCCTTCAAAATATATTTATAAAACTAGAGATTGCTGTTGCCCAACTCAATTTATTAGCGGGTAATGGTATTCTTCCTGCTCTTTATTCATCCTTCAGAAAAGGGAAAAGCTTAGATTTATTAGCTGCCAACTCCATCCTAGCAAAAAATTTTTTGATATTTGCCTTTAGAAAGAGACTGAAAGAGAAAAAGAGGCGACTGACTGATTACTATTTTCCTTATAAAATGAGTGAGAATCCTCAATATCTTCAAAGGATTCTTGGAGAAGACTGGAATTTTAGGTGGGATAAGGATAAGGAGTTATGGGGGATTGAATTTGCGAAAGGCAAGAGACTTACTTTCCTTCCAACACCTGTTGAGGTGATTACAGGATCTCTGGAAATCCATCCACAGATTCCAGAGCTACATATTATAAGAAAACATATTCTTAGAGAGCTTGCAGGCTATCAAAAAATGGATTTTGAGAAAGAACCGATAAAACTTGAGCATTACGGACTTGTTCTTACTTCTTTATTTTTTAGACAAGTGCAGTCGCCAATGGAAAGAAGTGCATTATAATATTTTAGCAATCAACAAAGGAGTTCAATATGGCAATACCATCCCAATCTACAACTTTTAAACCCATTCCAACGCTGGATTTAACACAAGTTCATCAACAGTTCAAGAGGCAGGAGTATCCCCAAGCTGGCATTAGAGTAGCCAATCATGTGATTCATAATCGTAGAGCGATTCAAATTAATCGAAGGGAATTAATAAGATTAATGAGTGAGGTAGTAAAAATGCAAGAGGCTGTAAATAAAGTTATTGCAGAACTGAATGATAATTTAGTTAAAACCCTCGGAGCTCAGCTTACTAAAGTAACCAGTGAGTCGCTACTCAATAATCCGGAAATCTTTTCTCTCCTTCTTCAAGCAATTGGAGAAAAACAAAAAGAGATGTATGAGCAGAGGATAGAAGCGCTTGAACAAAAAGTCAAAGAACTTTCAATGAAGAGTCGTTTGTAATTGCCCTTTCAAAAGGCATTCAGTTATGCTAAAAAATTTAGGATAGAATGCTGGGAGCATTTGCATTGATGAAAATAAAGATTGGAGCAAGGGGATCAAAACTTTCTAGAAAACAGGTAGAAGAGGTGATGGAGGAGCTCGGTGAGGATTATGATGTCGAATGGACTGAGACGGTGGGGGATCGTGACCTAAAGGCCTCTTTGGAGGTAATGGATAAGACCGATTTTTTTACCCGCGAAATTGATAAAATGGTGCTAGAAGGAGTGTGCGATGTAGGAGTTCACTCTGCAAAAGATCTGCCAGAGCCATTGCCGAAGGGGCTAAAGATGATGGCACTAACAAAGGGTGTTGATCCTAGTGATCGTTTAGTCATGCGGGATGGGGACAGTTTTGAAAAGTTAAGAGTCGATGCTATGATCGGATCGTCATCACTCAGGCGAAGTGAAGCCATAAAACAATTAAGACCTGACTTGCAATGCGTTGAAGTGCGTGGCCCTGTTGATAAACGGCTCGAATTGCTCGATCGAAAAGAAATTGATGGACTCGTTGTGGCAGAAGCAGCGCTCATTCGTTTGGGATTAACAGGAAGAAATCGGATTGCTCTTCCTGGAGAAACCGCTCCTTTTCAGGGAAAACTTGCGGTGATTGGGCGGGAGGCGGACGAAAAGATGGAAGTCCTTTTTGGAAAAATAGATAGTCGAAAAAAGGGAAAAGCCCTTTATTTAGGCTTAAATCCTAAATCCTATGGAAAGGAAGTCTTTCACCTTCCCATTATTGAAATCATTCCAAGGGACTTTAACCGTCCTGAAATCGTTTGTGCTTTTGCAGATATCCCCGATTACACCCATATTGTTTTTACGAGCAAGAGCGCTGTTGAAATCTTCTTCTCTTGTTTAAAAAAGCAGGGTTTTACCATAGATGATCTTCAGAGAAAAGAGATTATTGCTATTGGAAAGGTTACAGCGCGACACATTGAAGAGAGGGGTGTAAAAGTCGATAAGGTTGCAGAGGATGAAGTTCAAGAGGGGATTATTCACCTTTTGGCACTGGAGGATTTGGATCAGGCTTATCTCTTTCTTCCTCAGTCATCTAGAGCGCGATGCGCCTTGATTCAGTCGTTAATGCTTAGGAATATAAGGCATCAGCGGTGCTTCCTATATGATACGAAACCAAAATTTCCTGCTGTCAAGCCCGATTTAGAAAATTTTGACGAAATTATTTTTACGAGTCCATCAACAGTTGAGGCATTTAGAGAAATTTTTGGTAGAATCCCTACGTTTAAGAAAATCACAGCGATAGGGCCAGTCACACAGAGCAAATTAAATATTTATTTATAGACTTATGTAGCTCTAAGGTTGTATTCATTTGGTAGGTTTGATACCATTTTAGACATTAATAAAGATCGCAGGTAGTTATGGGATTTTTAGGGCTTTTTACTCTGCATAAGCCAAAGATTAAAGTCGAATCCACCAAGAAAGATGGATTTAGTGGCTGGGTCAAATGCACTAAGTGTGAGGAGATGATCCATGCTAATGAGCTTCAGGAAAATCACAACTGCTGCCCAAAATGTGGGCACCACTACCGTTTGTCAGCTGCGCAGCGTATTGAGCTCCTTGCAGATGAAGAGACTTTTCAAGAGCTCTTTGCCGAAATTTCACCAGAAGACCCTTTAAACTTTGTCGACTCTGAACCTTATGTTGAACGCCTAGCAAAAGCGCAAAGTAAAATGGGGCGGAATGAAGCCATTTTAACTGGTAAATGTAAACTGGGGGGAAAGAGCGCAGCCCTTGGAGTTTTAGACTTTGGGTTTATGGGTGGATCGATGGGGTCAGTTGTTGGCGAAAAAATTACCCTCCTTATCGAACATGCGATCAAGAAAAAGCTCCCCGTTATTCTCGTTTCAGCATCAGGTGGCGCACGCATGCAAGAATCGATTTACTCTCTAATGCAGATGGCAAAAACTTCTGCTGCCCTTGCAAAACTGCATAATGCTGGTATCCCTTTTATTTCTGTTTTAGCAAATCCAACAACAGGTGGAGTGACAGCATCTTTTGCTTCTCTTGGAGATATTATTATTGCTGAACCCGATGCTTTGATTGGGTTTGCAGGACCACGCGTTGTAGAACAAACGATTCGACAAAAGCTCCCCGAAACAGCTCAAAAATCTGAATTCCTCCTTGAAAAGGGGATGATTGACTGCATCGTATCTAGAGGAGAGCTAAAAGAAAAACTCATCTTTTTTATAGAGTTTTTGATGGGAAATAAGAAGCTTCCTATTAGGCCTGAGAAAAAGGTTGAAAGGGAAAAGCTTGATGACCTGATTACCTTTTCTCAAAAAGAGCGTGAAAAAAACGCAATTAAGGTAAGCCAAACATGAGCATGCAAGACGTCCCTACATTAATGGAAGAGGGGGCGGAGCTCCCTTTCTACGGATCTAAAGAGGCTGCTGGCGCAGATATTCGCGCCCATATCACTAAAGATCTTATCCTCTATCCAGGAGATAGCAAACTGATTCCTACAGGACTTCGATTTGAAATTCCGAAAGGATTTGAAATTCAAGTGCGTCCAAGAAGTGGTCTCGCATTAAAACATGGAATCACCGTTTTAAATACACCTGGAACCGTTGACCCCGATTATCGGGGAGAAATTGGGATTATTCTAATCAACCATGGAAAAGAGCCCTTTACCGTAACGTCGAAGATGCGGATTGCTCAGCTAGTCTTTGCACCAGTTATTCAGGCATGCTATAGGGAAGGAGAAACATTAAGAGCTACAGAAAGAGGGGAGGGCGGTTTTGGCCATACTGGAACGCATTAATCATCTCTTTAAGAAAGGAGACGAAGTGACACTCTCAGAACTTATTCAGGAAGGCGTTATCTGCTTTTTAGATGCAGATAGTCGCGATGTTGCACTGCAGAAACTTGTTGATGCTCTAGGAGATGCTGGAGAACTTGTCGACAAGGAGAACTTTTTTGATGCTATCATTAAAAGAGAAAAGATCGTTTCTACCGGCATTGGAATGGGAGTGGCCATTCCCCACGCCAAACTTCCATCCTTTGATCGGTTCTTCTTAGCTATAGGTCTTCAAAAAGCAAAAGCAGGGATCGAATGGGAGGCCCTGGATGGCGCCCCTGTCCGCCTAATCTTTATGATTGGTGGACCAGCTAATCAACAGACGGATTATCTTAAAATTCTTTCCCGATTAACCGCAGCGATTAAAGATGAAGATCGGAGACAAAAACTCCTTGGGACCAAAACCAAAGAAGAGGTCATAGCTCTCTTTGAAGGGTGCTAAGGGCTTGTAAACACCATCTTCTATCATTTTTTACCATTTTCAATCATTTTTAATTTGGTTTAGCCTCAAGCTTTTAAAGCATTTGAGCTAAAAATCGACGGCGGAAATGTTGCAAGAAAGTCAAAAATAATATACGTTCGTCAATAGAAGTACGACATAGAGGTGTATGATGGATCTAAAGATCAAAGATGTTGCTGAGCTACTAAATGTTTCAGAGACAACGATTCGACGCTGGCTTGCAGAGGGAAAAATTCCAGCTTATAGGCTCCATCATCAATACCGGTTCAGTCGGATAGAAATTGAAAACTGGATGCTCAGTTGTCGTCTTCAAAAAGAAACGGGAAACTTCCTCCCCTCCAGTGAAGAGCAAATTTTTCCTCCAAAAGCAGATAAGAAAGAAGATCAAGAATCCAAGAAAGGGATGCAGCAGTTTAGTCTCTTTCGAGCTGTTCATAGAGGAGATGTGATTACCGATATTCAATCTACAAAGAAAGAGGAGATCATTCGCGAAACAACAGACCGTGTTTCTGATGATTTAGGAATGGATCCTCTTGTCATGGCTGATCTCCTTCTTGATCGAGAAAAGCTTATGCCGACAGCTCTTAACAATGGCATTGCTGTTCCTCATACCCGCGACTTTCTCTTAAAAGGGCCAACCGATGTTATTGTCGTTGTTTTTCCAAAAGAGCCCATCGACTGGGGTGCTTTGGATGAAAACCCAGTCCATACCCTATTCTTCCTCTTTGCTTGTGATGACAAACGGCATCTCCATTTACTTGCAAAGTTAGCTCACCTCAGCAGCAATGAGGAAGCCTTAGAACTTATGCGTTCAAAACCGGCAAAGAAAGAGCTCCTGGAATATATTAAAGAATGGGAGTCGCGCGTCAGCGATAGGTAAAACTAAGAGCTTGTAAAGAAGTAACTTCTTGGTTTCCGTTGTCAGGGCATTTCGGCTACGTGGTGAGTGACGCGTGGGGAATGATTAATTCGTGCTTCTATTTAATCCCGGGACAATCTTTTGAAAATGATGCCGATCAATTACTCCGTCTCTTTCATAAAAACATTCACCTCCCCATTCCCAACCATACGTTTTGAAGATCTGGTAAATGGGAGTTTCTTCAGTAATCATACCTGGGACGAGTTTAGTGCGGTCAAGATATTTTTCCCCTTCAGGCGGTGTAAAAAAAGTTCCTTTAGAATAGGGGTTAATACGCGGATTAATATCTATTGCGCACCCAAAGGAATGATTAGACCAGCGGTCAGTTCCTGCTACTTTGCGTGCATAAAAAGCACTACTATTATTTGCCTGCATTGATTGAAGGTCAGATCCTTCAAATTCGTCGACGAACCTCATAGATTCAATAGGAAATTTAATAGCAAAGAGCTCCGCAAAAATTGACTGCAAGTCTTCGACTACTGCTTGGTGTACGACTATCTCGCCTAATTTAACAGCTCCTTTAAAGTCATAGTGAGTTATCTTTAGATGCCGTAAATCCTTCTGAGGAACGGGAGAAGATGGTTGCCATGTGTAGGGCATACGTGCAAGAAGTGTCGGCGTAATCTCACTGACAGAACAAGTAAAGGGATGCTCTTGCAATGATTTTTCTTCCTCTAATGGCTGAGCGCTGGACCAATCTGGTTCGGCTGATGTAGGTGTACACTCCATAAATTTATTTTCCTTTAAAAATTGAGTTAAGGCTACATGTTCTAATGATGAATCTTATGTTTGCCTGAATTTTTCTTTTTCTCCAGATCTCTACCAGAAAAATGCCCTCTACTTTAGAGCAAGGATGTGAGCATTTTTCCGAATTGAATCTGAAAAAAAATCGGAAATCCTTTCAAGCACCCATAACGCAGTTTGGGGTATTATTCAACCTGAGCGGTATATATCGCAAGTTTAATGATGTATATCTTGGCAATGCTTAAAAAGAATTGAGCGAATTGCAACTAGTCAACAGTTTGTTAGCTAAAGCTAGTGCCTGTTATCCTTTAGTCACTTTCTTTGGTCTCTTCGCTCTCTTCCTTAGAGGCTGTTGATCCCGCAAGTTTTTTCTTCTCTTTTTTCTTCTTTTCATTCGGAAGCTCTTGATCTTTGAAGGTGAGTTTATCTTCTTCAAAGTCAATGAGAATTTGTCGCGGTTCATCACCTTCAATGAGGAGTTTTTCTGCGAGAGGATCTTCAAGAAGCTGTTCGATGGTGCGGCGAAGTGTTCGGGCTCCCATCTCAGGCTGAAACCCTTTCTCGACAATGTGATCTTTTGCTTTTTGCTCGAGCTTGATGATGATATTTTTCCGCTCAAGCCGTTTTCTAAGTTTATCGACTTCGATCTCGATAATTTTGACTAGATCGTCTTTATCAAGAGCTTTGAAAATGACAGTATCATCAAGGCGATTGATAAATTCAGGTTTAAAGTGTTTCTTCGCAGCTTTATCGATCTTCACTTTCATCGTATCGAAGTCAAGCATTCCCTCTTGTACACCGAAACCAACCTCTGTATTGCGGCGGATCAGTTCAGAACCAAGGTTTGAGGTCATTAAGATGATCGTGTTGCGGAAGTCTACTTTTCGACCCATAGAGTCGGTCAGTTTTCCATCTTCTAAAATCTGTAGGAGGAGATTCATCACATCTGGATGAGCCTTTTCCACTTCATCAAAAAGGACAACAGAATAAGGACGTCTTCTTACTTGTTCGGTAAGCTGTCCACCCTCTTCATGCCCGACATATCCTGGAGGAGAACCAGTCATACGGCTCACAGCAAACTTCTCCATATACTCAGACATATCAACTTGAATAAGGGCATCTTCGCCACCAAACATATGGATGGCTAGTTGTTTAGCAAGGAGGGTTTTACCAACTCCTGTTGGCCCTAAGAAGAGGAAGGCACCAATCGGACGATTTGGGTCCTTGATATCAGCTTTACTACGGCGAAGAGAACGGCAAACAATATCGAGCGCTTTTTCTTGTCCAATAATGTGGTCTTTAAGGATTTCACGCATCTTAAGAACTTTCGATGCTTCTCCTTCAGTTAGTCTAGACATTGGAATGCCTGTATGTTTTGCTACAACAGAGGCGACATCATCTTCATCGACAACCTCTTGGTGTTCCTCTTTATTTTTTTCCCATTTCGCGAGCACTTGTGCAAGTTTTTCTCGTGAGGTTTTTTCTTTGTCGCGAAGGTTTGCAGCTTTCTCATACTCTTGTTTTCCAATCGACTCTTCTTTAGCCTTTCTAAGCTCCTCGATTTCGATTTCTAGTTGGTGAATATCTTGAGGTTGGTGGAGCATCGAGATCCGCGCTTTTGCACCTGCTTCATCAATGAGATCAATTGCTTTATCAGGGAGGAAACGGCCTGTAATATAGCGATCAGAAAGATAAACTGCGCTACGGATGGCTTCTTCTGTATAGATACATTTATGGTGCTCTTGATACTTTGTTTTAAGGCCACCTAAAATCTGAGTCGCCTCCTCAACACTTGGAGGAGCCACGTTGATTTTTTGGAACCGACGCTCGAGTGCCCCATCTTTTTCAATATGCTTTCGATATTCATCAAGTGTTGTAGCACCAATACATTGAATTTCGCCGCGCGAGAGCGCTGGTTTTAAGATATTAGAAGCATCAATAGCCCCTTCTGCAGCTCCTGCACCTACAATAGTATGAAGCTCATCGATAAAGAGGAGGATGTTTCCATTTTTTTTCACCTCATCCATTACCGCCTTGATCCGTTCTTCAAACTGCCCACGGTATTTCGTTCCGGCAATCATAAGGGTCAAATCTAGAGAGATGAGCTTTTTCTTTGCGAGATGATCAGGGACCTCTCCTTTAACGATCGCATGCGCAAGCCCTTCAACAATCGCTGTTTTACCAACGCCTGCTTCCCCAATAAGGACAGGGTTGTTTTTGCGGCGACGACATAAAATAAGGATAAGTCTTTCCACTTCATTTGCCCGACCAATCACTGGATCGAGCTTTCCTTCGCGGCAAAGCTCCGTTAGATCATGACCATAGGCGCGAAGAGCAGGGAGTTTTTCAGAACCTGGAGACCCTGTGACCTTTTCTTGCCTCGGAGTAGGCCCAGGAGATCCAGACATTCCCATTGGTGGAAGCTGAAGGTTAAAGGTTTCAAGTTCCTTAAGGACCTCTTTTCTTACCTCTTTAAGGTTGATGTTTAGATTTTCAAGGATTTGAGTTGCTACCCCATCGGTTTGCCTTAAAAGGGCTAAAAGAAGGTGCTCCGTTCCCACATAATTATGGTTCAAAGCAGCAGCTTCCTCATTAGCATACTCGAAGACTTTCTTTACTTTACCGGTGAGAGCTGGATCACCATAGACTTGGATTTCGGGGCCAAATCCAACAAGGCGTTCCACTTCCGCCAAAACGGTGTCATAATCAACATTGAGATTACGAAGTACATTTACAGCAATCCCTTGTCCTAGTTTTAGAAGCCCTAAAAGGATATGCTCCGTTCCCAAATAGTTATGGTTAAGGCGCTGCGCTTCCTTTTTTGCGAGTTTTATGACCTGCTTTGCACGGTTGGTAAACTTATCAAACATCGTATCCCTAATTTTAGTATTAATTTAGTTTAACACACTAATCTCTTTCAAGATAAGTATTTTAAGCCAGTGGTTAGTCTACAAAGTTCTTCACCGCTATTAAGCCATCTTTTGGCACTCTTTGCATTCTCGAAATTTCGCCTTGTCTATTGACAATGTTCTCAATTTTGATCAAGCAAATGGCGCTCAAAATCTGGCTCACTATCAGTAAAGGACTTTATAGACTAATCACTAGACTAATCCTCATCCGCTATAAACCTCATTTTGTCTACCCAATCATTTTTTGTATACCGAAACTACTTGTAAGAATCGAGATTTTGGTAAGAAGGCTCCTCAAAATTTCTGCGCGGAGCGAGCGATCATTGCCCAAAGGCAAGGTGCGAGTGAGCGCACAAATTTTGAGAAAAAGCCGACGCAGCCAAAAGTCGATGCTTCAAGTAGTTTCGGTATATTTTATCTGGTTTCTGTTTTTTTATCTTCATTTCTGATACGTTTTAACCTCTTTAACAGGTGCAATTAGCAATGTGGAAAATTTTAAATACAGGAAAGGGATCAGCCGAAGAAAATATGGCCATCGATGCCAAGCTTCTTGAAAAAATGAAGCCCGATGACTCTCCCATCCTCCACCTTTACGAGTGGGAAGGGGAGGCTGCAACCTATGGCTACTTTCTCGATCCAGGGAAATTCCTTGATCTCAAGGCTGCTGAGCGAGCAAAGCTCGCTCTTGCCCGTCGTCCAACAGGAGGAGGAATCATCTTCCATGTGAGCGATTTAGCCTTTTCTGTCTTAGTGCCAGCGAATTTTCCACACCATTCAACAAACACCCTCGACAATTATGATTTTATCAATTCTAGAGTTAAAAAGGGAGTAAAGACTTTTTTTGAAGCTGCTGAGGATCTGACCCTTCTGTCAGAGGAGCCACTCCCACTGGATGAGAATTGCCGTCATTTCTGCATGGCAAAGCCGACAAAGTACGATGTGATGCTAGGAGGGCGAAAAATCGCTGGAGCGGCCCAAAGACAGCGAAAACAGGGCTATCTTCACCAAGGGAGCATCGCGATTGCCCTCCCTAAAGAAGAGTTTTTATATCAGATCCTCCTCCCAGATACAAAGGTATATGAAGCGATGAACACCAATACCTTTTCGATTCTGGGGCGAGAATGGACGGTAAAAGACCTAGAAGAGGTCCGAGAAACCTTAAAACGTCAACTTCAAGAGGAACTTACGCGATGAAACCGAAAACAGCGGTGACCCCTACAAGGGCCGAAGACTATCCAGAATGGTACCAACAAGTCATTAAATTAGCTGAGCTTGCCGAACACTCTCCCGTTCGTGGCTGTATGGTTATCAAGCCTTGGGGGTACGCTCTCTGGGAAAATATCCAGCAATATCTCGATAAGAGGTTTAAAGAAACGGGGCATCAAAACGCCTATTTCCCCCTCTTTATCCCCCTTAGCTACCTCGAAAAAGAGGCGAAACATGTCGAAGGGTTTGCCAAAGAGTGCGCTGTTGTCACCCACCACCGCTTAGTAGAAAAAGAGGGGAAGCTCGTTCCTGATGGAGAGCTTGAAGAACCCCTTGTTGTCCGTCCCACCTCTGAAATGATCATTGGGGAGATGTTTTCCAAGTGGATCGAGTCTCATCGAGACCTTCCCCTTCTTATTAACCAATGGGGCAATATTGTCCGTTGGGAGATGCGGACCCGTCTTTTTCTTCGAACTGCAGAAATCCTCTGGCAAGAGGGGCATACCGCCCATGCTACCGAAGAAGAAGCACGCGCCAAAACCCGGCAGATGCTCGATATTTACGTTGAATTTGCAGAAAATGTCCTTGCGATCCCAGTCATTAAAGGGGAGAAGACAGAAAGCGAACGGTTCCCGGGAGCTGCGATGACCTACTGTTTCGAAGGGATGATGCAAGATGGTAAGGCTTTGCAAGCTGGAACCTCTCATTTTCTTGGGCAAAACTTTTCTAAAGCCCAAGATATTACCTACCAAGATAAAGAGGGGAACCAAGTCCATGCGTGGACGACCTCATGGGGGGTGTCTACCCGACTCATTGGTGGGATGATTATGGTTCATGGGGATGACGATGGTCTTGTCCTTCCACCTCGTATTGCATCGGCTCAAATTGTTATACTCCCCCTTATTCATAAACCGGAAGCAAAAGAAAAAGTTCTAGCTTACTGCAAAGCGCTAAAAGAGAAACTCCAAAAGATTTCCTACCACGACAAAAACCTCACCGTTCATCTTGATGATCGCGATATCCGCTCCGGTGAAAAAGTGTGGGGGTGGATTAAGAAAGGTGTTCCGATCCGCATCGAAGTTGGGCCTCGCGAGCTTGAAGCGAACCAGCTCTCGATTGCCAAACGGAATAAGGGGCATAAAGATTTTGAAAAACAATCGGAAGAGGAGCTCTTAAATTCTATCGGAACACAACTTGATGCGATCCAAGCAAATCTCTATAAGAAAGCCAAAAACTTTCTCACCTCTCATATCAAAGAGGTCGATACCAAGGAGGAGTTCTACGACTTCTTTAAAAACGATAGTGGCTTTGTCAGCGCCCATTGGTCGGGAGATTCTTCTGTTGAAGAGATGGTTCAGAAAGAGCTTAGCGTCACCATAAGATGTATCCCTTTAGATGGAAAAAAGGAAAAGGGAACTTGTCCCTTTACTGGCAAGTCCAGCCCCCAGAGGGTCATCTTTGGAAAGTCTTATTAAGCAAAAAAGCGGCTCCTGATTAGGAGCCGCTTTGTCCAATGATCTCGATTACACCCTGGTGCTAAGCACTAAAGGCAAGATTGTTTACCCATTTAATGAAATCTTCTGCTGGCATCATTGTGATTAATTTATCCATTTTTGCGTAGGTTTTGCTACTCGTCGAATATCCTCTGTTAATCACTTCTGTTCGTGCCCAATTGAGATTGTTTTGTGTAAGCTCAGCACTTCTTTCTCCCAGATTAGGGGATGTGCGTGGAGTATAGGGGTTAGTTTTAGACTTTGGTTTTGGAGCTGGGGTGACTGAAGAGTGAGGTAGAGTCTCAGCTCTTGGAATTCTTTTTGGTTTCCTGGTAGTTTTTCTCTTGGCTCCTTTTAAACTCCCAGCTTTGTTTGCTGCTTCTTGACTTATGCGAACTGTTTCAGGCCGTTCGTATTTTTTATTGATGAGATCCCCAGCAACATCATTCACTTTTTCAATGACATCATTAATACCCTCTGCAGAGCCTGGATTCTTAATCTTAAGATTGACAAGGCCACCCTTAAAATCCATAAGCTCTTTAAGTGTTTTCGTTTTTAAGAAGCTCGTTCCATCCGAGCGATCAGAAGCAAACATTTGTTTAATTTCTTTAGCGTTTGTGCCAGACAGTTTTTCTGTAGTAGTTTTGTAGTTTGATACTGCACTAAAAATAGTGTCTAATTTAATACTCATAGTTTTTAACCTTATGTTTTTATTATTATGTTTGTTATATATAATATTAATTATACTATAAAACTTTATTTTAATTCAATAAAAACTTAAATGACTAATTATGAAAGGTTTAAGGATTTTAAATGGTTGAAAATTAGTTATTTCCAGTAGTCTTCGATTTCTTCGAGAGATTTTCCTTTAGTCTCAGGAATACGGTGCCATATGAAAAAGAACCCTAGAATACCGATAAGACCATAGAGCCAGAAGGTTCCTGATTTTCCCAGGAGATTAATCAGGTTAAGGAAGGTAGCTGTAACAATAAAGTTTGAAACCCAATTAGCGCAGGTAGCTACACCCACTGCTTTTCCACGGATGTGGAGGGGATAGATCTCTGAGTTAAGGAGCCAGCCAATTGGCCCTAAGCTGTAGGCGAAAGAGGCGATGTAGATAAAGAGGCAAACAAGGGCAATGATACCGACAAACTCTGCGGAGATCGTTTGGTGAAATCCAATACCTAAAACGACAAGACTAACCGCCATTCCGCCAAGGCCAAAAAGAAGGAGTGGTTTTCGTCCTATTTTATCGAGCAAGTAGATTGCTACAAAGGTCATGAGGACATTGACTGCTCCTACCCAAGTCGTGGCAAGGAGAGCTGCTTTATCTGATCCAAACCCAGCAAATTTAAAGATCGTGGGGGCGTAATAGATAATGGTGTTGATCCCAGTAATCTGTTGGATAATGATCACTCCGATACCGGCAGAAAGTGCTGGGCGGATATTTTTTGACAATAGTTCCGACCAGTGCGCTTTTTTCTTTTTAATCATCTTTTCAATATGGGAGATTTCGAGTGCTGCATCGTCTTCAGAGCCCCGAAATCGTTTGAGGATTTTTAAGGCTTTTCCTTTTTCGCCGATATTGGTGAGATAGCGGGGACTTTCGGGGAAGAAAACCATGACAAAAAATTGAATAGCTGCAGGGATTCCTGCAAGGGCAAACATGATGCGCCATGCTTGAGACTCTACAAAAAGGAGACCGATTAAATAAGAGGCAAGGATTCCGATGGTGATAAAGAGTTGGTTAATGGTAACGAGTGCACCACGGATTTGGCGGGGAGCGAGTTCTGCAATGTAGAGAGGAGCTGTTGCCGAGGAAACCCCAATTGCAATACCGACTAAAAAGCGCCAAAAGATAATCTCAATTACTGATCCAGAAAAGGAGAGACCAATCGCACTTACAATAAAGATAAGACTCGAGGAAAGGACAATTTTTTTCCTCCCTAACCTATCGCAGAGAGGGCCTCCAAAAATGGCTCCAAAAATAGCGCCGAGAGCAACCATACTGATGATAAGCTCTTCTTGTAGGATCGTGACAGCATATTCTTGTTTAATATAAAGAATAGCCCCAGAAATAACCCCAGTGTCATACCCAAAAAGGAGTCCACCAAACGCTGCAACCGAACTAATGATCGCAAGGAGCCAACGCTGCTTTACACTTTCTGCTGCCATAATGCCCATCCTAGTTGATATTGTTTTGAAGTCAAATTATTTTTGAATAGGTTCTTGTCTCTGTTGCACGAAAGGGGAGAGTTTGTTAGGATGATCTGTTTTTTAATGGTTGGAAAAGTGACATGTTAGATTTTTTTCGTAGGTATCAACGGTATTTCTTTATTGTAGTCGCAGTAGTGATCATTATCTCATTTTCATTTTTTGGAACGCAGGCAACACTTAATTCTCCTCAGAAGGTTGAAGATCGCTCTTTAGGACAGGCAATCGATGGCTCAAAAATCATGAAGAGTGAAGTGGACCGGATGGTCCGTTTTATTTGGAGCGATCGGGGCGATATAACTTTAACCGAAAAAGGGGTCATGCCTAACTTTTTTAATGATGGCGTGATTCGAAAAGATTTAATAGGAACAGGAATTGGAACGCTTTTAGTCCATGCCTATTTCGATGAACTCAAAGGGGAGTTGCAGGATAGGATGACTCATCATAAAAGGTATCGCCCCTATGTTCATCCCACTGCACCCTTTATCAGTGTTGAAAATCTATGGGGACAAGTTCTCCCTGCGCAGAAGATGAACTTGGAGCGTTTCCTAAAAGAAACAGAAGAAATGACTCCTGAAACCTTTTCCCTCCTTGTCGATCTCTACTTGGGTGAGACCGCCTTTCCTCCAAACACTTTGCGCGAATATCTAATGTTTCAAGAGAAACACTATCATTGGATTCAAAGGGATCCTGCACTTCAAAAGGCAAACCTGGGCTTATTTCAGTGTCGTTCGATTGAAGATTGGTTTGGCTCTCAGTTTGTGCAGCTTATGGCTCAATTTATTATCAACTCAGCCGCCTACGCAAAGGAACGTGGCTATAAGGTAAGTTATGAAGAAGCGCGAGTTGATTTAATTCGGAATGGATATGAGTCTCTTCAGGTTCAAATGCGAAAACCTGGTATTACGGAAGAAGAGGTAGGGACCCTTTGGCAGGAAGAACTACGTTATTTGGGAATGCGAGAAAAAGAAGCTGTCAACCTTTGGCAAAAGGTCATGCTTTTCCGTCGCCTTTTTGAAGATGTGGGGGGAGCTGTTTTTGTTGATCCACATGTTTACCAAACATTTTATGGATTTGCATCAAAGATAGCAGAAGTAGATCTTTATCATTTGCCAGAAGCGATTGAGCTTAAAGATTTTTCCTCCCTGATGAAATTGGAATTTTATCTCGATCAAGTTGCAAAAAGTGGAAAAGATACTTTAACACTTCCACAAAATTTTGCCTCAGTAGAAGAGGTTGAAGCAACGTGCCCTGAACTTATCGAGCAGCGGTTTTTAGTTGAAGTTGGGGAAGTTCATAAAGATGAGATTGCTCTAAATGTCAGCCTTAAAGAGATGTGGGAATGGCAACTTGAAAAAGAAAACTATGAGCTTCTAGAAAAAGAGTTCCCTCAGCTCGCCCTTAAGAAAGGGGTCGATGCGGAAGGATACTTTGCTGCGCTCGAAGGAATCGATTCAGAGCTCCGACTAAAAATTGATAAATTTTCCCGAGGGAAAATTGTCGATCTTCATCCCGAGTGGATTGGGGAGGCACTCAATCAAAAGGATATGAATATCCGTGAGGTGAACTATTCCCCAAATGGAGCGAATCGTTTCCCCTTTGAAGGGAAAGAAATCATCCAACTCTTTACGAAAGCTGCTCTCAAGGGGGAGTTGGCACAAGACCCTGTAGCGATTAAGGCAAGAAAATCTCTTGAGCAATTCACTGCAGATGGGGAAACCTACTACCGTTTCCATGTTTTGGACCGCGATTTAACAAAGACTCTCCTTACTTTCGCGGAAGCAAATGAACGGGGAATCCTCGATTCTCTCCTTGAAAAATATTTGGAAGAGTCTTACTCAGAAATCCGGACGAAAAACCCAGCCCTTTTTAAAACCGAAGAGAATATATGGAAGCCCTTTAAAGAGGTGAAGGATGAAGTGGGGAGACAACTTTATTCGGACACTTTAAAAAATTTGGAATCAGAGGTCTCTAAGTTAGGAGTCAAGGTTTCTGAAGATCGGTATGAAAACTTAGATAGCTTTTATCCTCACTATCGCCTTTTTCCCTTCATGTCTACTGCCCAACAAGACATTAGGAAACTAGGGAACAAAAGCCACTATTTAAAGGCTGATGAGGAAGAAGGGATTGAGGGGAAATTAAGGAAAAAAAGCCCTTTGGAATCGCAGTGGTCTCTTGTAAAAGAGGCAAGAATCTTTAAAAATCATGAAAAAAGCGACTGGTTTTCTTCTGATATTTTTGCGATGGTCGAAAAGAGTTGGTCTGAAGTTAGTCATAGCAATAATCACCGTCTCCTTTTTTTCCAACTCCAAGAAAAATCAGTTCCGAATGGAAACTTTTCTAAAGAGATGAAAGAGGGGCAATCGATTCTCTCAAAAGAAGCAAAACGCTATTTGATGGGCGAGCTTTTAGATCACCTTAAAGAAAAAGAAGCAATCCATTTAGACCATGACAGTCCTGAAAGAACTTAAACCTTTAAGCCCTGCAGCTTTTTTCGAAGTCCGAGCAAATATCCCCAAAGCAGATAGAAAGCGGACCTTTAAAAAGGGTTTTCTCCCTGATATCTCTGGACTTACTGGTGAAGGACGTTTAGCAAAAGTTGCAATGTTATGGAGTTTAAGTGGTCTCTTTTTTCAAGTTAATGTGAAGCTTGCAATTGAAGAGGAAGACTTTATCGATCTTTTTATCGATACCCGCGATCTTAAAAACTCTAATGTCATTACCCGCTTTTGTCACCACTTTATCTTTTATCCAGAAGGAGAGGAGGGGGTAGAGGTGACGCGTTTTCGGAGAGATGATAGCCACATACTCGCTGACCCTTCACTGCTCTCTATTAAAACTGAGGTGAAACGGAGCGCTTATACCTTTGAAATTGGGATTCCCAAAGAGGCTCTTTATGGGTATGATCCAACCGAATTTAAACGTCTTGGTTTTTTCTACCGATTGCAGAAGAAAAGTGGAGAAAAAAAGCACTTTAATCTCTCTTCTGATTTCTTTCACATTGAAAAACATCCTGCCCTTTGGGCATCTCTAAATTTAACAGAAGGCTAATTATGAAGTATACAGAGTCACATGAGTGGATTGATGCTAGGGATGGAGAGGGGCGCGTTGGTATCTCTTCCCATGCTCAAAAGGAGCTTGGAGAGATTGTCTATGTGGAGCTTCCCAAAGTGGGACAAGAGGTGAAAATAGGCGAGGAGATTGCAGTTTTGGAATCGACCAAAGCAGCAGCTGATGTCTACAGCCCCGCTTCAGGAAAAATAACCCATGTGAATGAAAAGCTAAAAGATGATCCCTCATTGATGAACGTTGATCCAGAGGGGGAAGGGTATCTCTATGAGATGACCCTTACCCATCCAGAGGAATTAGAAGCTCTTATTGTCCCAAAGGGTGACAAATAACAAGTGTAGATAAAAAGATGCAAAGCGGGTATAGGGAAAAAGGGAGGCTTAAGTAAGCTAATGAGGTGTGCAAACACAACTTAAATATTTCTGCACACCTCATAAACCTAAAGGTTAGGTTATACCAATTCGGAAAAATAAAGTGGTGAATTAAGATTGAACTTTTCAGTTGAAATAGGGCTTTCAATCTCACTAACCACCAGTGGATAGCGTCGATTTCCAAACCCGATTTCTCCTTGAAAATCCCAGCGCTAATTCTGCACTTTATTTTTCGAAATGGTATTAGGAGATGCATGTCAATGATAAAGGGTTATTCTTGTAAGGAAAAGGGTAGCGCTCTAGAGTTAATAGAGTATGATTTGCCTGAAGTCGGTCCTAATGACGTTTATGTGAATATTTTACATTGTGGAATCTGTCGTAGCGATATATCTTTAATTGACAATGAGTGGAACTTAACCACTTATCCCTTTGTTCCAGGACACGAAATTATTGGAGAAGTTGCTGAAAAGGGCTCAAATGTAAAACATTTGGCGGTTGGTGACCGTGTGGGTATTGGTTGGCAAAAAGGGTGTTGCTTTACTTGCGAAAACTGTTCCCAAGGTGCAGATAATTTCTGCAAAGAAATAGAAATGACCTGTGTCAATCATAATGGAGGGTTTTCTGAAGCAATTGTAGTAGATAGCCATTATACCTTCAAATTGCCTGATAATTTTTCCTCTCCTGATGTTGCTCCTATTCTCTGTGGCGGAATTACAGTCTACGAGGCAATGACTCAGCATGGAGTGCAGCCGGGAATGAGAGTAGGTGTTGTTGGGGTTGGAGGACTAGGACATCTTGCAATTAAATTTTTAAAAGCATTTGGGTGTGAAACAATTGCAATAGGGCATAAAGATAAGTCACCCAATGAAATCTCTGAGCTAGGTGTACATCACTACGTTAATTCAGCTCATTCTAACGATATGGCACCATTTTGTAGTTATCTGGACTTTATCCTGATTACAGCAACGCAAGAGGTAGACTATTCCTTGCTCAATACTTTGCTTAAGCCTAAAGGAACAGTTTGCGTAGTTGGGTTGCCCGACTCCAATAAATTTGAGTTTGAAGCAATTCCCTTTATCATGGGAGGTAAAAAGTTTGTAAGTAGCAAAATTGGTCCTCGAGAAAGGATCAAGGAGCTCCTCCATTTCACCTCTTTGCATGATATTAGAGCTACAGTTGAGATCTATCCTTTCTCAAAGGTAAATGAGGCGATAGATAGATTACGTTCTGGCAAGGCCCACTACCGCGTTGTTTTAAGTAGATCGAATTACAATCCAAGTGGTTATTGAGGTTGAACTGAAAGTTCTTCTTCTTGAACAAGGAGGGGATACGTATCGGTTTCTGAAACTTTATCAAGAGCGATTCCCGCAAATCCCATGAAAGCGAGTGAGATAAGCCCTGTCATAATAAAGGTCATTCCCATTCCGGTGAGCCCTTTGGGGATGTTGGAATAGGTGAGCTTTTCACGGATAGAGGCGATGAGAGCGATGGCAAGCCACCAGCCGAGGCCGGCTGAGGCGACGTAGACGAGGTTCGGGATAAAGGGGTAAGCACGAACTGTTGCAAAAAGGGAAGCCCCGAGAATCGCGCAATTGACGGTGATGAGGGGAAGGTACATCCCAAGGGCCCGATAGAGGGCAGGGGCAAATTTATCGATGACGATTTCGAGAACTTGGACAAAGGCAGCGATTACCGAGATATAGATGAGAAATTCAAGGAAACCGAGGTTGATTTCGGCAGCATTAATTCCAAGGCTGCTTAACCAAAAAAGGGCATTATTTCCTGTGATAAAAGAATGGACAAACCAGTTAAGAACCCCTGAAATTGACATGACAACGAAGACGGCGAGGCCAAGGCCGTTTGCAGTTGTGAGTTTGTTTGAGCAGGCAAGATAGGAACACATCCCTAAGAAATAAAAGAGGAGGATATTTTGAATAAGGGCCGATTGAATGCCAAGTCCAAGGAGATTTAAAAGTGAGTATGCACCCATTAACCCTCTCCCTCTTCTTTTGCAATGATATTGCGAAGCCAAATCATCCCACCGATAATAAAGAAAGCAGAGGGGGCAAGAGCCATTAAGTTTGAATTGACATAGGCATCGGGATGGGTAGGAGAGGCGTACCATCCTTTGGGGATAATTTGATAGCCAAAGAGGGTTCCAAACCCAAAGAGTTCGCGGATAAAACCAACACCCAAAAGGACAAGAGCGTACCCAGAAGCGGCGCCGAGTCCATCAAAAAATGCGGGGAGGGGAGCATTGTTTTTTGCCATCGCTTCTGCCCGTCCCATCACCAAGCAATTAGTGATAATGAGTCCGACAAAAACGGAAAGGGTGAGAGACATTTCGTAAAAGTAGGCTTTTAGGATCTGATCGACGATGATGACAAAAAGGGAAATGATCGCAAGTTGGGCAATCATCCGAACACTTGGAGGGGTCCACTTTCTAATAAGAGAAACAAAAAGAGAGGAAAAGCCTGTGACAAAGATCACAGCAAAACCCATGGTGATAGCAACGCTCATTTTAATAGTGACAGCAAGAGCGGAACAAATCCCTAGGATAGCCACGAGTATTTGGTTATTATTCCAAAGCTGATCGGTATAAAAAAATAGGGGACTTTTCTTACGGGTCAATTTTTATTTCTCTTTTTTGTGCACGTAGGAGAAAGGGGCGGTAGGGTGCAAGGGATTTTCTAAGAGCATCACTTACCCCACTAATGGTCACTGACGCACCAGGAATCCCATCAACAGCACTATCACCAATTGGGCTATCACCATAGACTTCAGCGACAGTTGTCTTCACAACTTTAATCCCAAGTGGAGCGGTTTGAAAATTTGTCGATCCGTCAGGACTTTTTTGAAAGATAGCCTTATTTATAAATTGCTCTTGCCACTGTGGGAGGGCAATTTCACCTCCAAGACCAGGTGTCTCTTTTTGTTCATACCAGGTCATCCCTAAAATTGTATCTCCATTTGCTTTTAACCCCAAATAACCATAAATCGCATCCCAAAGTCCATATCCATTTACGGGAAATACGTAGCCATAAGGGGTAGAGCTTTGAACATTTTCTTTGACAAAGTAAACAAGTTTATAGGGAAGGTAAGCGTATCCAAGTTTTACATTGTCGTTTAAATAAACCTGCTCAACAAGTCCAGCTTGCTCAAAGGTATAAACAGCTCCCTTGTCGTCGGTCAGGCGAGCTAAGATCCGGGTTTCAAAAACACTTAAAATTTCACTGTTTTTTGCTTTTGGAGGGGTCCCTTCGTTATAAGGAATGAGTCTTTCCGTTTTATCGTCATAAACAGCGGGGTTCCCATCTAAGAGAAAATATCCATCATATCCTAAAATTTGTGCCGCAAGGAGGAGTTGTTTACTTCGGTAGAGCTCTTTAGCATTTTTTTGCGGCGTTTTTAAAAACTCTGAAAGGATGGAAAGGATGAGAGCGCAAACAGTGCAAACGATAATGACAAACAAAAGGGTCTGTAAATTGCTAAATGAAGACTTTTTTTCCATACCTTCTCTTTGCTACAAAATTAAGCGCTATGTGATCGAAAAGAGGGGCAAAAACATTTCCAAATAAAATTGCGAGCATCACCCCTTCAGGAAAAGCAGGGTTAACCGCTCGGATCAGAATGACAAGGGCACCAATAAGGATTCCATATGTCCACCTTGCTCCCCGCATATAAGGAGAGGAAACAGGATCGGTTGCCATAAAGACAAGTCCAAATGCCAAACTTCCCAAAAGGAGATGTTTGTATGCTGGAAAGGCATACTTTGCAGCGTTAAAGGCCCCACCGTGGGGGCCGAGGTGGAGAGCGCTCCATTCAAAAATAAGGGCGCAAAGATAGGCGCCAATCGCCATTCCCACCATCGTGCGCCATGACCCAATCCGGGTATAAATAAGCAATAAGGCTCCGAGAAGACAAGCTAGAACCGATGTTTCACCCATCGATCCGATCCGGTTTCCAAAGAAGAAATTGGAGTTGGTATACTTCCCTTGTCCATACCTAAGCTCAGCAAAGCGGACGGCATCGGAATAATTATCGGGAGAAAGACCGAGTCCCCCGCTTTGCAGGGGAGAGGTGATAAATTCTTTCCGTTGATCGGGGGTTAAAGTGGAAAGAGTTACCCCATTTTTCCAATGTTTTAATTGATGCTCGATCACATTTTTTGTAGAAACTTCCTTTTCATAATGGAGTCCAATCGCATCAACATGGACCCGCTTAATCTCACTACTAATATTAAACCGATTGAGAGCGGATGCTTGAGAGATCCCATCGATTTCTCCGATTTCTTTGTTCATCCGCTGGATACTTTGACCAATTTCTGTGGGATTTGTTCCCACCCAAACAGGACCTGTCATTTTTGCGGGGAAAGCAAAGAAGAGAAAGGCGCGGCAAACAAGGGCAGGGTTGAGAATATTCATCCCCGTTCCCCCAAAGATTTCTTTTCCAATTACCACCCCAGCAGAAACCCCTACAATGACCATCCAATAAGGGATTGTCGATGGAAGGATCAAAGCAAAAAGCATTCCTGTAACGAGAAAACCCTCCGAGACTTCATGGCGACGAATGATAGCAAAAAGAACTTCCCAAAATCCCCCAACAGCATAGGAAAGGATCATGACGGGAAGAAAGGCGATGAGCCCTTTTTTTAAAATAGGCCAAAAATTCTCCCAGCCAAAGGCAAAGTAGCCCCCAAAGGTTTCAGAGGCTTTAAAGTAAGCATCTATGACAGAAACATGTCCGCTTCCATAGACAAAACCTTGAACCCCACTATTCCAAATTGCAACAAGGATACAGGGAACAAGAGCGTAGACAACAATCATCATCCACCTCTTTACATCGATCATATCTCGAATGTGAGGCCCCCTTGCCGTTTTTATGGGTACTTCATAAAAAAAAGTATCCAAAGCAGTAACGAATGGGCGGAGACGATGTAGCCGCTTTCCTTCCTCTGTCAACTGAAGTTGAAAATTTAAAAATTTCCGAAGCATAAACATGAGGAACCTAGGTATCTAAGTATTCGGCAAACTGAATACCTGATAACACAAGAAGAATAATAGAAGTAAGAAAATAGAAACTCTTCTTTTCCCTTCTCCATTCTATAAACATTCCGATAGAATATAGAAGAGTTAGAAGGCTAAATGTTAGTCGAATATTTATATAGAAGGGCCACCCAACAAAAGCGAAGAGAAGTATTGTAATACCAATGGCAAGACCAGTAATTTTCTTTGATGGTGATTTTTCTTTGAAGGAAACATAGAGCTGATAGATAAAATAGGCAAACACACAGAAAAATAAAACTTTTTCAAACATATTTTTTCCTTGAATCAGTATTCCCTATCCCATGAATCACTATCATTTTCACGGTCTTGAGCATTATCAGAATCTCGTTGGCAATCTTTTTCATATTGAACATTTTCATTATACTTTTTAGCCGCACTAATAAAATTTTTTGCACCAGTTGCAACTCCAACAATGGCTCCAGGGATGTTACCGTGTGCAGCTGAAACTCCAGCAGCAGCAGCTGATGCAACACCCATTCCAACTTCATAAGCAATTTCTCCGCTACTATGAGGTGATTCGGGGTCCGATTTTTGCTGTTCTTCTCCAAATGAATTGGAAGTAATGAAAAGAGAAATAATTAATAATGCTTTCTTCATTTAATTAGAGATCTTTATTTATGGTTTCATTTAATTTTATTAAGGCTAATCCCCAATCAACAAATGACTGCGCAAATTCATTTGCGTCTAAATCATAATAAGCTAATTTTTTTTCCAAAGCTTTAACTGCAGCTTGCCTATTTTTATTGACAAGATGAAATGCAGACTCATTAAATGCATCTTCTATATCCATTTGATCTGTTTTATTGACTGACCAGCTTATAAATTGATCAGATAAATATGCGGTATCAAGATTTGTGTGTTCAAATGAATAGTTTAGGAACTGCTTTGCATCTTCTTCGTGTCCTTCTTTTGCGAGGGAAAAGCTTAGGTGGAGGTTTTGAGGAGTGATAGAGGAGAAAAGTGAAGCCATTCCAAAAAAGCAAATGATTAAAAACAATCTAAACATACTACCTCCCAGCTTAGGTTGTTGTAGGAGTAATTTATTTTTTGAACCATTTTTAAAGCAAGGAAAAAATTTTCTAAGTCGTTGCTCGCATTTTTTCTGGGTATGGTCTATTATTAGAAGGAAAAATGTTGAGGTTTGTCTTTGCAAAAAAAGACCCTAATCCTATTTGTTTCACTTTTTACGTTTCTCGTTGCTTTTGGGATAGGGCACCGCCACCTTATTTGTTTTGGGGTGAAGTCCTATTTGTCAATCCACCTTCCAAAGGGGGAAAAGCTTAAATTTGCCTATGGTAGCTCAAAATGGGAAGAAGGGCAATTTGTCCTCCATGATGTAACGCTCCATCGCGTAGAAGGAAAGGGGAGTGCTGAATTTAATGTAAAGGTGGATGATCTTAAGATTGCATTTGATTTTCAATTTTTCCCCTTTCATTTCTCCCCTAAAGTGATGATGGATCATCCCCAAGTTGCCCTTATTGGTGGAGAACTAGGAAAGGGAAGAAAGAAAAAAGGTCTCTATAAAACGCTGAATAAATACTTCTTCCAAGCGCCCCTAAATATTAGAGAGGGGGAATTTGCCTTTGGCGATCAAGTGGCGATTTTAACCTTTGTCAATCCGGAAGAGGGAGAAAAGGGGCTCTTGAAAATTGGTAAAAAAGGGGAAGAGCCCACCCTTATTACACGCTTTATAAAAGAAAATAAAGAACTCCAATTTGATTTGGACTTTAACGATCTCGATGTGGTTTGGGCTTTTGAAATTGGGAGGTTTTTCCTTCCTGAGCTAGAGTCCCAACTCACAGTGAGTAAAGGGGCATTAAAAGGGGCGGTATCTCTTTCACTTTCTCCTCCACAAACCGTTGAATATATCAAGTATGATCTCCATTTAAATGAATTTGCCCTTGCTCATGGAAAATATGGATTTGGGATCAGCATCCATCATTTGGGGTGGAAGGAGCACTTTCATTCCAATCACGAGATGGGAAGTTTAGAATCTCATCCCTTCTTTGAAAAGGTTTGGCCCTATTTTGTTGGTGATGGAGAAATTACTGGAATGCGGATGACTTTTGATGATCCTCATTCCAACCAGGGGTGGAATGCTGCAGAGGTGAATGGAACCCTTCGCTTTAGCCACCTCAATGCCCCGCTCATGGAGTTTCATGGGATTTATCATGGAGGAGGAAATAAAGCCCCCTTCCATTTGATAGGTGAGGGGAGGATAGAAGATGAAACTTCTTGGAAAATGGCTTTTGACACGCACCTATTTTCTGCTGATGAAATGCGGAGTTATTTTGCAATTACATCAAAGGGTAATCGCCGTTTTTATGTGGAGTCTGAGTGTGAAAATCTAGCACCCGATCAACTAAGTCTTTTCAAACATTTAGCAAGCAATCACCTCCCATTTTTGGATAAACTTCATATCGATGAGGGAAGATTTAGTGGAAAAGGAGGAGGATGGATTGAAGGGAAAAAATTAACCAGCTTCGAACTTTCTCATTTTGAAGCCTCAAAATTGCAAATGCGTATCCTTTCAGAAAAATTTGGGTGGCAAGCAAGTCACCTTCAAGGAAAAGGGGAATTTGATCTCTCCACTCCCGATTTTTTTGATGGAACACACTGGGAGCTTGCCCTAACTGATGGAGAAATTGAAATGGGAGATAAGGGGACAGTCCACGGTGTCACCCTTTCTCTAGCAATGCATGATCAATATATCAAACCTTCCACACTGACTTGTGAGTATCATGGAATGCAAGGGAAGGTTGCCTTTGAAGGGCTCTATAGTCATCTAAATATTAATATCGATGCTCTCCTTACCCCTGATCACATAGCAGAACTTCTTCAGATAAAAAAGTATAAAAGCCTCTCCGATCCTTTAGCTTTAGATCTCAGTCTGAAACTCAAGACAGTAGAAAATCGTTTAGGCCTTGATGGGACCCTTGCTTTCATTCGAGAAGAGGGAAAAGATGATGAGATTGAATTTGGGTGGAATTGGGATATAAATAAGTTAAAAGAGAGAGAGTTTCATAAGGCACTCGAACTTGGATGGTTTAAAGGGGAAAAAATTTCTGATCGAATCTTCAACCTCCCTCTGATCTTTTTAAATCAGAGATTTTACGGGGAGGGGATGATTGGAGTAGAAGGGACCTTCAATGCCCACGCGATAGAATTCAGCATTGATCCTACCCATGTAAAATATCTTTCAAAAGAGATTGATATAGACCCTCAAACCGCTGGGGAAGAGCGGGCACCACGTTGTACATTTTTTTATGACTTTAATGAAGGGTTTTGGCGGGGTAAAGTTCCATTAAAAGGGGCCTACCTTAAGGAACACTCTTTTGGAATTGAGTTTGATTCCTTCACTTCTGAAGTGGATTTAGAGGGGACCGAATTTCTCTTTCAGAATGTTGATGCTATATCCGAAGATGTTCATTTTCAAGCAGAGGTAGCTGTTGATTTCAGTCTCCCCGATCGGACTGAGCTTAGAATTAATACCTATGCGATTGATGGAGACGCTCCAAGTGTCCTCGCTTTTCTCAGCCACTTTGAAAGCTTTCGCGGCGTGAACTTTCCTTTAAATGGAAAAATAACGAGTGGTCCTGGGGATATGCATCTCCATGCTTATGTTGGGGACCATGAAGAGCTTCTTGCATGGAAAATTGCCCTCCATTTCAATGAGGGTAGTTATCCCTTTTCCCCCACATTTGGTTTTGAAAATTTAGCGGGTGATCTTTACTACTCTGCTGATGAAAAACGGTTTATTATTGAGAAAGTTGGCGGAACCTTAATGTTAAAAGCAGGAGAGGTTCCGAGATTGTATGAACTCAATGTCCCACTTCTTGAGCTCGATGCTGGAGAAGGGATCTTGATCTATGACTGCCGATTAGAAGCACCTACTCATGAAATCTGCCGTTTAGTGGGAAGTGGAGCGCAAAAGGGAGAAGAGTTTTCTTTAACATTTGATAGAGACCGAACCCGCCTTTATGGAGCTCTGATCGATGTGAAAACTTTAACGTTTAAAGAAGGGAGCTTAAATCGAGCAGGAATAGAAGCAACCTTATCCGCTCTTGATTTGATTCACCACCTCGATTTTCTCAGTTCTGCAGGGATTATCCCCATTAAAATGGAGACAATCGATGTATTACGAGGTCCAAATGTACAAGGAGAGATCTCGCTTAAGCTAGACTATGATTTTTCCGGTGAAACTTTTGCTTTTGATGCGAGTAGCAGCCGCTTAGCGTTAGGCCCCATTAGTCTTGACCATTTAACGGTTCATGGATCTCGAAAGGGCGATCATTTCAATTTGGAGCAATTTGAGATGGGCGCTTTAAGTGTTCATGCCCAGATGAAAAGGGAAGGGACCAAATGGGAAGTTCCTAATTTAGAGGTCATTTGGAAAAAAAACTTCTTAAGAGGAGGGGCAGGCTCTTTTGATGAGGAGGGTAAATACTTCGTCCTTCCCCTTGAGGGATTAAGGGTTGAGCTTGAAGAGCTCAGTACCCTTTTTCAGAATTTTGAATTTGATTGGAGCTATTTAACCGGGACCCTTTTTGCAAGTGGGGATCTTATTTTCGACTTTTCGAAAGGGATGAGGAAGTGGGCCTTTGACTCCCACGTTCATGTGATTGGAGAAGAGTTTGGACGGGGAAAACTCCGCTTGGAAAGTTCTGAAGCTTTGAATATCTCCTACGATCCCTATTTGGGACTTTCTATAGGAGATGCAAACTTTAACTTTCTCCATCCTCGTTCCAATCAGCTTTGGGCTAAATGTCATTTCGATGCTGTTAAGTACCTTGGAAATACCCTTTCTGGAGATCATATGAAGTTAGTGATTTCTCCAGAGATGCTTTCATTTTTAGGGCAGACCCATTCCCTACCACATATGAGCTATGAGGAAGAACGCCTTGTTCTTTTTGGATATTCTTTTAGGTGGGATAATCAAATGGAAGCGATGTTTGATTTTTCTTTAGGAGAAGAAAATGCCGCAAAAGGCTCTTTAAAAGAGGGGTATTACTGGGTTGGTGATAAAGCTTGGTATTTAAATGACTTTTCTTTCGACTATAAAAATGAAAAACTTAAGGTGAATGTCAATACTGTTTTCGATGAAATCCCTTTTGACATCCATGCTGACCTTTCTTTTCATGATCATTTTAGATCGAGACTTGAGATCAAAGAAATATCTAAAAATTCTCAGAAACAAAACCCCTTAGTTATCACTTCTGATTGGAATAATAATGAAGGGTTTTTTATTCAAAATATTGAGGGGGGAATTTGTGGCCTTGATTTCTCTTTTCACCACAACCCTAAAGATTCCTTCCTTGATAAAATGGCACTTGCTGGGCAACTCAAAATTAATGTTCCACAGTTTGCAAAACTCCTTCCTGAAAATATTCAAAACACGATTGTAGGGTTTGAAATTGGTAATGGATATGAACTGAGTGGCGACCTTATTTTCTCAAAAACAAACCTTGAGGAGAGTCAATTTATTGGGTACCTGAAAGGGAAAAACTTTCAGCTTATGGGGTCAATGATGGAAACCCTCCTTAGTGAGATCAATATCCACCCCAAACATATTGAGTTAAAAAACTTTAACTTGAGCGACTGCTCAGGGATCTTTTCAATGGAGGAGATCCAACTTACTTTAGGGGAAAAGGAAAAATGGGAGCTTGTTATCCCAGAACTTGCTATTACCGACTTCCGCCCTAGCCTCCTTAAAAAGATTGGACAATATCCAAGCCGCATTAAGCCTCTTGCTATCCGTGACCTTCATTGTTACAACATCAGAGGAATCCTAGGGGAGGGAAAGAGTTTTGCTGGTAAGGGTGAGTTTAACTTTATCAATACGTTTAAAAGAGATTATCACATCCTTGATATCCCCTTTGAAATTCTTGGCCGTTTAGGTCTCGATATGGGACTCCTTGTCCCTGTTCGTGGCGACATTGAATTTATCATGGTTGATGGAAGGATCTACTTTACTAACTTGAAAGGAAGTTATAGCGAAGGGAAGCGGTCACAGTTTTTTCTTTCTCCTATCGAACATTCCTATCTTGACTTTGAAGGAAATGTCAATATCAATATCAAGATGAAACAATATGTCCTCCTCAAAGTGACGGAACCTTTCACCCTCTATATCGGAGGAACCCTTGAAAATCCTAAATATAGCCTCCGATAAGGTTATTCATTTTTTCTACCCCACCTATTGTCTCCATTGCGATAAAGAGGTGCGGAAGGCTCATCATCTCCTTTGCTCCTTCTGTTTTCAGCAAATCGAATGGATCGATCGAAAAGAGCGTTGTTCTCGGTGCTGGGGGCCAAAGAAATGTAAAAGATGTCTTCATCTCCATCCCCATCGCTCTCTTTTTCAGCCTTGCGGGCCGATCCTTTCCCTTTACCAAGAGTTTCTTAAAACTAAGCGGGGGAAAACACTCGCTTCCCTCATAGTTGTTGCCCTTTCTAAAACCTCTTGGCCAATGCCCGATAGAATTGTTCCCTTGATTGATAGCCCATTCCCTAAGAAAGAGCCCCTCTATCTCCTTGCAAAAGAACTTGCAACTCTTCTCGAATGCTCTGTTGCCCTCCCAGGCCCAAAAGTCCAAGACCAAAAGGTTCTCCTTCTGATCGACCTCCTCCATACAGCAGAAAAACTAATAGATGGAAAAAGAACTCTTAGTCTCCATTTCCCTGAAAAAATTTTTACGATGGCCTTGATTGATCATCGTTTGTTATAATATGCTGAGAGGAACATTATGAATTTTATTTTACAAAGCAAAGATTTGATGGTTCAAATCATCTCAATTATCCTTCCCTTTTTAGGTGGAGGGATTCTTTCCTTATTATTGATGAGAAATTTCCATCCAAAATCTACTAAAGTGCAAAAGTTCCTCCACGGGTCGAAGTTCTCATTTTTTGCGATCACTTTTTGCTTGCAAACCCTTTTTCTTCCTTTTCTATCCCTTGTTTTTGAGAGTCCCTCTAATTTAGTGCAGCTTGCCCTTTTTGCTGAGGGGGTCCTTATCTTTACCTCCCTTGTCAATGCCCTTTCTAGCAAACCGTTGGTTCGTATTTTAGGAGGATCATTTGCCTCACTCCTTTTTGCTTTTCATCTCTTTGGCTTGCTCAGTCCATCCCTGGCCTATTTGCAATCGGTGACGTTTAAAATTGGATCAACGACTTTGTCTCTTTTCGGAGTGATCAAAGCAATTTTCGCAACTGCTGCATTGGTGTGGGGAGCACTTGGTATCTCTGGGTATTTAGAGCGGCAGCTTAAGCGGCAAGGGCAGTTAAAACCCTCAGTTAGACTCCTTGTTTCAAAAGCGTTGAAAACAATCCTCATGGCTTTCTCCTTTTATATAGGGCTAACATTCCTTGGGATCGACCTTTCAGCCTTCTCTATTTTTGCAGGGGCGATTGGTGTGGGAATTGCCTTTGGACTTCAAAATATCCTTTCTAACTTTTTTAGTGGGTTTATCATCCTTGTTGAGCGATCGATTAAACCAGGAGATGTGATTAGCCTCGGTGATGGGAAAGTCTATGGAGTTGTTGATAAGCTTTATGCTCGCTATGTTTCTGTCAGGACTCGTGAGGGAAAAGAGCACCTGATTCCAAACCAGGAGATCATTACTAACAAGGTTGAGAACTGGTCTTATAGCGATCCATGTGTCCGGATGGAAATTCCTTTTAGAGTCTCTTATGATTCTGATTTAGAACTTGTCGAAAAGCTCCTTGTCGAAATTGCTATCAACACAAGTAGGGTGATGAAAAAGCCCACCCCTTGTATAAAGTTTAGCTCCCTTATCGATAATGCTGTCGATCTTAAACTCTTCGTTTGGGTAGAAGATCCAAAAAATGGGATGAGCGGCATTAAAAGTGATATTATCTTTGAGGTGTGGAAAGCCTTTAGGGCACACGGAATTCGCATTCCCTATCCTCCACGTGAGATCTATTCTAAAGCACAAACTTTTTCCGAAGAAGAAATGGTAGATAGTGTTACCTAACCACTATTGAATCTCTACCCCTCCCAATTTGATTTTTCCACTGAGAATGAGCATTTCCAGCTTATGGATGGCATGGATTGTAGCAAGTTTCCATTCATTGTGACTTTTAAATAGAGTGTTTTCATTTGGTATGGCGTCTAATAGGGATTGGAATTCATCGCTTGGAGGCCCTTTTATACTAAGTGAGCACTTAATCTCAGTGAGAATTTCAGCATCTTGGGGATCGTTTAATTCACCTTCAATTTTTTGAGATTTAACAATGGCAGTTTTCCCTTTAAGGATTAGCATTTGAACATCATGAAGGGATTTCATGGCTTGTGCAGACCAATCTGAGTAGCTTTGATTGTTTTTAGTTTCATTCCTTCGATTAGACTTTAGAGCTTCTAGCTCACTACAATCGTAGCAAAGAAGGTGAAGTGACAGATCGGCACTCCAGAGATTGCTTAGATCTTTCTCGGTATGGTTGCTAGAGCCAAAATTAACTTGGGCTTTTTCGAAATTACCAGATTGAATAAGAGCTATGATGTGTTCGAGTTCATCAATTGTTGTTCGTGCCCACTCTTCACGATTCGGAGATTGATAATCGGGGGAGGGAATAGTCCTTTCTAAGGCATCATATTCAGGACTTGTAGGACACTCCAAAGTAATACTATAATTAATAGTAGAAACTTGTTCGTTAGCATGAGTAGTGGTAAAAACACAGCAAAAAGGTATAAGCAAACTAAGCAATGACTTCATATCTGATCCATTCCCTTAAAGGTTTCAAAATTTAATTAAGTAAAATTTTATCAAACATGAATAAAAAAGGTCAAGTCACATATTATACCCCTCGTATTTCAAAATTTGGTTTTTCCCTTCATCAGCATCCCGATCTTTAGCTCCCTCTGCATCGCTCCTATCTCTTGGATAGGAGGCTGCTT
>JANQJL010000101.1 GCA_028281675.1 Simkaniaceae bacterium
AAACCTGGCCCTTTAGGGCCGGGTAGTTTAACGCCATTTTGGGAGGGGTACGAAGCCCCTCCCCAAAACGATTCCCCGTCCTTTAGGGCGGGGTTCACCAGTTTAGGAATGGATTTCCAAACACTGCCTAATACCCCAAGTCTAATTTAATATAATTTTAGAAAAATACCGCAGAGAGCAGCGAGGACACAGAGAAGGAATTATACCATTGATTGTCAAATCTGTGGTGTTCTGGAGTTGTAGCTATTTGGTCCTTTAAATTTCTTGTATAGATAATAGGCAGATATAAGAGTTATCATTAAGATTAAAGCTTTTAAACCGTGATTGGGCTTTTTTGGAGTAAGTCGTCGAGTATTATCGGTATGACTTGAATGTGTGCAGGTCCAGCCTTTGCAGGGAATCACTGGAGGCCTCTCCAATGCTCGTTCAAGTGCACTTCTACAGTCCTCAATTCCAAGGGAATTAGGGGCACCCTTTTTAATCAGAAACTCACAAACCTTATCATTCTTGTAGCTAAAAGCTGCAGTTACAAGAGGAGGATTGACATTTAAATCTGCTCCAAGAGAAATGAGCTTGTCGATTAATCGGGTTTTTTCTATAGCCCAAGGCTTTCTACATGCTGCAAGTCCAATGGGATATTTTGTCCACTTGAGTTTGAGTTCGGGAAAGTTATCGGTAATTTTATCTGAAGGAGTATTTAAAAATTTTCTATGTTTTTTAATGCCGTCGTAGTCTTCAAAAAAAATAGCCCAATGAAGTTTATTCCAGCCAAGGTGAGAGGTATGCCCCTTTTCATGAAGTTTTTTGATAATCTTTTGTAGTCCATGCAGCGCTGGATATTCGAGGTAATGGACGATAGCTACTGTTACATAGGATTCCTCTTTTGACCAATTAGGGTACCTGGTTTCATAAGTAGCCATAGGATTTGAAAGCTTTTCAAATCCTGCATATAACCTGAGGTGGGTTACATCTTTTCTAAGGAGATCATTTGCCCAATCAAGCGCGTCTTTCTCTTGGCTGCTTCTAAGTCCTTTTTTGGGCACCAATTCATTAGGTTTAGTACAGGGTTTACCATAGATCGCACTGAAGATATATTGTGCAAGGAGGATCACACTCTCTTCGGAGCATAGAAGACTTATACGGCCCCAAAGGGCATCATATTGTGTAGCTTCCGCAATTGATGCATGATACATTTTCTTAGTTGGTAAGGATTCCGCGTTTAGGAAGTGCCTAATATTTTTTGGTATGGATTGTATACTCATAAACTATGCGTAGTTGTTTTTTGAAAAAATTATACCACAAAAGAAAAATAAGATCAAAGATCAATTGCTTGACCAATTTGAAGTTTTTTTTGATATGAAAGTTGGGAAATTCCCCAGTTTAACAGAAAGCTAATGATAAATGCTGGGAGGAGAGGCTCTACTGAAACAGGGAGAAGGGGATTAAAGTAGGGCCACAGAGCTGAGGTGATGCCACCGGAGAGCATTCCTACCCAAGCACCCATCCGGGTGAGCTTTTTTCCATAAAGGGTATAGAGAAGAAGAGGACCAAAGGTGGCACCAAGGCCAGACCACGCGTAGAGGACAAGTTGGAAAATAGAAGCGGGACGGTTAAAGGCGATGAAAAGGGCTAGAAAAGCCACTCCCAATATCCCCAAACGGGAAATCAAAAGGAGCCGTTTTTCAGCTGCTTGTCTGTGGAAAAACCTCTTGTATAGATCTTCGGAAAGGATCGAGGAAACCACAAGCATCTGAGAACTCATTACGTTAATAATAGCGGCGATAATGGCGCAGAGAATAAAACCGACGAGGAAGGGACTAAAGCTTTGTTGGACCATTTCAATAAAGACCATTTCTGAGTTGGCAATCCCATCTGAGAAAAAGGAGGCTCCGATGAGCCCTACAAAGGTGGCTGCGGTGAGAGAAAGGAGCATCCAAGACATCCCGACTCGTTTCGATTGTTTAATCTCACTTGCGTCTCGTATCCCCATAAATTTTGTGAGGATATGGGGTTGCCCAAAGTAACCCAGTCCCCAACCAAGTGACATAGAGATCATTTGAAAAAGGGTGAGCCCTTTTAAGGAGGGGATAAGTGAGGGTTTGTTTGCTAAGGTGGTTTGAATTGACTCGATTCCTCCAACTTTAGGGAGGAGAATTAGGGGAATAACGATGATCACTCCTAGGAGAAAAAGGCCTTGGAATAGATCGAGCCAGGCAAGGGTGACAAAACCACCAATTAATACATAGGTGATGACAATCAGAATTCCAAAGGAGATTCCAGCAGCGTAATTAATGCCAAATAAACTCTCTGCTAGGTGTCCTAGTCCTACAAGTCCTGCTGCGATGTAGACAGAATAGAAAAGGAGGCAAATGCTTGCAGAAAAGAGGCGGATCAGTCCAGAGTGATCGCCAAGTTTTGATTCAAAAAAACCAGAAAGGGTGAGGGTGTCACTTTTCTCTGTTAGAACGCGGAGTTTAGGGGCGATCCATTGCCAATTCAGGAGCATGCAAAGGATAAGACCAATGGCGACCCATGCTTTAAAGAGTCCACCTGCAAAGATAATTGCGGGATAGCCCATGAAGAGCCAATTACTCATATCACTGGCATGAGCAGCAAGTGCCGTGAGCCAATAGTTGAGGGAGCGGCTTCCAATGAGGAAATCAGCGGAGTTTGTCTGCTTTCGGTAGGAGATCAGACCAACAGCCAGGGCTAAACAAAAATAAAAAATTATAGCAAATAGCTGAGTCATATCGAGAGATTCTAAAGGAAGTTTAGGAAGATTTCAAGTTCTCAATCCACTCTTCGGAAACGCCTGCTTTTTTTCGATGCTCTTCATGGATGAGGAAGCCGCGGGCTCGCTTAGGGGTAAGGAGAGGGCTTTGCCCCTCCTTCCACGTATCCCATTCAGATAGTTCTTTCTTTTTGAATTTTTGAAGCCACCGCCAACCAAAAGAGACGTGAGCAATCTCATCTTTTAGGATCCGTGCCATGAGTTTTGCAGCCGCCTTATCCCCAGCTTTTTCGAAGGAGGAGCCATACATCGGAGCAAAGTCTAAGTTTGCCATTTCAAAGGTCAAGCTCATGACTGAAACATAAGAAAGAGGGGAATTCAGATAGGGGGTATGACACCAAAAATGTCGATAAAGGGGGAGGTCGCCAAACTTTACACCCAGCCGCTCAAGTTCTTTGATATAAAGACGGACATGTTCTTGTTCTTCTTTAAGGGTGTGGGCAAGCCCTTTTCGAAAGTGAGAGGGGGCATCTGGAAATCTAAGAAGAGCGTAGGCCATGATTTCAACGGCAAGAAGCTCATGTCCTGCAAAGCGGTGGAGGCAGGCAGCACGATTATTGGGGTCATGATGACTTTGAAAAGGGGGAAGTTTGCCTTCCCGTTTACGAAGCTGAAATCCCATGCCAACGGGGCGGACTGGTTCATTCCAAATCATGGCTGGGCCTGGCTCGTGGTCGGTTAATTCATCAGGAGTATAGAGTTTTTCTTCGATGGTATCTGCTGATAAAATACGAATAGCCCATTTTCTTATCTCTATTGACATAGGAGAATGGGCTGAGAAGGAGGAATTATTCCCGATCACTCAACGTCAAGGGCGTAATACGCTGGAAAAGCAAAGTTGTTATTAGGCCTTGATGAAACAATCAAGTTCACCCGTTTTCCAACATGTTCATCAAGATTGATTTGTGTGCTATAAACGTAAGCAACTGTGATATCATGGTTTTTTAAGATAAAATCACCCGGCTTATTTTTTACTGGTTCTTTATAACTTTCTAAGATTCCTGAAATGGTTTGGCATTTCATCTTTTGATCACTATAAAAGTCATCCATTGTTTTCGCATGGTGCATTGAAGCCCAACTTAAATAAATAGCTTTTTCAACCGGCTCCCAAACTTTCATTCGATCTGTTGGAGAAACAGTTTCATGAGAAGAATAAGAGGTTTCGTAGATATCGTCAGAGATGTGAGTTTTCCCTGTTTTTGAAGCTTTAGCTTCTAAGAAGGCAATTTTGCGGTGGAGATAATCTTCTTGAACAATAGCAAGTTCCTTTGCAGCCTGTGTGACAAACTTAGGAAAGTCGGCATAATCAGTCATAATCGTTTGATAACTGTGAGTGATGCGATCAAGATCAATTTCATTGAAAGCTTTACGCATCTCAGCCTGGCTAAGCAGTTGAGTAGATTCTAGAAGCTGGGTAACTGTTGCTTTTCGTTTATCTTGGATCACCTTAAGCTCTGGCTTACCTGCATATTCTACATACTCTTTTGCAATGAAAAACTGCGTCTCTTTTGGAGCACTGATTTCAAGCCATTTGTTATTATCATCACAAATTTTCCCATCTACTGGATGACCTGTGCTATAGTGGCCGATAACAGGGGCATCACGATCAGGAGCTAAACGGACATTGACTCGATCTCCTTCAACAACTTCGTCGATAACGAAACCGCGAAAGATATAAGCTTTAAAGTCTGCCGGAGCCTCTACTGCATAAAAATCTTTGTTTTCACCAGTTACAACGACATATTCATCCTTTGAATATTCTGCAATGATAGGGCTATCTAAATCGGCAGCTGCCCGCATCCGCACATTGTTCCCAATGATTTTTCCTGTAAAGGGCTTAAAATTGGAACCCGTTTGGATTGGCATTTGTTCGACTGATGTAATCGATTTGTCGAGCGGTGGGGCTGCATCAGCAAAAGCAACAGCAGGAAGTGCTAATGCTATGAATGATGCAATCAAAGCAAATGCTTTTAACATAATTCGTACTCCTCTAAGTAAGAAACATTCTAATTTCTCATTCTAGGAGACTATCATTTAAAAGGCCAGAAAAAAGGAGTTTAGGAGCTGTTTTGCTCCATCTCTCTTAAATCAAATAGATACGGGTCCTTAGCTGTTTAAAACGGTACGGACATGTTCGCAATTTTTTTTCCCACATGTGCATCCGACAGGATTTCCGAGGTAAACTTGATAATGTTCTTCCGTGTTTAACGGATTGGAAACAATATAAAGTTTATCGTCTTCTTGTTTAATATCCCAATCGCGGAAGCGTAAATCTTCCTCGGATACTTCTTCCTCCACTAGTTCTTCAGTCATGTTTGCTGTATCATCTGTTTGGACGGCACGAGCAATTTGACAATAAGGACAATTGCAATGAGGCTCTGCTTTTGGGATATTCATCTGCTCCATATCCATCCCGAGTGCTTTTGTAATAGAGGTGATTTTTTGAATAACCTCTGGTGGCATTTCGGGAGCGTCAGATTGACTGGGGTTATGCTCAAGAAAAGAGGTGGGATTTAGAGAACCATTGCCTCCACTCATTTGGAAGGGGATGCCGAATGAAAAAGAGGGGTCTGATTCTTTCGATGGCTCAAACGTTTTAAGAGACTCTACTTGAGGCTCACGTGTTTCCTGCTCAACATATTTTGAATGAGCCTCAAAAATTTCTTCAATGAGGCCCTGTTCAAGGCCAGGGATTTCTATCGAAGTCCCATTATGAAGGGCGATGACGAGAACTGGCCTCCCTTCAATCTCCTTCATATGAAGGGTATTGATATTCTTCCAAGAAGTAGAGATGTAGGGTGGAATACTTAGAATCTTTTGATTTATCTTTTTCATATCTTCCTCATTGAATGAGTAGTTGTTCTACCCCAATTGTAGCGACTTTATGAATCACCGTCAAGGATTAGTTAGCACTCAGGAGTGCTGATTGCTGGTTAATTCATTAAATGACTTAAAATAAGTGAATTATGATGCAACTATTTTTTTACTGACTTCCTCAAAAAGGTTTTTCTTGGCAGGAATAAAAAATCGCTTATAAAGAAAAAAGGGGATGTCATACCGCCTGCCCCAACTATTTTAACGCTTAACGAAGGAGGCTTACTGTTACAATTAATTAATTAATAATGATTTAAATAGGAGTGAGCTTATGGCAAGCAAGACTTTTGTCCTGGATACGAATGTGCTACTGCATGATCCGGAAGCGATATTAAGGTTCGAGGGCAATGACGTCGTAATGCCGTTAGTAGTACTAGAAGAGTTAGATAAGTTGAAGCGTTTCAGTGACGAACTGGGGAAAAATGCCCGTCATGTGATCCGCTTTATAGATGAATTGAAGGGAGACACATTTAAAGGTGTTAAATTAGATAATGGGGTCACATTTTCCATCTTTATCGAAGATAAAACACAATCGAAAGAAGGGTTTCCACTTCCTCTAGATAACAACAAACACCGCATCCTCTTCGCAGCTTATAAATTGAAGCAAATGGGAAGAGAGGTTGTAATTATGATTTCGAAGGATTTTGTCTTAAGAATTAAGGCAGAATCAATTGGAATTAAAGCTAAGGACTATGAAAATCTTAAAGATTCGTTCGATAATCTCTATAAGGGTTTCCGAAAAATTGAACTCCCTAAGCAAGAGATTGATACTTTTATGACTAAAGGATCTATTGATCTTCCTGGTGAGGAGTTTCTTGCTAACGAGTATTGCCGATTCACTTGTGCCGAAAAGTCAACGGCTTTTGGCCGCTATAATGGAAACAAAAAACGGCTTGAGCGGGTAGAAGGGCTTTCCTCAGAGATTTGGGGGATTAAGCCTCTGAATGATGAGCAGGAATGTGCTATGGATATGCTTATGGATGATAATATTAAGCTCATCACTTTGGTCGGGCAGGCGGGTACTGGGAAGACCCTTATGGCTCTGACTTGTGGTCTTCGAAAAGTCTTTGATGAGGGGGTTTACAGCCGCATCCTTATTTCAAGGCCTATTATGCCTTTAGGTAAAGATATTGGATATCTTCCTGGGACTAAAGAAGAAAAGATGGTCCACTGGATGCAGCCTATTTATGATAACCTCGAGTAT
>JANQJL010000030.1 GCA_028281675.1 Simkaniaceae bacterium
GGTTTGGCACCTCGATGTCGGCTCATCGCATCCTGGGGCTGAAGAAGGTCCCAAGGGTTTGGCTGTTCGCCAATTAAAGCGGTACGCGAGCTGGGTTCAAAACGTCGTGAGACAGTTTGGTCCCTATCTGCTGTGGGCGCAGGATACTTGAGAAGAGCTGCTTCTAGTACGAGAGGACCGAAGTGGACGAACCAATGGTGTTTCGGTTGTTCTGCCAAGGGCATTGCCGAGTAGCTACGTTCGGAAAGGATAAGCGTTGAAAGCATCTAAACGCCAAGCCTCCTTCAAGATAAAGTATCCCTATGAGATGACCTGAAGACTACAGGGTTGATAGGCTGGGTGTGTAAGCGTAGTAATACGCTCAGCTAACCAGTACTAATACATCCATAGGCTTGATCTTTCTTTTTTCTCTTCGGAGAAAGAAGGCAAATTCTCAAGCGCTGTTTAAAGTTAGTTTATATTCGCAAAAGCGCGATTAGTCTTATCTTGGTGACCATAGAGAAGTGGACACACCTGATCCCATCCCGAACTCAGCAGTTAAGCACTTCATCGCCGATGGTACTATGCACTAGAGTATGGAAGAGTAGGACGTTGCCAAGTTTTTGTCATGAGCCCTCAAGTTAATCTTGAGGGCTCTTTTTTTTGAAAAAAAATAGAATTTCGCGCTCTATTTCGAGGAATGAAAAGCTCCTCTTCAAACCAAATAAAAAACTTCACTTGCCCATATATCTTCAGAAAGGGTAAAATCCTTCCAACTTTAGTAAGTCAACTAAACTATATGAGGTCAATCATGGAGTTATCTCCTACACTCTCTAGAAGAGGTGTAACGTTACCACCGCCAGAAGAAAGTACAACAAAAACTCCTATTCAATCACTTTGCGAGCGATATGGGTTAAAAAAGCTTCCTGATGATTCCGAGCTACAGGGTGATTTAACTGATATTAATGCTATTTTAGATGGCAGTTTCAAAGTAACTCAAGATCCTCAACGATTTCTCAATCTTTTGGGAAAGGTAGGTGATTATACAAGCCCAGACGATCCGCAAGTTCTCTATGATAGCGACGAGATCATAGAGTTTAAAAAAGCTCTGCGGAGCCCTTTTATTAAATTTTATGAGTCTAACGAAGATCAGCTGAAGGAAGCTTGCTCCCACCATCCCGTTCATCTTGTATTTGGATCACCTAGGATAGTAATTGAAATGCTCAATAGGCTCGGTGAGAGGCCCCATGCTTTGTGGCATGGAACCTCCGCCAAGGCGAATCTATGCACTACCAAGTTTTTTCGATGAGATCAGAGGGTTGAAAGTACTCTTCTGGGCCGATTTATTGAATTTTATAGATCTAACGAAGCTGGGCTGAAGAAAGCCTGTTCTCAGCATTCTGTTCATCTTGTATTTGGGAGAAATTTTCATCTTTTAGATGATGGTATCCGTGGCAGAGGTGGAAGCGGATGGTCCCCTGTTCACTTCATTATTGGGCTTGTTGCAGCTGTTGTGTTGTTCCGATATGTGGGTCAAACCCTCTATCAGTGGTACCGTGGATCTCCAGCAATAAAAAATAAGTAGCAGTTTTTTTTAAAAGGTTCCATACTTTATGGCATGAAACCCATTGATGGCACTCAAAACTCAACTCCTGAAATTTCTCCCACAAGACCAAGGGAACCTGGAAGGGTAACAGCTCGAAGAAGATTGTTTCCCGTTGATACGATTTCTGGAAGTGGGGGAATCCCTCAAAGAATATTATTTCCCGGTGATGCAATTTCTGGAAGTGGGAGAACTCCTCGAAGAAGATTGGTTTCCGATGGTAAGATTTCTAGGAGTGGGGGGAACCCTCCATGGAAAAATGGATTGGCAGCAATTGGCGTTTTTATTCTTTCTTGGGTGTTTTTAAAACCTCTTTTAGGTAAGCTTATCTCCTTTGTTAAGGAAAAGTATGGAAGCAACTAGGGCTACATTTAAAATTCCTCCGCAACTTGCTAATTGCCCATTTACTCAGGATTCGATCCAAGAGGCTGTTGTAACGGTTTGTAACCACTTTTTTGAGCGGCAATCTTTTCTAAAGTATGTGAAGCTGGGAGGACGGAAATGCATCGCGTGTAGAGAATATATCACCTATTACGCCGAGATTCCAAATGTAACTGAGGCATTGAACAAAGAGGTGACACTTCCTGTCATAAAGCTTGAAGGAGAACATCGGATAGCGCAACACCAAGAGAGCATAACTCTTGAAGAGGATATCGTTAAGACCCTTTTCCTTATTGAATATGCTGCAACAAATCAACCACTTGTTGAAATGCTCCCCTTTGCCCGTGCATGTAATGAAAAAGATGGAGGAAGTACCTCAACAATCCGTGCTCGGATTAAGGCGGAGGTTGAGACTGCAAATTATATTGCAGCCCTTCAAAGACATCAAGAACTCCTCAAAGGGCTCTATGGTTCTTTTTCGAAGATTTCTGAGTACGATACGATTCAAGATTTTGTAAATGGTCTTTTTAATGATGATACGACCTTTTTTCTTTATAATCATCTCTTAAGAGAAGCAAATATTGACATGTTTCATAGGTCCGCTAACGTGGTTATGGGGGGAAAAGGTGTGAACCGAGAGAGTGATGGAGAAAAAGTAATTGCAGATGCGGAGTGGGGAAAAAAGTTTCGAGCGGTTATGGGACTCCTTTTTGCTGTTGCATTAATGATTGGTATTGGACGGAAAGTTTTTCGTTTGGCATAGTCGAACACATGGATACCCTTGTTTACATCAATGATCAGTTTCTAGATGGGAAAGAAGCAACGATCTCTCCTCTCGACATCAGTGTCCTTCGGGGCTTTGGTGTGATGGACTATTTCCGCACCTATGGAGGGAACCCTTTTAAGTTAAGAGAGCACTTAGAGCGGTTTGTGTTTTCCGCAAGTGAGATAGGCCTCACCGTCCCTAAAGCAATAGAGGAGATGGAAGAGATTGTTGCGGGACTCCTTGCACGGACAAACTTTGAGGAAACAGGTATTAAAGTGGTCTTGACTGGTGGCCTTTCAGAAGACCAGCTCATGCCAGATGGAGAGCCAACATTTTTTGCTGTTGCTTATCCTTTCAAGCCATTCCCTAAAATTTACTTCGAAAAAGGGATTAAGATTACAACAGAGTGTTATGAGCGCCCCTTTCCAAAAGCAAAAACCATTCAATACCTTCCTGCAATTATGGCGCTGAAAAATGGGGAGGTCGATGTCCTTTTTCATAATGAAAAAGGATACCTCTTAGAAACGGCAACGGCTAACTTTTTTGCGGTTAAAGAAGGGAAAATCATCACTCCTAAAGAGGGGGTTTTAGAGGGAATTACGCGGCAGGTGGTTTTAGAATTGGAAGATGTAGAAGAAAGAGAGATTCACTTTTCAGAAATTGAAAGTTTTGAAGGGGCTTTTTTAACTTCCAGTAATAAAGAAGTGATGCCTGTCACACAAATTAATCATCACGTTATCCCCCTTACTGTTCAAGGTATAATGAAGCGGTTTGCAAATTTCTCAAAAAATTCATTGCAGATTATCTAAAATTTTTTTTATTGAAACAATTAGAACATGTTTTTTTTGGAGGTTTTTATCGCATGGCACTAAGTAATACAATAAAGAAGATGGAAGCAATGTTAATGGATCTAGCGATGGATCTTAGAAAGGCATCTGAAAAGGGAAATAAAGCAGCTTCGCAAAGGGTTCGCACTGGAACCATTAAATTTGCAAAACTTGCAAAGCAATATCGAAAAGAATCGGTTGCCGCCGACCGTAAAGGGGGAAAGAAGAGAAAAGCTAAAAAGACAAGTCGCAAAAAAGTGACCAAGAAAAAAGCGACACGTAAAAAAGCCCCAGCGCGGAAGAAAAAAGCTGCACAAAGACGTCGACGTCGTTGACACTTCCTCCATTTCCCTCTATGATTCCTCTTTCTATCAGTAAGAGGAATCATGGAATTTCGATTAAAAATATCAAAATACTCAAAGCGGGGTCATGGCCTCGGCACCGTTCAAAAAACTCCTGAGAGCCTACCAACCCACGCAGAAGTTGTTGGTACCGTTATTGGAGACACAGTTCTTGCTGAGATTAAGAAAAAGAAAAAGAAAATTTACTCCACAACGCTCAAAGAGATCATCGAACCTTCAGCGGATCGGGTCCCTCCCCGCTGCAAACATGTGGGAATTTGTGGGGGATGTGTGTGGCAACAAAAAGAGTATAACGCTCAACTCCAAGCAAAGGAGACTCAAGTCGCGACCCTTTTTGGTCAAAAGCCCCTCCCGATTATCCCAGCCGTTGACCCCTGGCACTACCGGAACAAAATGGAATATACCTTCTCTCAAAACAAGGATGGAGATAAGTTTTTGGGGCTTATCATTGCTCGCTCAAGGGGGCATGTTTTAAACTTAGAAGAGTGTCATCTAACTGCTTCCTGGTTTGTCGCTGTTTTAACTTCTGTCCGAGAGTGGTGGAAAAAAAGCTCTTTAAAAGCCTATCACACCTACAGCGATACTGGAACGCTCCGCACCCTTACCCTCCGTGAAGGGAAACGGACGGGCGATAAGATGGTCTTTATTACGATCTCTGGGAACCCCGACTATTGCATCAATAAAACAGAGCTCAATGGTTTTAAAGAGGCGGTATTAAAAGCTCTTCCGGGAGAAACTCCCAGCATTTTCCTCCGCATTCAAAGAATTGCTAAGGGAACGCCGACCGAGTTTTATGAGATGCACCTTCATGGCCCCGACTTAATTAAAGAGACTCTTCATGTCAATGGCCGTCTTCTCCACTTTATGATCAGTCCCGATTCCTTTTTTCAGCCGAACCCCCTACAGGCAGAAAAGCTCTATACCCAGACCTTAAAGCTTGCCGATCCAAAGCCCACCGATACTGTTTTTGATCTTTACTGTGGCACAGGAACCCTTGCCATTGTCTTCGCCCCTTATGTCAAAAAAGTGATAGGAATCGAGCTGAGCCCTTATGCCGTTTGCGATGGAGAGCTCAATTATAAAGCCAACAACATCTCAAATATCACCCTTCATAAAGGAGATGTGGGGGCAGTTCTTCCCCGAATCAACGCTATTCCAGATTTAGTGATTATTGACCCACCTCGCTCAGGTCTTGACCCGACTGCCCTTAAGCATTTGATCCACCTTTCCCCCAAAAAAATTCTATATATTTCATGTAACCCCACCACACAAAGTCAAAATATCACTGAGCTTTTACCCCATGGTTATACCCTTAAAGCGCTCCAGCCAGTCGACCAATTCCCCCATACCTACCACCTAGAAAATATTGCCCTCCTCGAAAAAAACTAAATCAGTTATACTTAAACTCAACTTTGTACTTTTTTGGCTGCATCTCCCCAGTGGTTCCAGCGAATCAGAATGACTTTTAATTTTCAGAAATGGCCATTTGACCATTCCATTCAAATTAAAACCATCCTCCTTCGGAGGAAGCACCGGAGATCTGCTAGCCAAAAAAGTACAAAGTCGAGTTACAAATAATTCGAAAAACGTTTAACGAGGAACACTCATGAAAAAAGCTTTTTACTTACTCGCCCCCCTTTGCCTTTCAGCAACCCTCTTTGCAGAAGAAGCGGCCCCTGCTGGACGTCAACAAAGTATGTGGCAAACCCTCATGATGATCGGTATTGCCCTTCTTTTCTTCTACATGATCCTTTGGCGTCCAGAGCAAAAAAGGCGGAAGAAGATGCAACAACAGCGAAGCAGCATGTCCAAAGGTGATCGCATCACTGCAATGGGAATCGTGGGAACGCTCGTTCGCATCGAGAAAGATACAGTGATCCTAAAAATGATCGATGGTTCGAAGATTGAAGTTCTCACCGCTGCGATTTCTGATGTGAAGCCCGCAAGTGAAGCGACTGTAGAGTCAACTGAAACGCAATCAAACGGCGCTAACTAATCATTTATCGGGGCTCAAGAGCCCCTTCTTCTTTAAACCCAAATGACGGACCTAGGCGTTATTTGGGTAATGCATTTTGCTATCGCTATTTGCATTTTTCGCTTAATTATGCCAAAAGCGTTGGCAAAATGCAAAAATGCAATGTAACTATTTAATTTTTAGATACTTGTGGGTGTTAATGATGTGGAGGTGTTGCGGAGCCTTTCGACTGTTTGCACCTGTTTCTCAATTCTTTTAATTTCAGCGATTTGAGCAGCTAGTGCTTCTTTGTGTTTTTGGACGAACTGTTCACGAGCTTGTTGATAATCTTCAGGAGTGTAACAGGACTCAGTATCAAAGACCGTTGATAAAACCGCTCGGAGGCGTTCGTTTTCATTAGCAAGCTTACCATTTGTTGCTTTATATTGGGAGACTTCCTCTGCAAGTTGATCTGCTTCCTTTTCGAGTTTAAGGTTTTTTTCTCGTAACTCTTGCTGCTCTGCTTCAAATCCACTTGAAGTCTCTTGCCAATAGTCTCGATCGAGCTCTATTGCTTGAAGCCGAGCTGCGCTCCGTCCTAGCCTCTCCTCAAGTGATCTAAGTCTTTGGCGTACTTGTTCATTCTCATCAGCTAGAGCTCTATTTTCTGCATCAGTTTCGGCAACTTTTCCTCTTTCTCTTTCGAGCTGGAAAGCTAATTGATCTGCCCGTTTTTCAAGACCATCTGGTTCAGCTCTTACTTCTTGGTGTTCTTCTTCAAATCGTGCGCGCTCTGTTCTCAATTTTCCACGAAGCCTTTCAATAAGTTGCATTTTTCCTTCTACAACCCCTGCAGCCTGATTTTGATTTTGAGCGAGCTCCTCTTCTAACTCTTTAACCTTTGTCTGTAAACCTAAGACTTGAGTACTTTGCTGTTCTCTTTCAACTAGATCTCTCAAGTCAATGAGCTCTTCCTCTTTTCTTTTAACCAATTGAGCCTTTTCACTGAGCTCTCTTCGAGCAGCTTTAAGAGCTTCAATGATTTTTCCAACTGTTTGTGGAAGGCCCCGATATTGCTGAGATGGTGGTAGCCTCTCTTGTATTTCTTCAACCTCCTTGAGCTCATCTGCAATAGAAGAGACTGGCTTCCTAGGAAGTAAGCCACGATTGCTCGCAGTGATTGATTCAATCTCACTCAAAAGAGATTCTAGCTGTCGCACTTCTTCATCGGAAAAATCTCCTCTTTGGCTTGAAGCTTCTTGAACACCTCTTAGCTCTTCTTCTTTTGCAACTAACTCCTGCTGGGCTTTTTGAAGAGCGACTAAAGTTTTTTTTGTTTCCTCAAGACCACTTTTAAGTTTGCTGATCGCCTCGCCAAGATGCTTTTTTTCTTGTGCATGAGCTCGTTGAGTCTCTCCAAGCTCTCTTCGCAGCTTTTCTGCTTGACCTTCAAGCTCTTGAAAAAGACTCTTTTCACCAGAGAGCTCAGATTGAGCTTGTTTTACAGCAGTTTCCATCTCTTCTACTTTTTGTTCGGCCGCAACAAGTGCTTCGTTTTGTTGCCGAATTTGCCCTTTATGTTTTGTTGTTGCAGCGTCCTGTGCTGCTGCCGCTTCCTCGATCTGCCCTTGAAGACGACCATTTTCATCGCTTTTTTCTTGAAGAGTCTTTCGAAGTTGTTTAATTTTATCTATTAGGTTGGCAGGTGAAGTTGCACCGACAAGTTCTTGAGCTTTGGTATGGATCATTTCCTTACATCTAAGGCCTTGATTTCTTTCTTGAAGCTCTTTAGCCTCTTTTTTTAATTGAGTGTTTTCTTCTTGCAGGGAAGCAATTCCCATAAGGAGTGCGATACTAATGGTGGCTGCATTTGCTAGAGCTTCATTGATCTCTCCAAGATCGCCATGATGACGCCGCTGTTCAGCTTTTAGTTGGCATCTTAGGTCATTGATTTCTCTGGTAAGTTCTTCATTCTCTGCACCACTTGCGGTAAGTTGTTGATGGGCTACATCTAGAAGCCTCTCTGTTCTTTTAAGCACTTTTCTTAGACGGAGGTTTTCCATTTCAGCTTGAAGTTCACGATTCTCTCTTTCGAGCGACTGTAGTCTGTCATGGAGATCAGATGAAAAGGGAGCTGATGAGAAAGATCTGCCATAGAAGGACGACTGAGGAAAGGAGTCACGGCTTATGGGGTGAGAAGATTGATTGAGGAATCTTTGATAGGCCCTTTGTGTTTTATCTGCGATTTTCTCTGTTTCGCTTGAAGGGGTCAATGCAATTGGCTGGAATTCAGACCCTTCTACGCTTGGATCTCTAATTAAAACGGCGTGATCTTTCCCGGTGACTTTGATTTCGATGAGGTTTAGGGGGCCAAGTACCTCTGTCGCTTTGCGACGAAATTCTTGATTTCCTTGAACGAGCTGCGTGACATCGCATGCGATTGAAATGTCAGTATCAGCTTGAACGGCAAATGCATCATAGATAGCAGGACCTTTGCGCTGCAGCTCAATGGGCTGATCACCCACATAGATATCAGCAGTTTTAAGCACATCTGAATGAGCCCTAGTAGACATCGCTTTAAGTCCTTTTTATTTAGTTATTAGTGTTTTATTATGGGAAAAATCGCTTTTTCTTAATCAATTATATCATAATTTTAATTAAATATATAATTACCAAATTTTTATTAATTTATAAGTGACTGTTTGTAAAGGATATGAAAAAATAGCGAAAATTGAGATTGATTTTTGCATGGAAATCTCTCATATTAAGGGGCTTTCTAGAGAGGAAGGATCTGATGGAATTTTTAGAAAAGTTTTTAACAACGAAGCTGATTGCAACGGTTGTCCTTGTAATGGTTCTCTGGGCTTCTAGGTTCTTTATTGACAGGTACATAAGAAGATCTCGACGGGATTGGACCTCGCAGCAGCGCCTCCGATGGATCAATTCCACGCGGACCTTCGTTTTTGTCCTTATTTTGCTTAGTGTGATTTTTCTCTGGGGTGAGACGATCCAGGGATTTGCCCTCTCTGTGTTTGCCATCGCTTTTGCGATGGTCTTCTCGGTGAAGGAGCTTTGTATGTCGTTTAATGGCTCAGTGATCCGATTCCGTGGGAAACTTTTTGACATTGGAGACCGGATCGAGGTGGGGCAGGTGCGAGGTGATGTGATCGATACGACCCTCCTTTCAACAACTGTGGAAGAGGTGGGAAAAGGGGGTTCGAATTACCTTTACACAGGGCGGAGAATTTCCTTCTCGAATAGTATCTTTTTATCGCAACCCGTTATTAATGAATCGTTTTTAGAAAATTATTACATGATCCGGATGGAAGTTCCTCTTAAGCTTAGTGCAGATTGGAAAGAGGGAAAGCGAGTTTTACTGAAGGTTGCAGAAGAAGAAGCAACCCCATATTTGGAACAAGCGCGTCGTCGTTTAAGGCAAATGGAACGGAGACGGGGAATGGAGCTTCCCTCTGTTGAACCCCGCGTCACGATTTCTTTGCCAGAACCCGACCAAGTCACTTTAAGTTTACGGATGCCAACACCGGTTCATTTAAAAGAAAGGCTTGAGCAAGTTGTTTTAACTCGGTTTTTAGAAAAGTTTTATCAAAAAAAACCGTTGGAAAAGCTTATCCCGAAATGATTAGATTCAGCTCGTACAGCTTGGTCTTTGATGATTTTTTCAGCGCCCCGCACCCGCCTTTCAAGAAGAGCGATCTTTGCCTTTGCTTCCAAAAGCTCTTGGTTTAGTGGTCCAACTTGATTCTGACGTAGCCTTTCATTTTCCCTTTGAAATTGCGCATTTTTCCTTTGAAGTTGCGCATTTTTTATTCGAAGCTGCGCATTTTCCCTTCCGAGTTGCTCGACAACTTCTAGTGTCATGGTGGGATTCCTTGAGTTTTCCTCTCTCAGCCCGGCATTTTCTTCTAGGAGTGCACGGATCATTTCATCTGCTAAAGAGCTTGTAGGGTGACCGTTTTGAGCGCCCTCTTCGCCATCCTTTCGATCAATGCTAAGGGGGAGGCTTTCTGCATGATTTTTAGTAATTTCCATTATTAAAACCTTTTTTTACTTATTATAGAAACTATTATAACATAATTGTTACTATAATGAAATAAATAGAAAGGTTTAAAATAATTAATTTACTTTCTTCTTTCTAGATTTAACCCCGAAGTGCCATTTATTCTGCGACCTTTTCGGAGAGCTTCTCTAGGAGCTCTGAAGAGCGCTTGAGGAAGGTTGAAAAATCGGCGGGCTCGAGTTCCTTTTGTGAGAGGAGGGAGAGCTCGTAAAGTTGCTTTACTAGAGAGGTAGCCAGTTCTGGATCTTTCGGTTCAAGCTTTTGGATTGACTGGACGAGTCGACTGTTGGTATTGACGACGAAGGTCCGTTTATTCCCCATAGCAGGAGGGAGGTCCTGTCCAGAGATGGCAAAATAGTCTCGCATTCTCCGTTCTTCTTCAGAAATCACCATAAAGGCAGGGACCGAATGACTAGAAAGACTTTTTGCTTCGACCTCTAGGTTCTCTAGAGCAAGCTTTCTCTTAATATAATCGGCGATTTTGACCGCTTCGGTTTTCCCATCAGCATCGAGGACAGTTTTTTCTTTTTCTTTATCGAGTATGACATCATCGATAGCCCCATCGAGGCGTTGGAATTTCACCCCAGAGTGTTTCGATTCTAGAAAACTTATAAGGGGAGTATCGAGATGGGAGGGAGCAAAGAGAATTTCGATTCCTTTGTCTTTATACATATCAAAGAAGTGGGTTGTTTGCTTTTCATCATGGTGATAGTAGACCTTTTTTTCAGGATTCCTCTCGATATACTCATCAACGGTGGTCCACTCCTCATTAGAGTTTTTCCAAATGAGACAACTTTTTACACGGTCATAAAATTTGTCATCTTGAAGAATGCCGAGCTTGATAATCATTTCAATATCGGGCCATTTCGCGATGTAATTTTCCCGATCGGCTTGCAGGTTAGAGCTAAGCTTATCGGAGACCTTTTTCGAAATGTGTCCAGCTAGCTGCCGGACTGTTCGGTCCATTTGCAGATTAGAGCGGGAAACATTCAGGGGAATATCGGGACTATCGATTACGCCGCGAAGGACAGAGAGATAGTCGGGGATCAGGTCCTTGCAATTATCAGAGACAAAGACCCGATTGCAATAAAGTTGGAGGGCTGTTTGATTGGGGTCAAGGCGGCGGTTAACTTTAGGGAAGTAGAGGATCCCTTTTAAATTGAAGGGGTAGTCTACACTCAGGTGAATCCAAAAAATGGGGTCGGGTTCCATAGGGTAAAGGGCGCGGTAAAAATCGAGGTAATCTTTGTCGGTACACTCAGAAGCTGGCTTGATCCAAAGGGGCTCTTTATCATTGATGTGCTTTCCATTAAGGTGAATCGGATAGGGGAGAAAGCGGCAATGCTTCGTGAGCATTTCGCGCAGTTTCCCCTCTTCTAAAAACTCTTCTGACTCTTTATTCACATGGAGGGTGATCGTAGTGCCTCGTTCCTTTCGCTTTCCTTTATCAAGGGTATACTCTGGAGAGCCGTCGCAAGACCAGTGAGCAGCTTTTGCCCCTTTTTCATAAGAAAGAGAGTCAACCTCTACCTGATCACTCACCATAAAGGAAGAGTAAAAACCGAGACCGAAGTGACCAATGATCTCATCGCTCCCCTCTTCATCTTGGTATTTTTTTACAAATTCTTCAGCCCCTGAGAAAGCGAGTTGTGCGATATACTTTTTCACTTCATTGCTATTCATCCCAAGGCCAGTGTCAAGGATCTTAATTGTCTTGGCTTTTTTATCCACTTCGATATCGATCCGGAGCTCTTCATCCTTAAAATCGGCTTTTCCCTGATCGCGTAAAACCTTCAATTTGCTCATTGCATCACATGCATTTGAGACGAGCTCTCTTAAAAAGATATCCCGGTCAGTGTAAAGCCATTTTTTGATAATCGGGAGGATGTTTTCACTGTGGATCTTCAACGTGCCTTGGGTCATAAAAGTTTTCCTTATATTTGCTTCAAAGGGGCCATTTTAAAGCTCTTTTTGCTCCAACGCAAGACATTTATTTCTCATTATAGTAAACTTTTGGCAAAAATCACCTTATGGGGGCAAAGATGGCAGAACAGGTAACGAGTAGAGCACCGGTCCATATCCAGGCTGAATGTTATCAGGTGTTTAGAGATTCAAAAGAGCGAGGTGCTGATTTCGCAGCACTTAAAGAGCGCATTAACTCTCTATCTCAAGAAGTTCTTAGTATGGACGGCTATCCACAAGCTTCAACATTTCTTGTCCAGGCAACGATCAACTGTAATAGAAGGAGAGATCCAAGCTCCGACTCTTTGAAAAGTCAGTTTATTCATTGGGGAGAAAAAAATCAGTTCGATCTAAGTGCATCCCAAACGAGTAGCGCTTGTACTAATATTATTCAATACTTCTTAACCCAAGTTCTCTATCTTCGGCATCCAGGATCGATTGATCGAGCGTTTGTTGATGAGTGTGTTGAGGAAGGGACAAAAAACCATGATTACTGTCTTCATGCAAATCGCATGGCGCACAAAAAGGGTGGAGTTCAGCTTAAGGAAAACTTCGGTCATAGCGAAACAAGCGGGTTGTACCCTCTAGAAGATATAGCTATTCCACAAACTGTCTATGAAGTAACCGAAGATATGGATAAGACCACAAGGAGTTGTTTGATCTACGTTTTAATAAAGTTAGAGCAATTATTTATCGAGCAACAGGGGCCCCCTATTGGAGTTGTGATTACTGCGCACGGTGAAACATATGGACTCGCTCTTTTTAGACACCAATCTGAAATCATTTATGTTTTAATGAATTCCCATGGTGATGTCATCTGGGAAGGAGAAAGAACTAAAGCCTATATCCTTGCTACAAATGAACAGGATGAGATGGTTAACAAACTTGCAGAGCTCATTCCTTACCTAAAAAATACAGTCGAAGATGTTTCAGAAGAGGTAAAAGCATGGCTTGAGGCTGAAATCGACCGTGAGTTCTCTCTCAGCCCCGTTAAGTTGAACATGTTACCCCCAGATATAGATCTAACGGTGAGGGGAAGAGGTGTTGCAGAAACGGCAGGACCTGAACAACGAGAAGAAGGAAGCGCTCAAAGTGGGGCTGTAGAGAATCCTTCTGGGAGTGTGAACGGCTCCCTGCCCCCTGCGAATGCTCCTTCAAAGGATGAAACAGAAAAGGTCAATTATCTTGCTGTCGGTCTCCTTCTTTCTGCTGCAGTGGTATTTACATTCCGCAATTGGCTGGTGAGTATGATTACAAGCTATACCAGAATGGATGGGCAAACCTATATTCCCCCAACGACTCCTACAAAGTAGCGTGGCGACTTGACTCATGTTGCAAAAGAGCTTTTTCGATTTTTTTTGACTGATTATTAATTAGAGAAAATCTTAGGTTTTTACGAATAGGGTTCGATTTCGTCTAACTCTTGGAAGGCTTTGAGAAGATTGTCATTCATATCATTGGGGTCTTCCATAATGTTTATGAACCGTTCCCACTCTTCAGTAGTGAAAATTACTCATGATCTGTGGTTTTGATAATCTCGTTCAAGAGCGCCTCTCTCTAATACCCGTGAATGCGACCTATTTCGCGGCAGCGGCCTTTTGAATTAGCGGAGATACAAGCTGAGTGCCGAGCCAAGGTGAGGCCACCTTGGCGAAG
>JANQJL010000037.1 GCA_028281675.1 Simkaniaceae bacterium
AGTCTGGGCAGTGTCTCAGTCCCAGTGTTGGCGGTCAACCTCTCAGTCCGCCTAGACGTCTTAGCCTTGGTGCGCCTTTACCACACCAACAAGCTGATATCCCATGAGCCGCTCTCTCTCCGTAAGGCCCCGAAGGGTCCCCTACTTTGAAGGATCCGGGCTATCCCGGCCCTCCTCATTCGGTATTAGCGGTCGTTTCCAACCGTTATCCCCAGGAAAGAGGTACGTTACTCATGTATTACTAACCCTTTCGCCACTAAGTAGCAAGCTACTTCGTTCGACTTGCATGCCTCATCCACGCCGTCAGCATTCAATCTGAACCAGGATCAAATTCTCATTGAAAATCTAATCTTATATCTAGCCGAAGCTAGATTGATTCTCGAATACTATAATAGATTATATCATGTGTTCGAGTAAAAAAGTTTAATAGGGGCATATCGAAATAAATTTCGACACGCTCAAACCTTTAAGCTTTGTCACTTCAATTTCGCTGTCAAAATAACAATTGAAAGCTCTAGGGCTCTCGGCTTCGTTTCTCTTGCCCATTTGGCTTAAGAAAGAATACAAGACAATACAACAGGAGTAATTTTTACGCAAACGAATTCGATTTTTTTCTCATTTTATTTTTTTTCCCAATAAATTTTCGCTTTCACAGGTACTGCTAGAACCGATTTTGGTTAGCTTAGGTTCTGTTGAAGATTTTTTTACGAAAGTCCAGATAAGGCTTCCTTGGCTTTCTTGAAATTTATTTTTATAGACCCAAGTGACTATCTATATATTTGTTCGCAAGATTACTAAAATATAGCTTTACCGAACAAAATTGACAAGGGGTTTTTGTTCGGTAAAATGATAAAATTGCGTTTTCCCGAACAAATTTTAGAGCCTTAGTGAAGATGATATTTTGCTGAAAATGAGAAAGTTATACCATTTCCAAAAAATAAAACGCAGAGATTTTCAAGGTGCTACTTATTTCTTTATAGAGCCTTAGGTCAAAATAGGTATACATAGAAGAGCATCCCGAGGACATAGCCGATAAAGACGGGAAGAGAGATTTTCTTGAGATATGAAAAGAAATCAACCTTCTCCAATCCCATGAGGGCAACGCCAGCAGAGGAGCCCATCACAAGGATACTTCCACCTGTTCCTGCAGCATAAGCGATCATCAGCCACAAGGGAGAATCTGTTGGAATCGACTGCAAATCGTACATCCCCATCGTTGCTGCAACGAGTGGAACGTTATCGATGATAGCGGAAACAACACCAATCATCGAAGCAATAATTGCTTCGCTTTTCATTTGAACATTCAGCCACTGCGCTGCACCATCCAAAATCCCTGTCGACTCAAGGGCATTAACGCTTAAAAGAATCCCTAAGAAAAAGAGGATACTCGAAACATCAATCTTCGTCAGTATATGGGGGACACGTAGGTGATGTCTCTGTTCATGCCGATGGTGCATGATATCAGTGATGAGCCACATGATAGAAAGAGAAATGAGCATTCCCATAAAGGGAGGGAGACCGGTGATTCCCTTAAATATAGGAACAAAAAGGAAGAGGAGGATTCCTACATAGAAAACAAGTTTGGCCCCTGGCTCTAAAGGTTCATCTTTAAAGTCGATTTCTGATTTAGGAAAGGTCCCTTTAAGAGAAAAAGTAAAGACGATTAGTGGAAAGAGCATCGAAACTAAGCTTGGGAAAAAAAGCTCAGAAATCACTTTTAGTGTCGTAATCTGCCCACCAATCCATAACATTGTAGTTGTAACATCTCCAATTGGGGTCCACGCCCCTCCTGCATTGGCCGCAACAATGATCATACAAGAGTAAAGGAACCGTTCCTGTTTATGAGGGATGAGTTTCCTTAGGATTGAGATCATCAAAATGGTGGTCGTTAAGTTGTCAAGAACGGCTGATAGAAAAAATGCTATAAAGCACGTAATCCAAAGCATCTTCCGCTTGGACTTCGTATGGAGATGATGGATAAAAGTATTAAACCCTTTATGGGAATCAATTAATTCAACCATTGTCATGGCGCCAAGCAAAAAGAATAAGATCTGCGAGACATCACTTAAGTGGGTATTCAAAAAAGCTAGGCTTGTATGAAGGGGCTGGGGATCTCCCACAAAATAAATGAGCCAACAGACTACCGCCATAAAAAGCCCGACAGCAGTTTTGTTGACGTGAATCAAAAATTCGAAGATGATAGCTGTGTAACCAATACAAAAAACAGCGATTAAGATGTCGTGCGAAAGTGTAAAAATTTCAGTTTCCATAATTAAGGCCTCGAAGAAACGATACTGATATTCTCCTTAAAACTCAAGCCTTGGGATAATCAAAACATGAGTTTTCTGCAATGAAAGTATTCTCTGTAGTTAAAGCCGATGTGAAAAAAAACCTCCTTATTCGGGGAATATTTCTAGGCTTTTGTGGAGTGGGAGTTTTTATTGGGATGGGAGCCTTTGCTTCCGTTGACACTTTATCATCTTGGGGAATTCCCTCTTTTCTGGGGGGAATTTGTCTCATTGGACTCGGCTTAATCCCTTATCGGAAACTCACCCGCCTAGAAACTCATCCCCATCAGATTATCTTGGATAAAACGGCGCTCACCTTCCATTCCACCTATGGAAATGAGGTAACGGTTCTTTACTGCAATATTGAAAAAATCACCCCTTATGAAACAAGGTGGCGGTATGGACTTCGCATTGATTTAAAAGAAGGAGTTCCCCTCTTTTTTTCCCATTTTTTAGACAATGCCAGCTTGAATGAGATCGTGCATACGGATGAGTCCAACGAGTCTTTCTGATTCGATAACAGGCATGACGGTGACCCACCGTTTTGGATCTTTCTGCATAAGTTTGAGTGCTTCTAGTGCCTTTTTCTCTTTTCTAGTGGCAAGGCAGGATGGGGTCATCAGCTCATCCATCGTTTTCTCAAGCATGGTAGCCGGATCTTTTTGAAGGGCCCGTCTAAGGTCGCCATCGGTAAAGATTCCTCTGAGATTTTGTCTATGATCAACAATTAAGAGACACCCACATTTTTTATTGGTGAGGGTTACAATAGCATCCCGGAGACGGTCATTTGGGTTGCAAAGGGGGAGCCCTTCTCCCTGAAGCATAAGATCTTCTACAGTAAGAGTAATTTTTTTTCCGATTGATCCAGCAGGATGATTGAGAGCGTATTCATCAAGGCTAAACTTTTTGGCCTTCATCAGGGCAACGGATAGGACATCTCCAAAAATCAGTTGGATAGAAGTGGATGTGGTAGGAGCCAAGTCAAAGGGGCAGAGTTCTTTATTTAAAGGGAGGGAAATCCCTAAATCAGCAGCAAGGCAAAGCTTTGAGTGGGGGTTAGAAACCCAGGCAACCGTTTTTGCCCCTTTTTTCTTAGCATAGGGGATTAAGTTTAAGAGCTCTTCACTCTCCCCACTTTTGCTGATACAAATGAGGACATCTTTATCAGTCATAATTCCGATATCTCCATGAAGGGCATTCATGGGAGGGAGGGAGAGGGCTTTGGTTCCGGTAGAGATCATAGTCATAGCAAGCTTCTCTGCAATGATTCCACTTTTCCCTACCCCTGTGAAGATCAACGTCCCCTCGCAGTTTAAAAAGAGGTCAAAAATTTCCTCGGCTTTGTTAGCTTCAATATGGTCGAAGAAGTAATTAAGATTTCGCTGGTACTCTTCAAAGAGATCTTTTAACATTTGTCATTCTTACATTTGCATAGTTAAGATAAATCATATAATTGTAGAGATAATGACGCAAGAGAGGAGTGCTAAGGTGAGCGGAAAAGTCCCGATTACAGTTGCTAGAGGTGATGGAATTGGCCCTGAGATCATGGAGGCTACTCTCAAAATCCTTGAGGCTGCCAGAGCAAATCTTGAGATTCACGAAGTAGAAATTGGGGAAAAAGTTTACCTTGGAGGACATCCAACAGGAATCGAAGATAAAACTTGGGAGACGATCCGAGGGACAAAGGCTTTTTTGAAGGCTCCAATCACTACCCCTCAAGGAGGAGGATTTAAGAGTCTAAATGTCACGATACGAACCACACTCGGCCTTTATGCTAACGTTCGCCCCTCTGTTTCTTATTCCCCTTTTGTTGCAACAAAACACCCCACAATGGATGTGGTGATCGTCCGCGAAAATGAAGAAGATCTCTATTCGGGCATCGAATACCGGCAATCCCCAGAAGTATGTGAATCGATCAAATTGATCTCTCAGCCAGGGTCAGAAAAAATTATCCGCTACGCTTTTGAATATGCAAAAACGAATAATCGGAAAAAAGTGACCTGTTTCGTCAAAGACAATATTATGAAGCTATCCGATGGCCTCTTCCACCAGGTCTTTGACGAGGTGGCTAAAGAGTATCCTAACATTGAGAGCGATCACTGGATTGTTGATATTGGCGCTGCAAAACTCGCTGATACACCAGAGGCTTTTGATGTGGTCGTTATGCCTAATCTTTATGGAGATATCCTCTCTGATGTTGCAGCACAAATCGGAGGGTCTGTAGGTCTTGTGGGGTCTGCTAATATCGGCGATCATGGAGCAATGTTTGAAGCGATTCATGGATCGGCGCCGCGGCGAGCGGGGCAAAATGTCGCCAACCCTTCAGCTCTTATCCTTGCGTCAGTGATGATGCTCGTCCACATTGGACAATGTGACGCTGGAGCCGCCATCCATAACGCTTGGCTCAAAACCCTTGAAGATGGGGTCCATACCTATGATATCTATAAAGATGGAGCCAGCAAGGAAAAGGTGGGGACAAAGGAGTTTGCTGCTGCTGTAGTTTCTCGCCTCGGTCAAAAACCCTCTGAACTCAAAGCGGTTTCCTATCAAAATAAAGAGAGCGCCTCTCATACTTATGTGCGAAAAACGATCAAAACTAAGCGAGAACTTGTTGGGGTAGATGTTTATATCTATGCACCTGATTCTCTTAATGACTTTGTGACAAAGATCATAGATAAAACGTTCGAAAACAACAAAATCGAGATGATCACCAACCGAGGAGCTCGCGTCTATCCCGATGGGATGGCTGAAACATTTTGTATCGATCAGTGGCGGGTTCGCTTTCGCCCAAAAAATGGAGCATGCACACAAGAGGGAATCGCTGAGCTCCTAAAAGAGCTCAGTAAAGTGGGCTTTGATGTGATCAAAACCGAGCACCTCTATGACTTTGATGGAAAACCTGGTTACTCATCCCCTAAAGGATAACACTCGTGTAAGACCCCAGTCCGGGTTAAAAGACCCACTTTTATAAGAATCGAGGACATGGTACCTACGGGCTCTTTACAAAAAAAGTCTAGACGCAGTAGGCTATTAGGATGAATGGTTAGGTGCTGAACATGAGATTTCTACTAATTTTATCACTTCTTTTCCTCTTATCTCTAAGTAGCTGCGAACAATATCATAGTTCCGAAGTGGGTGGTATAAATGGACGAACTTTCTACAATGTCTCTGCTCAAAATACGATGCACCGGGAAGCCCTCTTGAATATTGTTCGAGTGCGTTACTCTGAGCCACCATTCTTCGTAGGCAATGATCATGCGACTCATCGATCAAAAATAAATAACTCTCTGCTATCTTTTTTCAAAGCCATGATCACAAAGGATAAAGCCAACCAAGGATATTTCGAAAGTATTCCAGAAGTAAGCTATGCTCCAATAAATGGAGAAGATTTTCTAAATAAAATTATGGCCCCAGTCAATTTAGAGCTCATTAAAAACCTTGTAAGCCACGGGTGGGGTGTAGAACGAACATTTCGTTTATTTGTAAAAAAATTAGGAAAAACTTCCAACATAAAAAGCCATTCAGACCTAATTCCTAGAAAGCCTCCTGAATACCAAGATTTTTTGAAGCTCGCCAACCTCTTGCAAAACGCCTACATGCAACAACAGTTAGAGATTAAGGTTCTTTCTGTTAGCGATGTCAGTGAGGAAGGTGAAGTTGAACACTCTAATTCTCGATCGAAAACAAAGGTAATGCAGCTTTCCCTTCCACCAAATACAGAGGAAACAGACCGATTAGCTGAATTTCTTAACATTAATAAAAAACGTCGAACACGGTATCAGTTTGATCTATCACATCAAGAGTCCTCGGGGATATTCACAAGATCCATCTTAGAAGTGATGCAATTTTTGAGCCTGGGTGTTCAGATTCCTCCCGACGACATCTCTTCTGAAGCCCTAGTCCTCACCCGCAATGAGGAGGGTGATCTCTTCGACTGGAATGAAGTTATCGGAAATCTCATGACGATTCACTGGAGCAAAAAGCGCCCTAAAAAAGCCTTTGTCTCGGTCCATTTTCGAGGTTACTGGTTTTATATCGATGGGAACGATGTCTCCTCTAAGCAGACCTTTTCTCTGTTTCAACATGCCTACATGGGGGTATAATACCCGTGAATGCGACCTATTTCGCGGCAGCGGCCTTTTGAATTAGCGGAGATAGAAGCTGAGTGCCGAGCCAAGGTGAGGCCACCTTGGCGAAGGTGAGAAGCGAAGTAGATTCGCTGATTCAGAAGGATGGCTGCCGTGTTAGTCGGCTCTCAATAAGAGCTTTACTGTATAACC
>JANQJL010000077.1 GCA_028281675.1 Simkaniaceae bacterium
ATTAGCGGAGATACAAGCTGAGTGCCGAGCCAAGGTGAGGCCACCTTGGCGAAGGTGAGAAGCGAAGTAGATTCGCTGATTCAGAAGGATGGCTGCCGCAAAATAGGTCGCATTCACGGGTTTAACCCCGGAGTGCCATTTATTTCGCTGCAGAGGCAAATAGAATTGACGGAGATACAAGCTGAGCGCCGAGCCAAGGTGTGTACATCTTGGCGAAGGGGCAAAGGGCAGTAGATGTGTTAATTCTAGCAGCCTATGTGGCGCTAAAAGATCTTATTATTTTGACAGGCCGCTAAAGGGAAAATAAATAGCACTCCGGGGTTTAAAACCTTTGAGCAGCACTAAATTTCCAACGATTAAAAAAAATTTGATTCCTACGAGGTTCTACAAGGGTTGAAGGTAATCATATTTTCAGCTAGTATTGGCTGATTGAATTGAATCAAGGAATCATGAAATGACAAACTCGGTCATCAATAAAAGTTTAAAGCAGCTCCTTATTGACTATCTAAAGAAACACAAAAAGGCTGATCTCTTAACGACTTACTTCTTTTTTCTCGAGAAGAAGTACAATATCCAGCCTGTCCTTTTCTTGAGGAAAAAGACAATTTTTCAAAGTAAGACTGAGCTTTTAAAGAAGCTTGAGGATGAAGGAAAACTGTGGCGAGAAACCGAAATTATCATTCAAGTGGGAACGCAGTCGGTCAATGAAGCAACAAAAAAAATCTATATTTGCCCTTTTACTGGAAAAGTTTTTGGCGATAATACCCATCCTAACCCCCAAGATGCGATTTATGACTGGGTCTCCAAATGCCCAGAAAACAAAGAACGGGTTGATGGAATGAAGGTAAAACGGTTCTTTGTTTCTGAAGATCCTGAGGTCATTAAAAATTATATTCAAAAAAGACGGGAGCCGATCGTAAAGATCGTGTTTTCTTCCGGCGTCACAGGAAAACTCTTCAACAGCAAAGAGGCCGTCATTGCTGACTTTGAGAGAAACCAACTCAAGTCAATGGAACTTGTCGATGTTCCTGGACAAAACCGGTTCAAAATTGAAGATCACTTCCTTGCCTTTATTCAAGAACAACTCGATGATACCAAGATCTCTGGCTTTGTCGAGGCAATGAGCGCTTATGATGAGTTCGAAACTCACGTCGACCGTTGGATCAAAGATAATCAGTAAGTATTTCTCTTCATCTCCAGAGGAAACCGAAGCGATTGGCCGCAAAATCGCAGGGAGTCTTAAGGCTGGATCGACTGTCTGTTTGACTGGGGATTTGGGAGCTGGAAAAACAACTCTGAGCAAGGGGCTAGTGTCTGAGATTACAGGGATACCTCCCCACCAAGTTAATAGTCCCACTTTCACCTACCTGAATATTTACGAAGGGAGAGAACCTCTTTACCACTTTGATTGTTATCGATTAAAAGATGGGGATGATTTCTTAAAGCGGGGATTTGATGAATATTTTACAGGGCTATGTTTGATTGAATGGGCTGAGAAGATTGAAGAGGCTCTTCCAAAAAGGCGGATCCTCATATCGATTGAATACTTAGAAGAAGGAAAGAGGGAAATTACCTGTGAAGAAAATTCTATTTAAAAACGCGGAATTTTTAACCTCTGCACTTAAAACCGATGAGCTTCCCGATGTGGAGCTTCCAGAAATGGCTGTGGTCGGACGCTCGAACGTCGGAAAGTCTTCTCTTATTAATCATCTTCTTCGGTCAAAAAAAGTAGCAAAGGTCTCTTCTACCCCTGGGAAAACACAGAGAATTAATTATTTTGTCATTGATGAGTCTCTCCTCCTAGTAGATCTCCCCGGCTATGGCTACGCAAAGACATCAAAAAGTTTGCAAGAAGAGTGGGGCATTTGGATCGATAAATATTTAAAAGAGCGGGGACTAAAACTTATCCTTTTTTTATTAGACTCTCGAAGAGAAATGACGGAGGAGGATAGACAGTTTCTAGAGTGGGCCTTTTATGAGAAAATCCCCCTTCTACTTATTCTAACCAAAGGAGATAAGTTATCTCAAAAAGAAAAACATAGCGCTTTTAAACGGATAGAAGGTGAGAAATCCTTGAGTGGATTCCCTCCTCTCCTGTATTCTATAAAAGAAGGGAAGTGTAGGGAGATGCTCATTCATGAAATCAATAAAGTGCTATGGGATTAGTTCATAAAGATACCTTTGTCTGTTTTGATTGTGAAGCAACAGGTCTTGATCCTGAAAAAGATCGAATCATTGAAATTGCAGCGGCCTCTTTTACCTTTGATGGAATCATTGATTCCCGCGAAGATTTAATCAATCCTGGCATTTCCATTCCTCAACACACAATAGAAATTCACCATATCACCGATGATATGGTGCAAGGGAAACAATCGATCAAAGCTGTTCTTGCCGATTACTTAAACTTTATTGGAAACCATATCGTTATAGGACATGCGATCCCTTTTGACCTTGCCCTTTTACATGCAGAGGCAAAAAGGGCAAATGTTAGCTCGACCCTTTCTAACCAACGCTGTTTGGATACCCTTCGGATGGCACGCCTTTATGGAGAAAGCCCGACAAACTCTTTAGAAAGCCTCCGCAAACACTTTAATATTAAAGCTGAAGGGGCTCACCGCGCGATGAGCGATGTCCTTGTTAATATCGAAGTTTTCAAACACCTCAGCCGAAAGTTTAAAACAACAGAGGAAATCCTTAAACGACTAGAAAAGCCGATTGCCTTAAAACTCATGCCCCTCGGAAAACATAAAGGACGCCTCTTTCGTGAGGTTCCTCTTGAATATCTTCGGTGGGCAGCAAATCAAAATTTCGACCAGGATCTCCTCTTTTCTCTCCGTAGCGAACTCAAAAAAAGGAAATCTGGAAATCTTTTCTCTCAAGCAAGCAACCCCTTTTCAGGCTTATGAACAAACTTTCATTGCATGATTTAGAGCTCAAAGGAAAAAAAATCTTGATGCGGGTCGATTTTAACGTCCCCTTAAATGAGGATGGATCGATCAGCGATGACACCCGTATTGCTTTGACCCTCCCTTCGATTGAATACATTTTAGCGCAAGGAGGTTCTCTTATATTGATGAGCCATTTTGGTCGTCCAAAAGGAAAGGTTGATCTCCAATACTCCCTAAAACCCTGCAAGGATCAACTCAGCGTCCTCCTCGAAAAAGAGGTGAAGTTTGCTCGCGATTGTGTAGGGAAAGAGGCTGAAGAACTTGCAAATCAGTTAATGCCGGGAGAAATTCTCCTTTTAGAAAACCTTAGATTTTATGAAGGAGAAGAACATCCGAATAAAGATCCTGAATTTGCAAAAAAACTTGCAAAGCTTGGCGATATTTATGTCGACGATGCCTTCGGCGCTGCTCATAGGTCCCACGCATCAACTGTGGCAATCACGGAGCAATTTTCTAAAAAAAGTGCGATGGGGTTCTTAATGGAAAAAGAAGTCTCATACCTTTCCCAAATTGTCTTAAACCCCAAGCACCCTTTTTATGCCATTATTGGCGGGGCTAAAATTGGGAGTAAGATCGGCATATTTGATGCTCTCACAAAAAAAGTTGATGCAATGTTTATTGGAGGAGGGATGGCCTTTACCTTCTTTAAAGTAAAAGGATTCTCGATTGGGGACTCCATTTGTGATGATGAAAAACTAGAGGCTGCAAAAAACTTTCTAAAAGAGTGCGAAGAAAAGGCTATTCAGGTTCACTTGCCTGTTGATATTGTAATAGCCAATGATGCTGAAACTCAAACTATCCTGATAAAAGATGGAATTCCACCGGGATGGAAAGGGATGGATGTTGGGCCTAAAACTATCGAAATATGGTCTGAGGATCTTCAAAAAGGGGCAACAATTTTTTGGAATGGCCCGATGGGAGTCTTTGAAGAAGCTGCATTTGCCCATGGAACAAACCGCCTTGCTCAAAATTTGTCTACCATGCCTGGGGAGGTCATTGTCGGTGGTGGCGATTCTCTTGCTGCTATTGGTGGTTTAGGGCTTCAAAAATGTTTTGCCCATCTTTCTTCAGGGGGAGGAGCTTCTCTAGAGTTTATTGAAAAAGGGCGCCTTCCAGGAATCGATGCCTTAACAAATAAATAATTCAGATTGTCAAATAACTCCTCCTTGATATAATGGTGGACCTAAACGCACCCTTCAAGCAGGAATAAGATGTTAAAAAAGCTTTTAAGGCGAGGCCAGTTGTGATGCTAGTGGTCTCTCCTAGAAGTTCGCAACACCAATTGCCCCAAGATTTTTGTTGGATTTTGCTCTCTGAAAATCGAATCACCCCGGAGAATCATGTCAATAGAAAGTAGTGGTGAGTTTAGTCGTTGGCGTTCCTTTTTGTGGCCCATTCATCGATGGGAAATTAAAAAGTTTCTTCCCCTTCTTATCCTTTATGCATTGATTTGCTTTAACTATAGCCTTCTCAAAGCGGCAAAAGATGCCCAGGTTATCACAGCAAATGATTCAGGAGCTGCGGTTATCCCCTTTATTAAAATCTGGGTCATCCTCCCTATGGCTCTTCTTGTTACCTACCTCTTTACCCGTCTCTTCAACCGTTTTTCTCAAGAGAAAGTTTTTTACATCATGATCGGCTCCTTTTTGTCCTTTTTTGCTTTTTTTACATTTGTTCTCTATCCCTTGCGCGATGTAATCCATCCCCATGGGGTTTGCGACCACCTCCAGACGTTCTGTCCTCAGGGGTTTAATGGGATGATTGGGATGGTTCGTCACTGGTCCTTTACCCTCTTTTATGTGATGTCAGAGCTTTGGGGAACAGCCATTATGTCGGTCCTTTTTTGGGCCTTTGCCAATGAAATTGTGACGGTCAAAGATGCCAAACGCTTCTATGGAATTTTAGGGGTTGGGGCAAATGTCTCTGCAATTTTTGCGGGGGAAATCGCTATTCTTGTTTCAGAGCAACTCTTTGATTTATCCTTTCTATTTGGATCTGACTCTTGGGGGCAATCCTTAGGCCTTGTCACAACAATTGTCATCTTTACCGGGCTCTTATCCATGGGGCTTTTCCGTTGGTATAATAAGCGGGTTCTTCATCGCGATCCTACCTTAAAAGAGGAGCAGCTCAAAAATCATAATGAACGGAAGAAAGTGAAGATGGGAATGCGAAAAAACTTCGCCTACCTTGCTAAATCAAAATATCTCCTCAGTATCGCTGTTCTCGTCATTGGGTTTAATTTAGCAATCAACATGGTTGAAGTCATCTGGAAAGATCAAATCCGCATAGCTTATCCCAACCCTAATGAATTCAATGCCTATATGGGAAAAGTCCTCAAAGCCATTGGATTTCTCTCTACCTTTATCGCCCTCTTTATTAGTGGGAATATGATCCGAAAAATGGGATGGACCTTTAGCGCTCTCATCACACCCGTGGCTCTCCTTATTACTGGAGTCTTCTTCTTCGGAGTCCTCCTTATGAAGGATAACCCAACTCTTACTGCTTGGAGTGCTGCCTTAGGGTTTACCCCTCTTGCTCTCGGTGTCCTCTTTGGAACAGTGCAAAATGTCTTCTCGCGTGCCTGTAAATACACCCTCTTCGATGCAACCAAAGAGATTTCTTTCATCCCCCTTAGTTCGGAATCAAAACTGAAGGGGAAGGCTGCAATCGACGGCGTCGGCTCAAGGCTTGGAAAAACAGGGGGCTCACTCGTCCACGGTGGTCTCCTTATGGTCTTTGGTAGTATTTCACTCAGTACCCCCTTTGTTGGAGCATTCCTCCTCCTCGTTGTCCTTGGATGGATTATTGCTGCAAAATCACTTGGCCGCCAATTTAACCGCCTTACAAAACAAGATGAAAAACTCGATATCGAAGAAGGGATCTCATCTTCCTCAAAAAAACCCTCTACTCAACGTGTCTCCGCAACCTAAAACCCGTGAATGCTGCCGCGAAATAGGTCGCATTCACGGGTAAAAACAGCCCTTTATTGCCCTTTTCAAATAAAAATAAGTAGCTTCAGCTTTTTACGGAAATATGCGATAATTATTTCATGCAACATATTATAAACTTTATTGTTGAAAATAACTCTTACGCACCATGGATTTCCTTTGGACTTATCTTGCTTGCAGGATTTAATTTTCCTGTGAGTATTGATGTGATCATTATCCTAACAGCTTTTTTAGCTGCGACAACAATTCCTGAGCTCACCCCTCATTTATTTATAAGTGTCCTTGTGGGAACCTACTTTTCTGCATGGATCTGTTACTGGATGGGAAGGATAATAGGAATTAAACTCTTAAAGATTCGGTATTTTGCAAAGCTCCTCCCTAAACACCGCCTGAAAAAACTAGGTACTTTTTATGAAAAATATGGCCTCCTGGCACTCCTCGTTGGTCGATTTATCCCTTTTGGGATCCGTAATTGTCTCTTTATGACAACAGGGATGAGCAAAGCGAATTTTAAGAAATTTATATGGCGCGATGCGATCGCCTGCACAATATGGGCTAGTGTCTGTTTTTTTGCTTTTTACCGCTTGGGGCAAAACTATGAACTCCTCCTTGCAAAGGTGAAAACATTAAATCTTTTTATATTTTTAGCTTTCGGTGTGACGGTAATTGCCCTTGTCTGTTATAAGAAGTATAGAAAAAATCATGTGAAAGTGGAGTAAATCCTCTTAATGTTAAATCCTCCGAACAGTCTTTCGTTTATGCGTGCACCACTAGCACTCCTTTTTATCATTGAAAATACGACGCTTCGACTCATTATTGTCATCCTTGCAATGCTTTCGGATGGTATCGATGGTTACTTAGCGCGCCGCTACCACTTCACCTCCCGTTTTGGCGCAATTCTTGATCCTGTCATGGATAAATTTTTTGTTTATATCACACTCAGCGTCCTCCTTTTTGAAGGGCAAATTGCCCCTTGGCAAGCGGCAACAATGCTCTCCCGCGACTTTTTCCTCTTCCTCTTTCTCACCTATTTAGGGGTTACAGGGGCCTGGAGAAACTTAGAGGTTAAAGCCATCCGTTGGGGGAAAGTAACAACTGCGGCGCAGTTTATTGTCCTTGTTGCCCTCGTTCTAAAAATTCCTTTCCCTCCCCAGCTCTACTATCTCTTTATTCTCTTTGGATGTTTCGCCTTTGTTGAGCTCCTCCTCTTTAAAAAAAGGGCTTCTTCTATCTAAACATCATTCCTGAAAATTTGGTGCCATTTTAAAACAAAAAAATGCCTTGTACTAAGCTCAAAAAGCGACTCTTGTTGAATCAAATTAACCGGTTCGTTACCATTCGATGTAATTTAAACCCCAAGTTCCAGATTTTATGGGTAGCGGTTTCGATAGATTTTTGATTCTAAGCAAATTGCAAAATCGAAAACATCGTGTAGACACTAGATGAGATCTTACAACTTGCTTAGAATTAAAAAGACGAAGAAAGTAGCCGCACAAAATCTGGAACTTGGGTTGAACATTTAATTTAGGATTATTCATGGATATAAAACGGGAATCGATTTTTGTTTCTGCAGTTAGGGCTTTTTGCAATACTTTTGCTGGGATGGTGGGGATTATTGTGAGCCTTACTCTCATTGCTATTGTCATTGCCGTTCTTTCAAAACCTTTGCTCGTTTCAGACAAAACACAACTGGTCATCGCAGCAGATGCAGAAGGGAGTCGCGAATTACTCTCTCACTCAGCTCCCGTAGTTTTACGGATAAATATCCATGGTGTTATTGGTTCGCGCGATCTCAATGCAAAAACGGTAGAAACGCAACTTCTTGATTCACGCATCAACACTTTAAAAAATGACCGCGTTAAAGCGGTCTTCCTCCATATTAATTCCCCAGGTGGAATTGCTTTTGATGCTTATGATATCTATTCACGCCTTGTTGAATATAAGGAAAAATATAAGGTGCCAGTCTATGCATACGTTGATGGAATGTGCGTTTCAGGTGGGATGACGATAGCCTGCGCCGCCGATAAGATTTTGTCACCACCAGCAGGAATTATTGGGTCCGTAGGTGTTTCAGTGGGACCGAATTTTAATTTCGCTGGGCTGATGGAAAAGTATGGAGTCAAGCAACTCACCCTTACAAAAGGAAAGGATAAGGATATGCTCAGCCCCTATCGAGAGTGGAAACCAGGAGAAGACCAATCACTCAAAGATATTGTTGACCATGACTACAACTTGTTTGTGAACCTAGTTGTAAAAGCACGCCCACAGATGAATAAAAATAGTTTGATTAATGAATATGGAGCACAAGTCTACGATCCTATACGGGCTGAGCAATATGGATATATCGATGACGGGAAAAGTAGTTACAATCATGCTCTTTCATTGCTTGTTAAAGAGGCTAATATCACAGATGAGTATCAAGTCGTTGAACTTAAAGTCCTCCATCCGGTATTATCTGGTCTCATTGAAGGGAACTCCCCTATCTTCTCAGGAAAGATCAAGCATGAATTGAACCTCCCTGCTGAACTTGGTCCTGAATTCATGAACCGTCCCCTTTACCTTTACACCCCGGCCCTTCAATGAAATAGTGAATAATCTGAACAACCCCTAGATCGTTATTTGGGTTTAAATGAAAAATCTTTATATTCTTGATGCCGTTTCTTTTCTTTTCCGCTCCTATTTTGCGATCGGCGGAATGACCAATCCACGCGGAGAATCGACAAATGCCCTCTATGGCTTTATCCGTTCTGTTCAAAAAATCAAAAAGGATTTTTCCCCTGAAAACATTGTGGCTGTTTTTGATGGACCAAACAATAAACAGGCACGCACAACAATCTACGAAAAGTATAAGAGCAATCGAGAAGGGATGCCCGAAGACCTTTTCCCGCAAATTGAGTGGGCACATAACTACTGTGTGTCGGCTGGAATTCCTTATCTTTCTGAGGAAGGGGTTGAAGCTGATGATCTGATTGGTGCCATTGCAAAGTGGGCAGAAAGTAAGGGGATTGAGGTTTTTATTTGCTCGAGTGATAAAGATCTCTGTCAGCTTATTTCCGATCGGGTCTTTATGCTCAATACCCATAAGAATAATCTCCTAGTTGATCGAGCAAAGGTAGAGGAACTCCATGGGGTCAAGCCAGAGCAAATCGTCGATTATTTAGCGATTATGGGAGATAAATCTGATAATATTCCCGGTATTCCTGGATTTGGACCCAAAACTGCCGCTTCTCTTTTGCAAGAATATGGCTCCTTAGAGAAAGTTTTGTGCAGCCTCGACGAAATGCCAAATCAAAAGCGGGCAGAAAAAATTAAAACACACATTGAAGATGCTCGCATAAGTAAAAGACTGGCAACATTAATCCTCGATGTCCCATTCCCAACAGATGAGAGCTTTTATCATGAAAGATCCCCTGATTTAGAAACGTTAAACGCTCTTTATCGAGAGATGAATTTCAGCACTCTATTAAAAGAGCTCCGGCAAGAGCAGATCATTGCTCCTGAAGAAAAAGGAGAAGTCGAAGAAAAGGTCTCATACAACATCATTGATACGGAAGACACTCTTAAAACCTTAATCGAAAAACTTAATAGAGAACCTTCCATCTGTATCGATACGGAAACCGACCAGCTTGCTCCAATGGCGGCCCGTCTTGTAGGAGTCGGATTTTGCGCCACGCCAAAAGAAGCTTACTATGTTCCTACAAATGGAAAATTAGGGCTTGCAAAAGTTGTCGATGCTCTCAAACCTCTTTTAGAAAGTCCCAACATCGCCTTTTATGGACACAACCTTAAGTACGATATCCATATCTTAAAGAATCACGGAATCCATCTAAATAATATCGGCTTCGATACGATGATTGCATCCTATCTCTTAGCGCCACAAAATAACCGTCACGGCTTAGACTATATCGCCTTGAAAAAATTTGGAAAAATAAAGACTCCTATTAAAGACCTTATTGGATCGGGAAAAAAGGAAAAATCGATGGCCGAGGTTCCTATTGAAGAGGTCGGTCCTTATTGCTGCGAGGATGTTGATTTCACCTGTCGCCTCAAAGAGCTCTTCGAAATAGCCATTGAAAAAGAGGGATTATCAGACGTTCTTTATAAGATTGAACTTCCCCTTATTCCTGTCCTTGTTGATATGGAACGCTATGGGATGTATCTCCAGAAGGATAAACTTCATGCCATGTCAGAGCTTTTAAGAGAAAAGCTCGCCCTTTTAGAAAAAGAGATCCACGACTTAGCGAATGAAACATTCAACATTAAATCGCCGAAGCAACTCGGAGAAGTCCTCTTCGAAAAACTTCAAATTAACAGGGGCGCTAAGAAAAAGAGTACCCGCGCTGATGTTCTAGAAAGTTTGAAAACAAAGCATCCTATTGCAGGAAAGATTTTGGAATTTCGGGCCCTTGAAAAACTCCGCTCTACTTATACCGAAGCTCTCCCTCTTCAAGTCCATGAAGATACTGGGCGAATTCATTGTACTTTTATGCAAACAACTGCAGCAACAGGACGTCTTTCCTGCAAAGACCCTAACCTTCAAAACATCCCAATACGTTCCGAAGAGGGGAGAAAAATTCGTGAGGCTTTTGTCCCTGAACTCCCAGGATGGGTCTATCTCTCTGCTGACTACTCACAGATTGAGCTCCGATTACTTGCTCACTTAAGTAAAGACCCCAAACTGATTGCCGCTTTCAATAATCAAGAAGATATTCATGCTTCAACAGCAGCAACAGTCTTTGATGTTCCCTTAGAAAAGGTCACTAAACAAATGCGGGCGGGTGCTAAAGCAGTAAATTTTGGGATTATCTATGGACAGCAAGCATACGGCCTTTCACAAGAACTTGGGATCGATATCAAAGAAGCCTCAGCTTTCATTAAGAAATATTTTAAGCGTTATCCCGGTGTCCACGATTTTATCGATAGTAGCAAAGAAAAGGTTCGGAAGACAGGAATTGCTACAACAATGTTTAACCGGAAACGCCCCATCCCTGAAATCCATAGTACTAATGGGATGATCCGTGCAGCAGCAGAACGGTTAGCCGTGAATACTCCTCTTCAAGGATCTCAAGCCGATATTATTAAGCAAGCAATGATCGAAGTTCAAGGAGCCCTCAAGGAGAAGCGTCTCGCCCATATGGTCCTTCAAATTCATGATGAACTTATCTTTGAGCTCCCAGAAGAAAATGTTTCTGAAGTGAAGGAAATCGTCCGATCCATCATGGAAAATATTACTTCTCTCTCTATTCCACTCATTATTAATATTGCCATTGGAAAAAATTGGGGAGAGTGTTAACATTGAAGAAAATAGCGATAACAGGCGGCATCGCTTCCGGAAAGACCACCGTTTGCGGCATCCTAAACAAGCATGGGGCATGCACACTTAATTCCGACCAGATTATCCATAAGTTTCTGACTGATGATTCCTCTTGTATAACTGAAACGATAAACCTTCTTGGATCAGAAATTCTTACAGATGGAAAAATCGATAGGAAAAAGGTCGCTGAAATTGTCTTTAATGATGCGGAAAAGCTTAAGGCTCTAGAAAAGATTCTCCATCCGAGACTACTCGCTGCCATTGATAAGGAATATGACCACATCAAAGGGGATAAAAGCTACAAATTTTTCGCCGTAGAAATTCCTCTTATCCAGGAAATCGGCAAAGAGAAAATGTTTGATTGCATCATTGCCGTCTGCGCAAGCGAAAAAAAGGCCCGCAAGCGTTTTACCACTGAAGGGTTTACCGAAAAGATGTATATTAAGCGGATGGAAAGGCAATGGGATGTGTCAAAAAAAATTAACAGTGCTGATTACATCATTAAAAATGATGGCACAATTGAAGAATTAGAAAACAATGTACTCGAACTTATGAAGGAGCTATGTTCTCAATGAACGAAAAAGAACAAAACACAGTGACAAAAAAAGAACAATCCAAACCTGACCATCAGCACTCTAAAAAGCATCACGTACAAAAGTCTTCTAAAGAACCGAATATTACTAAAATTGCTGATCTTCAGCGGATGAATATTGATGAACTAGCGATCTATGCAAAAAATATTGGGCTTGAAAACCTCGGTTCCCTCACCAAATCTCAAATGGTCTTCGAAATTGTTAAGCTCAAATCAACCATGCCTCATGAGATCCTGGTTGGAGAGGGTGTTCTTGAAGTTCTTCCCGATGGATTTGGTTTCCTCCGTTCTCCTAACTACAATTACCTCCCGTCTGCTGAGGATATCTATGTCTCTCCCGCTCAAATCCGCCGTTTTGATCTAAAGAAAGGAGACACGATTTATGGAACACTCCGCTCTCCCAAGGAAAAGGAGAAGTACTTTGCCCTTCTAAAAGTCGATATGATTAATGGGAAAACTCCTGAAAAATCGAAAGAGCGTATTTTATTTAATAACTTAACCCCTCTTTTTCCTACAGACCGTCTAGTTATGGAGACAACCAAAGATAGACTCGCGATGCGGGTTTTAGATCTCAGTTCTCCTATTGGAAAAGGGCAGCGGGGACTGATCGTTGCTCCCCCAAAATCGGGGAAAACAATCTTAATGCAAAACATTGCAAACTCCATTGCTGAAAATCATCCAGAGGCTATCCTGATTGTTCTCCTCATAGATGAGCGTCCCGAAGAAGTGACTGACATGCAACGTCTAGTTAAAGGGGAAGTGGTTTCCTCTACCTTTGATGAACCCCCAGAGCGTCACGTTCAAGTTGCTGAAATGGTCATTGAAAAGGCGCGTTCCCTTGTTGAGAATGGCCAAGACGTTGTTATCCTTCTTGATTCGATTACAAGGCTTGCCCGCGCTTATAATACCGTTCAACCTCACTCTGGAAAAATCTTAACCGGAGGGGTTGATGCCCAATCACTCCACAAACCAAAACGATTTTTCGGGGCAGCGCGAAATATAGAACATGGGGGATCGCTCACTATTATTGCGACCGCTCTCGTTGATACTGGATCAAGGATGGATGAAGTTATCTTTGAGGAGTTTAAGGGAACGGGAAATATGGAGCTTGTTCTCGATCCCCGCCTCGCAGACCGCCGTGTTTACCCAGCAATCGACATTATTAAAAGTGGCACTCGAAAAGAAGACCTCCTCCTTCATCCTGAAGAACGGGATAAGATCTACCTCCTCAGACGAGCACTTGCCGACTTAAGCCCTCTTGATGCAATGAATCTCCTTCTGAACCGACTGAAAAAAGCTAACTCAAATGCTGAATTTTTACTATCTATGAAAGAATAAATGTTCCCTTTTTTTTAAGGGTTTCATAGGATGCCGATTAAAGCGCAAAAGGATAATAATGGCTCCTTTTTCGGAAAAGAAAAGAAAAAAATTACTCCTCATCACCTCTTCAGGTGGTGGTGGGCATTTGCAAGCTGCTAAAGCCCAAGCCGTCAAAGCACTTGCTGAAGATCCTTCAACCCAAATCATTCAAAAAGATATCCTTATCGATATCGTCAGTAAGCAGTTTGGGAAAGGGTTTGTTTTTCTTTGGAATTTTTCCCAAAAAAAAGGGAATGTCAAGTTTTTGATGTTCCTTCTCAAAAATATTCCGACTGCAGATTTTCTTTTTGGGACTTTTATTTTTGTAAAAGTCCTCTATATTATTCTAAGTCAAGGGGTCGATCAAATTATTGATACACAACCTATTGGAACCTCTGCAATTATTAAAGCGATCAAACTTGCTCGGAAAATTACTGGAAAACCTCTAAGGCTCGAAAAAATTGTTACAGAACTCCCCACTGATAATGTTGTCCACTTCTTTAAACCGATTAAAGGTCTTTCTCCTAATGATCGCGCTTTTTTAAAACTCATTAGCACTTTCCCTCTCCTTAAGAAAAATCAAACCGCTGATGCTTTTTGGCAAAAAAATTGTGGTCTCTCAGAAAACGAAGTCTGTTACGAGAGTTTTCCATTGCGCCCCTCCTTTAAAAAGTATATCAATTCAGATAGGAAGTTGAATCGTCGAATGGAGATCAAAATCCATGTCAACTCTAATGAAGAAAAATTTCTAATCTCTGACTCCATAAAAAAAGGGACTCTCAAATCAGAGATTTATCGAGAAGAAATTGTCATGACGATCGAACCGAATGATAAAGTTTCTACCATTCTTCTTGGATCCCAGCCGACTGAAGAGGCAACCATTAAGTATCTTAAGAAATATATCGAAATTATGAGGCGTTTAGGAAGTGAAGAAAGGCACCTTCTCTTTGTCTTCTGCAATGCGCATACCGAGCATAGAAACAGCCTTCTCAAACGGGTCCACTCGCTGATACAAAAGGCAGAGCATTATCCTGTAAATCTTAATATTATCCCGATGTGTTTTCAAAGTGATGATGTCATCGCCACCCTTTATTATAGAAGTGATGCGACCTTTACCCGCTCTGGAGGATTGACTGCAATGGAGTTGATGTCTGTTGCCCAAGGGCAAATCTGGATCCACTCTGAAACGCGTCATGGGGCCATTGATGGGGATACTTTAGAAAAAGGCATGCCCATCTGGGAGAGGGGAAATGCCTCTTATCTCCAAGAGAAAAAAGGAGCCCGCTTCATCACCCCCGAAACTTTCTTCGATGGGTGTATTCCCTACTTTCTTCCCCACATCGCAAAAGCTGGCATTGTTTAATTCAATAAAAAGTCTAAAAGACCTTCCCAGTCATGCCGATAAAAATAAGGTTCAATAGAGCCCACCGTTATACCTAACGATTGTGCAAAGCCCGGCAAATACTGCATTAGGTTCTTATTATTGGCTTCCTTTGTCATCCGTTTGGCAAACCCCTCTTTTTTCCCATGTCCATGTAAAAAGCCCCTCCGTTTTTGGCCTAGGAAATCCCACATTATTTTAGACATCCGCCTCTTTAAGCTAGGGTTAGTAAAGATATAACCAATGAAACGGAGTGGATGAACCAATATAACTTTATCCCCTAATTCATCCATCTTACCTTGTTCCTTTAGTAGAAGTCGCATATATCCAGTGTCAGCAAGTTTTTTTATCAACTTAGTAATGCTTTGTTGCTCCTCATCGCTTAGGGGAAGTTGATAAAATAGTTGATAATTTGGAGTATTCGATACCAAAGTTATCTCCACAGGTGCGTCATGAATCTCTGGCACTATCTTTTCAGCAAGAGAAGGGGCAGCATGTTGCAACATCCCTTTAATGAGGTGGAGTGACTCTTTCGCCTCTTCAACATTATCCCATGTGATTTCTTCAGCCAGGTTTTTCTGGTAAAGAGCTTCCGACTCATTAAAAGAAGCAAGGTATCGCTCTTTCGATTTAGAAAAATCCTCAGGTGTCATTCCCCGATTCATAAGCTTTTCCATCTCTAAACCAAATGCACCCGATAAAATAACCAGACTTTCACTTGGACCTTCGATAAACAGCTGTCCCTCAATGTCAGGGATAAAGCAGCATCCCTCTTTTTTATCCTCTTCAATCTCTGAAAAGACATGAAAAAAAAGAAAGTTTTGGACGATTCTTAAATCTCTATCTTGCTGAGAGTGAGTTGGAAGAGAAAACCCCATTCTAATTTTTTCCACTGCATGGCCCTGTATTACCCCACCAAAAATCAGAATAAGCAAAGGTAAAACTTTTGAGAGTAAACCATTCATGTTGAAGCTCCTTGGTATAACATTATAGATAGAGATGATGTTAAAAACATTCATTTTCATCAATCAATTTCTTGATATATAAAAAATTTATTTGAAAAATATTTTGAAATAGAACATGTGTAAAATTGAACGATTAGTATTTTATTTAACCTGGTTCTATTGAGGAGAAAAAAATGAAAAACATTCCTAAATCACAAAAACATAGACTTTGCCCAAAGTGCTTAGCACTCTCTATCGGGATTGTTTGGGGAATTGCTGTCCTTATTACCGGATGGCTCGCTATGACTGGATGGGGATTTCAGTTTGTTGATGTGTTATCTTCTATTTATACTGGCTATGACGCATCTTTCGTTGGCGGAATCGTTGGCGGAATCTGGGCTTTCTTTGTGGGAGCACTCCTCGGATGGGGAATTAGCGCGGTTCACAATAAGCTTATGAGCCAATAAGCCCTATGGTAAAGTGAGTGTTCAAGAGGCACTCATTTTATCTTTTTCTATAGAGACAAAATGGCAAAGACGTTATCCTATATGCTATGCCAGAGTACTCGCTTAGAAAATCAAAAAAAATCCTTATTCATCTATATAAACTTTTTCGATCAAAAAGAAGTCAGGCTGAAACCAGCCATTTTATTGATGTTCTCGAAGAACTTCAAAATTCGATCTTGCAAAAAGATCGGAGCAAGGCATCCCTCCTCGCAAAAAAAGGAAAAACTCTCTACTCCTCTCTCCCAAAAAAGGCTCTCTTAAAAAGGGTCATCCATTTTGTCATTGGCCTTGGCTTTGCCCTAATCGTCGCTGTCATTATTAGGCAAATGTGGTTTGAACTATATGAAATACCTACAGGTTCAATGAGACCAACCTTTAAAGAGCAAGACCGTGTGATCGTCTCTAAAAGTAAATTTGGCATTAACTTTCCACTCCTGACTAAACATCTTTATTTTGACAAAGATCTCTGCAAAAGGATGAGTATTTTTGTTTTCACAGCAGAAAACATGAACACAACCGATTCTGAGATGCTCTATTTTTACCTATTCCCAGGGAAAAAGCAGTATATTAAAAGGCTCGTTGGAAAGCCTGGAGACACCCTTTATTTTTATGGAGGAAAAATCTATGGAGTAGATCAAGAAGGAAATGATATTTCTCCAGAACTCCAGCAGCTAAGCCCGCTCGGGATTGAACATATTCCCTTCATCCGATTTGAAGGGACAAAGGCCCCAAATAAATTTTCCTCTTCGTTCGCATTAAATCAAATGGGAGAAAACGTTGTTAAAATTTCACTGAGTCCTTCTGGACGAAGAGAAGGGAAGTTTTTAAGCTCAAAACTCTATGAAAATCATGATTCTTTTGCTGATTACTATGATCTGTGGGGCTTTAAAAACTACGCCTTTGCCCGTCTAGTTCCGTCATCCTATTTAGATTCTTTGGAGAAGAGTTATTTAGGAGATCTATCCTCCTATCCTTTAGTCCTTGAAATGCACCATTCTCCCTCTATAAAAAATAATCAGCCTTTTAGAAGTTCCATGGCGACCATAGGGAAATCTGTTTCCTATCTTCCTCTATCCAAAGACCACCTAAAGAAGATCTTTAAAGGCCTTTATACTGCAAGATTTATTGTGAAAAATGGGAATGTGACTCGCTATGGATCCTCAACAAACCAGTCTAACATAAGCATTGATAAAATCCCCGATGGGACTTATGAGTTCTATCATGGTAAAGCCTATTGCATCTATCCTACAGGAGTTGCAAAAGAGCTCCCAGAAGATCATCCTCTTTATGAGTTTTCTACAAAGCGCCTCCAGACTTTTTTCAACCTGGGGATTGAATTTCATTCCTATTATAATCCAAAAAATAAAGACGACTTTATTCTCCCTTCGCGCTATGCCTATTTTAGAGAGGGAGATCTCTATCTCCTAGGTCAGCCGATTGTCTATTCAAATGATCCCGAACTCACCAACTACATCGACATTGAAAACAAAAAAAGCCGCTCATTCCTAAACTATACCCCATTTATAGATCACGGCCCTCCTCTTAAAACCGACGGGTCTCTTAACATTGACATGATCCATAAGTTTGGCCTCAAAGTTCCCGATAAACACTATCTTGCTCTAGGGGATAATCATGCAATGAGTGGAGATAGTCGCGATTTTGGCTTTGTTCCTGAAGAAAATATCAAAGGAACACCTTCTGTGATCTTCTGGCCACCAGGAAGCCGATTTGGAACACCTACCCAAGTCTTTATTCCTTGGTTTTCTTTTCCTAACATCTTTATTTGGACATTGGGAATTATTTCCCTTTCTATCGGAATATATGTCACTAAACGGAAAACACGCTTTCCTATTGATTTTGAGCGATCATAATGTTGTATAAAAATTTAAGGGCCTGATAGCTTTATTGTATGCTCTATCCACTACTGTTTACTCCAGTTTATAAGGATTATATTTGGGGAGGAGGACGTATTGCACGCCATTTTCATAGAGATCCTCCTTCTGGAAAAGTTGCCGAGTCTTGGGAAATATCCTGCCATCCCGATGGGATGAGTAGGGTCGAAAATGGCCCTCTTAAAGGGAAAACACTTCATGCTCTTTTTGAAGAAAATCGAGGGGAGCTCATGGGAAAAGATGCTGGACTAACGGAGTTCCCACTCCTTTTAAAATTGATCGATGCACACGATAACTTAAGTGTTCAGGTCCATCCAAGTAAAGGGAGAAAAGCAAAAACCGAATGTTGGGTCATTCTCGATACTCAAAAAGATAGTGTTGTTTACGCAGGGCTAAAAAAACACTGTTCCGAAGAAGAAGTTATAGAAAAACTCTCTTCTAAAGAGATTCTCTCTTTGATGAACACCCTTCCGGTGAAAAAAGATGAGGTGGTTTTTATTCCCAAAGGGAGACTTCATGCGATTGGCTCGGGATGCCTCATCTTTGAAATCCAACAGACTTCAAACACCACTTATCGGGTTTATGATTGGGAACGAGGAAGAGAGCTTCATCTAGAGGAAGCAAAAAAAGCCCTCCTTTATGCTGATTCTGACAACCCTCTTATTCCTCCAAAATTGATTGATGAGACCCCTTACTATTCACAAACAGAGCTGATCCGCACCCCATTCTTTATCGTTGAAAAGTGGATCCTAAAAGGAACACAAAAGTGGGAGAAGAGGGAGAATCAATGTGAGTTTCTCTTTTGTCTAGAAGGGGAAAATTCCTTAGTTCCTGTCGGACGAAGTTGCCTTATCCCAGCTAAGTGCGACTCTATTACTATGGAAACAGAGAAAACAACCCTCATCAGGGTCTACTTTTAACAGCATAGGTAACACTTTAACCCGTGAATGCGACCTATTTCGCGGCAGCGGCCTTTTGAATTAGCGGAGATACAAGCTGAGTGCCGAGCCAAGGTGAGGCCACCTTGGCGAAGGTGA
>JANQJL010000106.1 GCA_028281675.1 Simkaniaceae bacterium
AATAAAGGCCGCCGGAATGTCGGCCTTAAAAGCTTGTGGAGCTACTTAACTGTAGTATTGAAGCAAGAATCCTTCGCCTTTAGGCGAGGGAGGTTCAAGCAGAGTGTTCTGTAGGCTCATTCCAGCTAGGCTTCTTGAAGAGTAGAATGATGAAGGGCATGGCACAGAAGATAATCATCCCGCCAAAGAGGAAGAGCTCGAAGAAGAGGAGATTTCCTGTCTCCACCTGATCAGGGGGAAAAAACCCAATAATCACAGCGAAGAGCGATCCAAGAATCCCAATTCCAGCTACAAGCCACATCCCAAAGTTTCCACATGGAATTTTATAGGCTCGTTTAACATTGGGCCTTGTATATCTTAGGATAATTCCTGCCATAAACATCATGATATACATGACGAGATAGAGCTGCGATGCAAGGACTAGAAGGATCCAAAAGGAGCTATTGACGTTGGGCATTAGGAGAAAGACTGCTGAAATAATGGTGACGATAATCCCTTGGAAAATGAGCATGGCAATGGGCATATTGTTTTTATTAATCTTATGAAGGATCGGAGGGAAATCTCCATCTTGGGCAGCGGCTAGGAGCCCTTTGCTAGGGCCCGCGGCCCAGGTACTCACTCCACCCATGGCGCCAAAGGCAACCATGATCGCAACAATGGGGATGGTCCAGCCAAGATGATAGGTTTTAAGGAAGTAGGAGATCGCTTCGATCCCCCCTGAGACGAGGCTGATCTCAGCTTGAGGGATGACGATGGCAATGGCGAGGGTTCCCAGGAGAGAGAGGATGACGATAATAAGGGCAGAAAATAGGATGGCGCGAGGGTAGTCTCTCTGAGGATTTTTAACATCGCGGGCATGGACAGCAGACATCTCCATTCCAGCAAAGCCAAGGAGGACTCCGGTCAGAAGGGCAAGTTGCTTTGGACTACTTAAATCAGGAACAAAGGCATTCCAGGTGAAATCAATATGGGAGTATTTCCCGGAAAACATCCAGGCAATTCCAAGACCAATGATTAATATCCCAGGGATAACAGTTCCAATAATGACTCCAAGGGAACTAACCCATCCGGAGGTTTTCATCCCTAGGAGATTAACAAAGGTAGCAAGCCAAAAAGTTCCGAGGATCATGCCAAAGAGGTAGAGAGTATTGCTTGCAAGGTCTGGGTTAAAGCTAAAGGCAATAGTCCCTGCAATGAAGGAGAGTATCGTGGGATACCAGACAACGTTTTCGATCCATAGGAGCCAGGCAGCTAAAAAGCCTGCGCGGTGACCCATTGCTGCTTTGACCCAAGCGTAGACCCCTCCTCTTTCGGGCCATCCTGTTGCTAGCTCGGCTGAAACAAGAGAGACTGGAATAAAAAAAAGGGCAATGGAGACAATAAAGTAGAAGAGGGAGGAAAACCCATACTCAGCGGTGATAGGCCAGTTTTTTATGCTACAAATTGCTGCAACATTGATCATCGCCAGCAAAAAGATATTGAGGGTACGCTTCGATTTCATAACATTTTTTTATTTATTACTATTCGACCATCGACTATAACACATGGCATATGATCTTGAAAACAAAAATCCTTATTTTTGCTACAGTTTTTTCTTTATGTATTCCACTTTTTTCCAAGGAAGAGGGGATTCAAAAGCAAATTGAAAAGCTCACCGAATCTTATATGGAAGACCATTCCATTACGAGCATTGCAGTCATGGCCATTGGAAGAGAAAACCATGAAAAGTTTGAGCAGATTGTAACAAGGGGAAATCTCTCCCTTAAATCACCTATCCCCATCAATCAATATACCGAATTTCGTATTGGCCCTTTGACCCAGCTTTTTACTGCGGCGGTTTTAGCTTATTTTGTTCAAGAGGGGCAGGTGAGTTTAAATGATCCGGTTTCAAAATTCCTTCCAAAATCAATGAGGCTGCCAACCTATAATGGGAAAGAGATCACTTTAGGAGATTTAGCGACCCATACCTCAGCCCTTCCCGATATGCCCTACTCTTTATCAAGTCGCTCTTCTTTTAGCATCAGTCAAATGTATCGTTTCTTATCGAAGTATGAGCTTCCAAGAGAGCCTGGGACAAAATATGAGTATTCAAACTTTGGATATGCCTTTCTAGCAAACCTCCTTTCTCGCCTTTCTAAACGGACTTATCCTGATCTCGTTAAGCAGATGATTGCTTATTCGCTGAACTTAAAAGACACGGTCTTTACTCTTTCTATTGAGCAAAAGTCACGCCTTGCAACCGGGTATGAATTGGGGAAGGGGATTTCACCGCTATTAAATGAAAAGATCTATTCTGTTTTTATCGGTTCGGGTGGTCTATACTCCTCACCTAAAGATATGCTTACCTTTCTTTCTTTCAACATGAGAAAGGAAAAGACAAGTTTGAATGCTATTCTCCCAATTATGCAAGCTCCTTATCACACTTTTAAGACTTTTCAGATGGGGCTGGGTTGGAAAATTGCCACGTTTCAAACCCTTAAAGAAAAGCTCTACTATTTAGATGGAACGCTCTTTGGCTTTGGAATGTATATGGGAATGATCCCAGAAACCGATACAGGAGTGGTGATCCTCCTGAACCATGGAGATTTTAATCCTGCTCCTCTTGCTGAAAATTTATTAAAAGTTATGAATCGGCTATGAAGGTATAGATCACACGGAAAACCCCAGATATTGCTGAAAAACTCTTAAGGGCCTATAGAGAGGTAATATTCCTTTCATTGTCTATGGATGATGTATTGTTAACGAGCATTTTTTGACGCTCTGGAAGTTAATCCCCGGAGCTTGGACAGCTAAGTTATTCTTGCTAAAAGACTTATTTTATTCTTGGTGTGACTTGAAGTATACACTAAAAGAAATCCTTAGCGCCACATAGGCTGCTAGAATTAACGCATCCTTTTTTATAAAATAACACGTTGGAGTTTATTAAAAAACTTTGACACTTTTCCTCCATGGAAGTATCCTTAATACATGGTAATTGTATGGCCCTTTTTGTTATTATTAGCCTTTCCAGCCCTCTTTGTACGGTTTACTATTCTACACCGTCATTTAGCTGTTAGGGCCTCTCTTTTAGTTTCCTATTTAACAGGGGTTTGTCAAGATATTTTCATCGCTTTTCAACAACTCTTTTTGCTCATACTATTTATCTCAATTTTCCCCTTTGCTAAAGAGTATTTATTCTGGATCTTTGCTTTTGGGTCTACCCTTCTCCAAGTTCATTTGCTAGTAGATGCCATTTTGCATCGAAAAGCGGCTATTCGAATGGAGGTTTCTTTTTTTTCCCTTATAAATGATGCCCGTTGCTTTTGGGATTCAGCTAAGGAGAAGAAGATCTGGCGGTTCTTTCCCATAGCCCTTATATTCCTTTCTTCTCCAACATTTACCTATTGGAATTGCTGGGAAGAGCTTCAAGAGCTCAAGTTTCAAAGTGATTGGCTTTGGACAGGGACGCTTTTAGGAATTATTGGGGCAATCGGTCATTTTTTCCTACCCAAAAAACTCTCTTATGCAACGGATCAAATCGTTTTTCAACACGAACTATGGTATGTCAGGAAACTGCTCCGTTTTATTAAGAGAAAAAATGATCAGACAGATGTGGGATATCTTGTGCAGTCACGATTTCAAGCTCAGAATGAAAAGAAGTCTAACCCTTCATCAGAATATCCTCTCTTTAAATATACGCAGGGTTTCTCAGGGAAAAAAGTATTTAACATACAGGTTAAGGAAGATGAGAAACCCCATGTAATTTTCCTCTTTATGGAATCATTTAGAGCAAAAAATATTGGCGTATTAGGAGCAGAAAGGGGAGCCACTCCCCATTTTGATCGCCTCTCTAAGGAGGGGATTCTCTTCACCGATTTTTATGCCAACTCTGTCCGGACATCGAGGTCTGTTGTTTCTTCTCTTTTTGGGATCCCTTCTGATGTCGATGCTTCTGAGGTAGCAGCACGGGCAAAATCCCCATTTATTGGAATTCCGCAGCTGATGCAAGAGGGAGGATACCAAACGAGTTATCTTCATAATGGGCCGATTGAGTTTGAAAAACAGGACCATTTTTTTAATCTCCATGGATACGATGTGGTTCACGGAAAGGACGAAATGATTAAAGCCTTTCCAAAAGCGGAGTCCTCAAGCTGGGGTCTTCCTGATGAGTGCTTAATGCACTACGCCACGAACTTCTTGGAAGAGAAAGGGGAAAATCCACAGTTTTTAACCCTGTTTACAATTAGTAATCATCACCCTTGGAATCTTCCCACTCATTATCAACCTCCTGCATTCCCGGCAGAAATTTCGAGGATCTACCGGAAATACCTCAACACTTTTCACTATAGCGATGCTTGTTTAGGGCTCCTTGTTGAACTTCTCCGGGAAAAAGGTCTCCTTCAAAGCACCTTGTTATTTGTTCTTGGAGATCATGGATATCCTATGGGAGAGCATAACAATTTTGTAGAGCAGCGGTATCTCTATGAAGAAAATATCCGCGTTCCTTTAATGATCTATGGAGAAGGGCGGGTGACTATTCCAAAGAAAATCACCACTCCAGGGAGTCAACTCGACTTAGTTCCAACGCTCATGGATATACTCGGACTTCATGGATTCAATCACTCAATCGGAAGTTCTTTGATGCGAAAAATAGAAGAAAGAGAGATTTTCTTTCATAATCCTTATGTCTTTAAAAACTTTGGGTGCCGCGCAGGAAAATATAAGTTTATCTATACACGGATTTCTCAGGAATTAGAGCTTTATGATTTAGAGGAAGATCCCGATGAGAAACATAACATCGCTCCTGAAAATCCTATTCTCTCCAAGGAGCTTCTCCATAGTGTTAAGGATTATGAGCGTCTTTTCCATAATCTCTATGCAGAAAAACGGATTGTGCCAGAAGAGGAATCGATTTCCCCTAGCACTTTTAGTGTTGCTCAGTTAGACTAGGGTTTTACCCTGGAGGCTACCTTCTCTAAGCCAAAACGTGAACAGTGGAAATCTCGCTTCGGATTTATCTGGGCAGCTGTAGGATCAGCTATTGGTCTGGGAAGTATCTGGCGATTCCCTTATGTAGTAGGGGAGAATGGCGGAGCAACCTTTGTTCTTCTTTATTTAGTCTGTCTCCTTCTTGTGGGGTTTCCTGTCCTTATTTCAGAAATCCTAATTGGGCGAAAAGCACAATTGAATCCCTCTGGCTCCTTTAAGGAAATTGGGCGCCATAAAGGATGGCAAGGGGTAGGAAAGATGGCGATTTTAACAGGCTTTCTTGTTAGCTCTTTTTATGCAGTCATAGCGGGATGGACCCTAGGATATTTTCTTCAAGCAGTTTTGGGTCAGATCAACCACTTTAGCTCTAGCAGCCAAGCAGTCGAACATTTCCAAACATTTAGCACCTCAGCGCTATGGGGGATTGGGTCACTTGCTGGCTTTATATTTCTCTCCCTTTTCGTCCTCTATACAGGGGTACAAAAAGGGATTGAGGCGGGAAACAAGGTCATGATGCCCCTCCTCCTTTTTATCCTCCTTTTTCTAGCGATTAAAGGACTCCTCATGCCAGGAGGGGAGGAAGGGCTCGTTTTTGTCTTTAGGCCTAATTGGGGAGAAATTACGCCGACGGCCATTTTATTTGCCCTTGGGCAAGCCTTTTTCTCTCTTAGCTTAGGGCAGGGGACGATGGTTACCTATGGAAGCTATTTAGGAAAAAAGGAAAATATCCCTGGAACGTGCGTTCCGATTACTTTATTTGGCATTTGCGTTTCACTCCTTGCAGGGATTGCCATTTTTACAATTGTATTTTCAGCAGGACTCGCCCCAACTGCCGGAGAAAGCTTGATGTTTCAAACCCTCCCTCTTGTTTTCTCTCAATTATCAGGAGGATATTTTCTATGCCTCCTCTTCTTTCTCCTTCTTGTTTTAGCAGCACTTACCTCAGAAATTTCAGCAATGGAACCTCTCATCGCCTACCTCATAGATCGATGGAAATGGAAGCGTCACCGCGCCGTTTTAACCACCGGGATTGCTGTTTTTACCGTGGCGCTCCCTTGCGTATTATCTTTTGGTCCTTGGAAAGACTTGACCTTTTTTGGAAAGAACTTTTTCAACCTCCTCCTCTTTCTATGCCTCAATATACTGATTCCCTTGGGAGGGCTTGCTGCTGTTCTTTTAGTCGGTTGGCGGTGGACCTTTAAAAAGGCCTTTCCCCATCTTAAAGAGGGTGCTGAAGGACTTTTTAAGACCTATCCACCTCTCAAGTGGTACTTTGAGATTGGCATAAAATATATCGCTCCCTTGATCATCGTCATTATTATGTTGGATGCTTTGGGAGTCTTTTAAATGACTTGGGTGCTCGCGCTGATAGGGTTTTCCACTCCTTCGTGGATTGCCCGTAGCTATTTTCGAAAAGATCGCTCTATTTTGCCCCTTTTTCAAGATTTATTTGTAGGGGCGCAGCTCAGCGCACTTTCCCTTATTTTCCCCTGGCTCACCCCCCTTTTTCAACTCCTTATTCTCTACGATGGGCTTATTGATAAAAAACTCCATTTCAGGCTTGATGGAAGTTGTTTGTCTCTCCTCTTTCAAATTCGAAGTTTCAAAGATTCAGCAAAAGCGATCGATGTTTTTAGGGTTTTTCCCCTCTTTCTCCCTCTTTCTCTCCTCTCTTTTGCTCTTCCACCACTTTCTCTATGGTTTCTTTTTTTAGGAGTTCCCTTTTTCTTTTTTAAGACAGAGTTAGTAAGGGATTCCCTTATTATTCTTTGGGAAAAGCAAGCATTAGCTTTTCTTTCTAAACCCTTTAAAAAAAAGAAAAAGGACTTTTCAACGTTTGCTAAGAAAGAAATACTCTCCTCACAGGAGATCTATACCGCACAGAATCCTCATTATCCCCTCTTTCGTTATACCCATGGTTTTAGAGGAGAAAAAGAGCTCAATATCGCAATCACTCCTGAAAAAAAACCACACATCATGTTTTTATTTGTTGAATCACTTCGGGCAAAAGATATGGGATGTTTAGGAGGAGAATATGGAGTCACAAGTCGTCTGGATAGTTTAGCAAAAGAGTCCTATCTTTATTCAAATTTCTATGCAAATTCTCTCCTTACCTTTCGCTCTATTTACACCTCTTTGTTTGGCCTCCCATACTCTCTTGAAATGAAGACAGCACTCGACCGAGATATTCCAACCTATGGACTTCCCCATCATCTTAAGAAGCTTGGGTATGAGACCAACTTTTTTAAGGGAGCTCATTGGGGACTGGGAGGTGTTGGTCCCTTTTTAAAGCAAATTGAAGGAGACCGAGTCTTTGATAAAAAAGAACTCGAACGGTTTGACCCTTCCTGCACTGGTGGGTCGATAGGAATTCATGATGAATTCCTTTTTAAGATGACGCTAGATCATTTTGAAAGAGACCAAAAAACCCCTCAATTTTACTCTCTTTTGACCGTTAGCTCACACCATCCATGGACCGTTCCCCCTCACTATGAACCTCCAAGTTTGGAAGAGGTAGATGCTGGGTATTATCGGAACTATCTAAAGACTCTCCACTATACCGATCATGCGATTGGAAATTTTATCAAGCAGCTTAAAGAAAAAAACCTTACAAAGGACCTCATCCTCTTTATTATGGGGGATCACGGGTGCTATTTTGGGGATGATAATACCTCCTTTGAATACCGTCGAGATAATCACAAGGAAAACTACCATGTCCCCCTCATGATTTATGCTGATGGGAGAATCAAAGACCCTAAAACAATCGATACCCTTGCCTCCCAATGTGACCTCCTTCCAACTTTGATGGATCTACTAAACATTAAAGGCCATCAACACTCAATTGGAAAATCTCTCCTTAGAAAAGGGCAAAAACCAAAGGTTTACGTTCATGATTCTGCAAATTTCAAAGGGGATTTCTGTTTTCTTCAGGGAGAAAAATTCATTAAATATGAACATCTTAAACATGAAAAAATCTATCCTCATCTTGCAAACTTTCGAGAAATGCTTTTCTCTATCTATGAGGATAAACTGACCGTTCCCGCTACTTTTGAAGGAGGGGATTATTCTCTCAGGACAGAACCCTATAAACCTCCGAGGGGGTTGTCAAAAGAGAAACTCTCTCAAATGATTGCATCTCAAAGCCCTATGACTGCGCTAAACCTAGAAGGGAATCAGAGCGTCGATGAAGAGCTTCTAGCCCAAGTTGCTGATTCGAATCCCGATCTTGATTTTATTAGTTTAAAAGACTCTTATTCCCTGACCGATCAGGGCTTATCAAGCCTCCTTGAAAAGTGTGTGAATATTTATGATTTAGACATATCTGATTGTCATCTATTAACAGAAAAATGTTTGGACTCTCTTCCTCAAACCCTAATGAAGCTTCGGTTAAAAGGGCTTGATTTCGTATCGGATGCACACTTTGTTAAAAAGATAAAACACTTGGAAATGTTAGATATCCGAGAGACTCCATTAACCGATAAGGGACTTTCCCGTTTTCCAGAGGTTTTCCCAAACTTAAGTTTTCTAGACTTTTCCTATAGAAATATGACACTGGAAACAATTCGAAAAACGATCGATTCCCTTCCGCTTTATAAGCTTCAGATTTTTGACTCTGAAAATCTCACCAACAAGGAGGCTTTCACCCTTCTCCAGCCCCATCCAACCCTTCGATTTATCACCTTGAGTGGGTGCCAAAATCTCACAGATGAGCTCTTTTTTCAGCTCAAGGAGCTTGATATCCGCCATCTTTCTCTCATCGATATTCCCCACCTATCAAACCGAGGGCTTGAAGCCCTCTTAAGCCTCCCTATAGACTCTCTCCATGTCGAGGCAGCCCCTAACCTCACTTCTGAGGCTTTCCCCATTATCGACAAATATGCTCATCAGTTCGCCGATCTTTCGATCAAAGTTTTAATACCCGTGAATGCCACCTATTTTTGCCTTTAGCACTTCATAAATAAGCAATCTTTATTTACTGCCTTGCAGATTCAACATTAAATGCTCTTGGGATTCGAGATGATCCTCAATGCCAAATGTCTAATTCTGAAGTTATGACTT